>NZ_NPDI01000041.1:0-30881 GCF_002251265.1 Rhodopirellula sp. MGV | reverse complement strand
TGGTTCGTTAAAACCGCTTGGCAGATTACTGATGCCAATTACCAAACAACCAAATTGTCAAATATCAATGTTCCGGCGTTCGCCCTTTCAGGCACGTCTCGGAAGACGCTGCTTATCCGCAGCCGAGCGAAGCACCGCAGTGCGTCAGTCGGTTGCCGATCAGCGAGGCGGGAAGATACGGGCGACAGTTCGTGTCGTCAACCGGTCTTCTCGAGAATTTCAGAAATGTTTTTTTGAAGCTCTCGTCGCTGAACGCCTCGTTTCAGCTCCTCTCAGCGTTTCCGCCGTGAGTCGCCCGCGTTGCCGTGGGCTGATGGGGAGGAAGAT
This sequence comes from Rhodopirellula sp. MGV, assembly GCF_002251265.1. Lineage (NCBI taxonomy): Bacteria > Pseudomonadati > Planctomycetota > Planctomycetia > Pirellulales > Pirellulaceae > Rhodopirellula > Rhodopirellula sp. MGV. Next base: position 30,554 of record NZ_NPDI01000041.1, on the reverse strand, counting down.
ATGGGCCAAAGTTCGCAGGGTCAACGGCCTCTGAGCAGTTTTCTCAGATTTGTTTTCCGATCCTTAACTTCCTTTCGCTAGCAAGCCACTTGCGACTCGTTTGCACACCTGTTTTCGACCGCAATACGTCAGTTCTTAACAGCGATTTTGCCAATTCGCCGCCGAAAGTGTCTCAACGCCTAAGTGTCCACTCCGATTGTTGACCTGATCGTTGTATGTTTTCACCATCCAGCCTGAAGCGCTTTTTGGTCAAGCGCTCTCCATCAGCGGATGGATTCGCGGGCCGCTTCCGAGCGATGGGGGAACGCGCTTCGATCCAGCGAAGGTAGATCGCGCCTTTGGCAACATTTTCAGTCGGGCGGATAGGATCGAAGTCGCGGTGCAGAAGAGGGAGCTGCGATTCCGCATTGCCCTTTGACCGCTCGGATCAGAGTCGCTTGCCGTTGGGGTGTCGGCGACGCGGGACGCCGGGCGTCTCAATAGCAGGCGATTGAGCGGAAATCTCTACTGAAATTCAGCGAAGGCGTCGTCGCCGAGCATCTCGCCGCCACCGCCAAAGTCGGCGTCACCACCGAAGTCATCGGTGACGATGGCATCGTCGTCAGCTTCGAAACTCTCTTCTTGTGGCTCATTCACCGGTGCTGGCGAGGGGGCCGAAGGAGAAAGCTTGGCAGCGACAGGCACCGCGATGATCGCGACAACCATCAATGCGATCCATGGAATGACAAACAGCATGGGACAAAACGGGATGGGGAAGGAGGGCGTTCGATACTTGAAGTTTAGTTTCCCTTCCGACCAAAAGCATCCACCGTCACGCCGTTGGAGCTCAAAAACCGACGATGCGCAAAAAAAACGGGACAGGGTTTCAATGGAAAACCTGTCCCTGGTCGTCCGCAGCGGAGCGCTTCGCTGCAGTCAACGTTCGTCTGGATAGGTTCGACGTTCAGGCCAGCAGGTTGCGTTTGCGATGAAAGAACGTTCGAACAGCTTGCCTAACAGCCTACTCGGCGTCAGGGCGTCCGCCTCGTTGGCGTCCGCCGTTGTCGCCACCGCGTCCGCCACGGCCGCCGAATCCACCAGCGCCTCCTGGGCCACCTTGTCCACGTCCGCCACGACCGAAGCCACCGCGTTCTGGCATTTCAAATGGCTTGCCTTTGAGTTCTTCGAATTGCTTCTTTTGCTCGCTGGTCAGCAGACCCATGACTTTGTCTTCCAGATCTTTTTGCGCGGTTTGCATCTTCTCCCGGATGCTGTCGCGATCGCCAGACTGGAACATTTCACGCATGTTGGCGAACAGTTCTTGACGGCCTTCGTTGGTCGTCTCTTCGATCTTTTTCTTATCAGCGTCACTCAATTCGAGAGCTTTCGCAACGCGTTCGATTTGCAACGCTTGGATGCCAGCGACTTGGACTTCGATTTGTTGCAGGCGTTCCATTTGGGCTGGGTCGAGAACTTCTTCCAGTTGCTCGGTTGCCTTGGTGTTGAACGCTTCCATCTCGCCGCGGAACTTTTCGAAACGCTCTGCCATGGCTTCGCGATCAAAACCGCCACCGTTCCGGTCTGGGCGTTCCATTTCTGGGCGGCCTTCGTTGATTTTTTCAACCGCTGCTGCTTGATCTGGAAGCAGGTCGATTTCTTCTTTGACTTCATCGATTCGCAGCAGTCCCAGGACGCCGCCACCACCCATTCCGCCACCGAAACCGCCGGGTCCGCCAGGGCCACCGCCTGGGAATCCGCCGCGCCCACCACGTTGTGCCGATGCGTCGGTTGCGATCATCGAAAGGATGGCCGCGCACAACAGTGCCATCGAAAGTTGCTTCATCTTCATTGGTTCAAATTCCCAGGAGTTGGAACAGAAAAGAGGGAAGAATTGTTTTGACGGTGCGACGTCGACATCGAGTCGCGGTTGGCGAGTCAATTCAAGGCAGCAACGCCCGTAAAGACCACCCCGTCTAGCCCACCCGTGCAGCCCATTTTTGCTGTCGGTCGGTCAGCCTACGTTGTTTGAAACCACGCACTTCGCCCATGGTTTCCGAGTGACCGGCGATTTTCAGTAAAAATCTAAGAAATGCGATGAAACGTCTGTTGATCGCTCCCGTCGCCTGATCGGGTGGGCCGAGCACCTCTGAAGCTTCGTCGCTTGCTCGTTTAGATTGGCCGGACGGTGCATCGGTCAAGAACCGGGCAAAAAAACAGGTCCATCGCATAAGGCTATACGAGCCGTGTAGCCTTGAGCTAGGACCGTGTGCCCTTGAGCTAGAAACTGGGCATGCCCCAACTGGCTCAGTGTCTCGAGCAACAGTCGCTGCTCCAAACGCTGCTGGGGTGAAGCGATCGTGGGCAGCTACTTGAGCGCCGGATTACTCTCGATCTGTTTCTTCGCCTGCTGCAAAAACGCGATCGCGTCGACAGGCGTCATCTGATTCAAATCCAATTGACTGATCTGAGTCAGTACCGGGTGATCTGCGAAACCGAATAGCGTCAATTGGTACGCACCCGCAGCAGCGCTATGGCCTTGCGGCGGAGGAATGGTGGGGCGATTCAGCGAATCGAGATGGTCGGATTCCAACTGCGACAGAATTTCTTTCGCACGTTCATTGACGTTCGCCGGAACACCCGCCAAACGCGCGACATGGATCCCGTAACTTTTGTCCGCACCGCCAGGAACGATCCGGTGCAAGAACACCACTTCATCGTTCCATTCTTTGACCGCGACGTTCAAGTTGGCAACATGAGGCAGTGTCTCTTGCAACTGCGTGAGCTCATGGTAGTGCGTCGCAAACAACGTGCGACAACCGATCTGCTCGTGCAAGTGTTCGGTGATCGCCCAAGCAAGCGACAGCCCGTCATAGGTGCTGGTCCCACGTCCGATCTCGTCCAAAATCACCAGTGAACGTGACGTCGCCGTGTTCAAGATCCGCGCGGTCTCGACCATCTCCACCATAAACGTACTCTGACCTCGGCTCAGTTCGTCACTCGCGCCGACGCGTGCAAAGATGCGATCCGCGATCCCAATCGAAGCCGACTTGGCGGGCACGTACGAACCCGCTTGGGCTAACAACGTGATCAATGCGACTTGACGAATGTACGTGCTCTTACCAGCCATGTTGGGACCGGTGATCAGTAAAATCATTCCCGTCTCTGGCGAGTGCACGCAATCGTTGGGAACGAACTCGCCCTGCGGCAACGTCACGTCCAACACCGGGTGGCGTCCGGCTTCGATTCGCAGCACCGAATCGTCCGTCATCTCCGGGCGTACCCAATTCCGCTGCGCCGCAATTTCGGCAAGCGACGCCAGCACATCCAGCTCTGCCATCGCGGTTGCGACTTCACCCAGTGTCACAAGGTGTCGGTGAGTCAAGCTGACCAGGTCTTGATAGATCAACTGCTCACGCGACGTCGCTTTGTCGTCCGCCGACAGAACCTTCTCTTCGTATTCCTTCAGATCCGGCGTGATGTAACGCTCGCAGTTCTTCAGCGTCTGCTTGCGGATAAAGTCTTGCGGAATCTTGTCTTTGTGCGCGTTGGTGACTTCCAGGTAATACCCAAAGACTTTGTTGTAGCCGACCTTCAAGTTCGGAATGCCGGTCTCGTCCATCTGCTTCTGTTGGTACTCGGCAATCCATTGCTTGCCGCCAGCAGCCAGCATGCGCAGCGCATCGAGCTCTTCGTCGTAACCCGGCTTAATGAAGTTTCCGTCGGCCGCGTAAACTTTGCAGTCCTCGGAGATCGCATTTTCCAGTTCACTGCGGAGCTCAGGACACAAGTGCAGATGCGACTCCAATTGCACCAGTCGTTTAGGAGCGCGTCCGGCAAGTTTTGCCTTCAGTTCTGGCAGGCCTGACAAAGTCTGCGCGATCTGCAGCAGGTCACGGGGGCCGGTTCGGCCGGTGGCAACACGCGCGAGCAGCCGCGTGATGTCAAACGTCTGCTTCAACGTTTGACGAACGTCGCCGCGAAGGTTGGCGTGTTTGACAAATTCATCGATCGCGTCATGACGTGCTTCGATCGGCGCAATCTGTACCAGCGGTGCCGCGATCCAATCGGCCAGAACGCGCGAGCCGGCCGAGGTGCAGGTCAGGTCGATGGCGTCGACGAGTGAGCCTTCGCGTGATGCCGTGCGCAGTGTTCGTGTGATCTCCAAACTGCGTCGCGTCGAAGCGTCGATTTCCAAAACACCGCTGCGATGGTGTGCCGCGATCGATCGGAAGTGATCGAGTCCTGCTGGCTGCGTTTCTTGTAAGTACGTCAGGACGGCGCCGGCGGCGCGAACGGCTGCCGAGTCATTGTCGCCAAATCCGAAACCTTCCAGTGACCCGACTTGGAACTGATCACACAGTGTTTTCACCGAAGCGTCTTCGGCAAAGCTCCACGCCGGCCGTGATGTCCACGACCACGGCGCAGTGGTATCGGGCGAGAACTTTGCGTCGTCCTCGCGATAGATCACTTCCGCCGGACCGATACGAGCCAACTCGTCTTCAATTCGTGCGACGGGGAAAACGCCTGCGCAAAACCGACCGCTGGATAACTCTGCCCACGCGATGCCGGCAACCGGTTCTTCGCCAGACTTCTTGCCGCCACTGGGCTGATGCAAAACCACCGCCGCCAAATAGTTTGCTTCACGCGGATCCAGCAACCCATCGTCGGTCAGCGTCCCGGCGCTGACCACACGGGTGATTTCACGCTTGACCAAACCTTTGGCTTGCTTCGGATCTTCGACTTGCTCGCACACCGCCGCTCGGTACCCGGCGCGGATCAGCTTGCACAGGTAACCGTCCAGCTGGTGGTGCGGAAACCCAGCCATCGCCGTGGGGTTGGCGCTGTCGCGATCCCGACTGGTCAGCGTCAGCCCCAGCACATTGGCAGCGACTTTGGCGTCTTCCAGGAACAACTCGTAAAAATCGCCCATACGAAAAAAAAGCAGCGCGTCGCCGCATGCCGCTTTCGCTTCGTGGTACTGTTTCATCATTGGTGTCATGACGAAAATCGTACCGCCAAACTGCCCCATTTAACACCCTGCAAGCCAATCCAACGGCCAGCAAAATCCGCCCCCGATCACCGTCGATGACGGTCAGAAAAACTGTGCCGACTTTCCACGAGGCGCGGCGATCGTCACGCGAGAATTCGGGAGCTGCGTAGGGGGGCGGCTAACGTCTGTCGATGATCGACTGTCGCCTTTCGCTCCGCCGAAAGTAGCGTGCGATACCGCTGGAGTTCACTGCGGGACTTCACTGTGCGATTGGCTTATGTGCAAGTGGTTTGCTTGTGCGATGCAATTTCGCGCCCGCCCTACGCGTCGTTTCGACCCTGCTTAGAATCGGCGCGGGCAGGGCGCGTGCTGGGGAAGGTGCGATTTGACCTGCGATTGGCAGACTGACTTGGAGAAGATTCGTTGTTTGGGTTTTTACGTGGCAGTAGTTGCGATCGCCGGTATCGCCAAGTTTATGCGACGGTGTGCAGTTCTCTGCGCGAGCGTCACGGTTTCCGCCTGCTTCCGTTCGTCAGTTATGAAGCCGTCTGGCTGCATTGTTTGGCGGTTGACTTGGGGGTGGTGCCCGCACCAGATGCCAACACCGTCACTTGCTGTAAAGCACAACGCCGGCATTCGCCACTCTCGAACTCGTACTCGGAGCTCCCCGGCCAGGCCAGTCAACATCTCGGAAGCAGCGGTCTGTCAGTTGGACTGAATGCGATGTTGGAATTTGATCTGGCTTTAACGGTCTTATTGATTCGGACGAAGTTGGATGATGACGTTCGCGACCGAAGGTCCATCGTGGCTCGGGCGTTGCGTCGACTGTATCGCAGGGCGTGGCAACAAAGCGAAGGATTCTTCGATGCGTTGGATGCTGGCTTCATGCACCGGCTGGAACGCATCTTGTCCAAGCATCTCGAGCAAGAGCAATCTGGTCGTGCTGAACCTAGGCATCAAGTTCGACTGCAAGAGTACTGCCGACCGACGGGGGCTGCTTTTGCCGAAGTGTTTCAGTTGGCACCGCAGGCAATCGCCGCGAGAATGAACCAATCCGTGGGACCAACGCTCGCGGATCGATTTAAAGAAGCTGGCGAACAGATCGGTCGTGCGTTGATCGCGTTCGATTGTGCCGTCGACTACGACACGGACCGGCGGCGTGGGGAATTCAATCCCCTTCCGGACCGACACGCAATCATCGATGCGCTCAGCTATTCGCAGCAGCAACTCTGTCAACTTGGTTTCCAAATTGATCAGTGGGTTGCCGAGCGTGGTGAGACTGGCGCCCCAATGTCGACGGCCGTTCTTAAGACAGTCGTGGGTAAGATCGGCCTCTACAAGGAGGGCTTTGCGAAGTCACGTAAGCAGCGCATTGCGGATCGGCAGCGAATTTGGCTGTCACCCCCGCGGCTGCAGCGTGGAATTTGTGATTGCGATTGTCTTTGTTGCTGTTGTGACGCGGGCGAAGGTGCTTGTGCGTCCGAAGGCTGTATCGGGACGATGCATTGCTGTCCCTGCGACCCATGCTGCGGCTATTGCATGGACTGCGAGCGGGACCAGTCTCGCAAGAAAAAGCCGAATGGAAATGTCAACCAAGGCGGCGCAGCGAATCATGCGCAGGGCGGCCAGTTGCCAACGCTCGGTCGTGCTTCGGAGAACTTTCCAGGGCATGCCATCGCGCGGACGGATCTGACGCCGTATGGAACGATCGCTTTGGATCAGGGGGCCGGTGGTGCACAAGAATATCCGGCGAAAACGGACCGAGGGTCGATCGAAGCGGGGAGTCGTGTGCGGGTGATTGGTCGGGAGCCGTTTGGCTTTTTGGTGCGATTGGCGGAGGAAAATAAAAACTGAAGTCCGAACCAGGGCGTGTCCGATAGACTCCCAAACACCGGCAGTGAGAGCGGCGGAACGGGTTTGCAAATAAAAAATTAACAACTGCCAAGAGTCGGCTTGCAAACGAGAAGAGCTCCGCTAAACTCTCGCACCCAAGGCCAAGACAGGCCCGCCTGACAAACGATCAGGCACAGCAAATCAGCTGCACCCCTAGCTCAACTGGATAGAGCATCGGTCTACGGAACCGAAGGTTAGAGGTTCGAATCCTCTGGGGTGTACTGAGGCACCGAGCGTCATCTGATGACATTCGGTGCCTTTTTTATTGGGTTTTACGCTGTTTTCAGCTTCTTGCATCGATGCTTTTTCGGGCTGCTCGATGTCACCCTGTGCCACCTGATGACTGGCCGAGCCAGCGTTTAGTGCAAGCCCTAGTGCAAGCCGATCGTCTGAATCGCTGCCGATCTGTTCCGGTGCTGGCTGTGCAAGCCGATCTGACGCCGCGACCATCTTTGGTGGTGCCGGAAGTCTTCCAACCGCTTCGGCCTGCTCTTGCACCGCCACGTGGCTGTAGACGTTCATGGTCAGGTTGACGTCGGAGTGTCTCGCCAGCGTTTGCGTGATCTTCGGATTGGCCGAACTAGCCGCCAGATTGGTTACGAACGTATGCCGGTTGCTGTGGAAGTCCGCGAAGACTCCGTCACCATCTTTGTACTGAAGGAAATCCGAATTCCTGCGGCGTTCTCGTTCCTGATCGGTTTCCGCTTCATCGATCCACGCTTCCCGCGCGTTCGCCAGATCAACACGCATCATCTTCGCGGTCTTGCGTGGATAGCCGCTGGGCGTGGACAACTGGAACAGTGGTTCGCCAGAGGCAATGCTTTTCGTTGCTCGCCATTGCTTAAACAGCTCAACCACTTCGGCGTGCAGTGGCAACCGATCCCGTTTACGCCGCTTGCTGATCGTCGCTTGGATCGAAACAGTCGGTACCGCAGCCTCGAGATCAAAACTTGCGTCGGTCAGTGAGCCGAGTTCGCTACGCCGGTAGCCTGTCCATGCGGCGAGGATATAAAGCATCGCGCGGTCCGGACCTGGTAGCCCTTCAAGAACGCCACCGTGATGAGCCGCGTGAATCAGACGGTCGAATTCTTCTTTCTGCAAGGCCCGTCGTTCGTGGCGAATGTCTGTTTCGACATTCATGCGTTGCAGGCTCGATAGAGCATTTACGCTTGCACGGTGATGTGTCACCAGCCATTTGCAAAACGACTTAGCGCCGTCTTGATAGAAGTTGCTTGTTCGAATCGAGAACCGCTTTTGGGTGCGTCGTTCGGTTGCCAACCAGTTGAGCACTTTTGCCGCTTCGATGTCAGGAATGAATCGAAAGTTGCAGCCTTCGATAAGGCGAACCAGTCGCTTATGTACTTGGTCCGCGTGTTTCTCCGAGCTTCCTTTGTCAATCAGAAACCGCTTGTAGTCGGCTAGGTGAATCGAAAGCGGCCGAACGGCGTGATCCTCCTCCGGTTGTCGCAGGCCTACCTTCAAGCGTTCCGCTTTACGAATCAAATCGTTCAGCATCGATCGGGCAGCGTCTTTGTCCGTACACAATGGCACGCGTTGCGTTAGGCCGTTCTCGTCAACAAATTGCCCGTACCACTTCTTGGTCAGTTTCTTGACGCGTTTACCGGTCGCTTTATCAAGCTTTGTGTAACTGCGTTTGAAAAGAGACGCCATCGTTAGCCCTCAACTTTCGGACACCCAGATTCAATCCATTGTTCAAGAGCGGCGCGATCCCATCGCCTCGTTTCACCAATATGCAGCGGCTGAATGATTCGCCGCCCACTCACCCAGCGCCAAAGCGTTCGGGTGGAGATTCCGCAGAACTTTGCCGCTTCCTTCGCTGTCAGCAATCGCGGTAGCAATTTAGTATCAGGCTGCATCATCAAGCCCCTTTGCTACGAGGTCGTTGGTGTACAGTCGCAAGACACGCTCTCGGTACTTTTCTCCACCCGCGTCGGTGTTGCCAAGCTCCTCCAAAACAGCAACGATCGCGTCGAGCATCTCGCGATAATTGGAGAATTGAAGACCATAGGACCTGAAAGCACTTTTGAAGTGACCAAGCCCCGTCTTAAGTGCCATTGATGCATCGATTTTACTGCGATCAATCGGCTCCAGATCCCGAATGATTCCCGCGTACATCGCCGGTATCGAGTTTATCAGATGTTTCCAAACCGGATGAGTCTCGGCCCGCGATTGGTTTTTGTTGACCCGATCCACTGGCTCTTTTGTCAGCCGAAGCATCTTTGTCATTAGCTTTTCAAAGACAGCCTGCGAACGATCAAATAGATCCATCACATTTGTGATCCCGAACTGTTTCAGCTTCTCCCGCCGCAACTGCCATTCAATCCGTGTTGCCCGATCCGGTATTGCCCCGTCCCAACGACGCTGAATCATCGCCGCTTGATATTCCGGGCTTTTTCGGTGAAGCGTTTCAAAACGCTTGTCATAGATGGCCAAACGACACGGCGATTTACCAGCTTCGATACCTGTTCGTCGATTATTAATTGGATCGTTTTTTGCGTCCGATGAGCGAAAACGGGTAATAAAGTGGCGGTCCGTGAATAGCTTTTGGAGGACCGTCACAGCTAAGCCAATGACATCCATTGTCAAGTCTGCACGATTTATCTTATCCCATCGAATCCGACAGCCAAGCGACTCGATGGCAAAACACATGTGATCGTATCGGTTGACTGCTCCGTGTAGCAAACAGTCATGACCTTTGATGTCCACAACGAAGTGAGGCCGAGTCTCGCTGCGTTCTTGTCGTCGGCTCATGAGAACTTCGGTACCGTCAATGCGTAGCCGGTAATCGAAGTATTCGCCATGAGGCCCGCCCCACCGGACACCAGTTCGGAACAGCACCAAATTTCCGTATTCTGGCACCATCACAACCACGCTCTCTTCATTCGACTGATGTAGCTTCGATTTACCTTCGTCCAACAACTCAACAAGGACTTCTTGCTTCAAAGGTATCCAATCAACACCAACCGAAAACATTAACCAGTCATAGTCACCACGCACTTTACAAACGGTTCCATCGTCCAACACAAACTGACTACTATGAGGGTGGGTGTTACTATGGTGCCCACCCTGAATCTCGAACCGCGTTTCATCGTTACTCATTTGGCTGACCTCCCTGTTCCCAGATAACGCCAAGCACAGCCCCGAGGAAGCAACCAAGCTTTTGCGCCCCGTCAGGTTCGGAGTCGAGGAAGTCTTTCAATGAAAACGGCGCGATTAGGGCCTCGCTGAATCGGTCAACGTGCTCAACGAATTTCGGATCATTCAGCAACTGTTGGCACTGATCGCCGGTGATCCAGGGATCGTCCGTATCAGCCCAGTCTTGGAACGTAGCCAGGGAATCAAACGCGCTCTGAAGTTTCTCTATCATCATTCCTTCCTTGGAAAAACAGACCGTAAAACTAACTTGCCATCGTTCGGCTCACTCAAGCTTCGCTCAAGCCGCTCAGCTTCGTTCGCCTCTCGTATGCAATTCGGAATGCCTATTGACCCCGATTTGCCCGTGTTCGAATTGCGTTTTGCACCGAGAAGTCCAGCACGAGGTGCACCACACCGGGAACCAACTTTGTAGGCGCGATCAGTTGCCCGTTCTCGTCAAATTCCTCGTCGGTAAAGAACGACTCTTGACCAACGAACAGGCAACCGGGCCGTGGCTCCGCGTATAGCTCTCCTGCGTCCGTTTCCACCGGTGTTCCCTGGACGGCGTTATCCGTAGCCCAGATAATCAATCCTTGAAGTATTTGGTTGACGCTAACTCCAGCCTCTTCTGCGATCGCTCGAAACTGATCCGCGATCTTGGGATCGATTCTGGTTTCCAGCCTGACTTTGCCATCGTTCACCGATCTGGCTTGCTTTTTCTTGCCCATGACGCCTCCCGCGTTGTTGTGGTTATTTCGGATCGTATATAAACCCGGCGCCAATGCAAATACGCACCCGGCAGCAAATAGAGTCTTTTCTTGACATCTTCATGATTGCATAACCACCGCAGATTCCCCTGCTACCGACGGCTTTTAGTCGCCTAACGGGGTTGGTGGACTCTTTCAACTCATCACGACCGGCTACAGGGGCACGGAACAAGAGCGTTCCAAGAGAGATCAGTTGCGGGCGGCTAACGAATCGCGTTCCGGCCCCTTCCGCTTGACCGGTCGCGATGAGTCAAAAGAGCCACCACAACAAACGCCCACCGAGCGGCAGACGAAGAGAATACGCCGGCTTCGCCGCTGATTTTCCAGAAGACCGGCCCGCTCCGATATCAAAGACCCACCACCCAGTTGCCCTACCGCAGCAGCTATACGGGCCGATCATTGGTTGTGAAAAGTGTGAACCAGGGTAGGAAGCAAATGATGGCTAGTCTTTGATGTTGCGAAGAAGGAATGTCTCCGTCTGCGCGAGTCGGATCCGGTCCGTGTCATTGAGCTTTACGTCACACGCTCGCTGTTTTCCATTTTCCGAAAAAATCTCGATGTCTTTGTCTTTCGCAAGTTGGCGAATCGCATCTGAGATCATCGCTTTTGTTGCGGGAGTATCGTTCACGTTTCTGTCGAAAAACATCTGGTATGGCGTCGATCCTCCAAATTCGCTCAGTTTTTCTGGAATTTCAATCAATAGCGCTTCCCGGGTCAACTCTCTTGCATCCTTATCGAACGCAAAGGTTGGCTGGTTTTGTAGAGGAACCTGCCGGGGATCGAAGCCGAGGCAGAGCATCCCAAATCCCGCTTTTCCGAAATGCTCAAAATGATTGTTAAGATCCCAGTGCAATTCCATCATTGCATCTCTCGCTGTAGAGTGCTTCGAAAAATGAAGCAACCAGTACGCTCTATTTGAGTCAACCGAATTAACGAAAAACGGTGTGTAGCATTCCGCGCCACTACTTTGATGGAAGTGGCCATGAAGAATATGCTGTATTTCTGCTCGCCAGTCTCTGCCGTGATCCTCGCGAATTCGAACAAAAAGATCCTGATAACGCTCCAATTCAAGGCGTTTAAGCGCTCTCTTAAAACTCTCCGACTCATTTACGAAGTGGGTCAACCAATCAACCGCGATTGTTAAAATCACTTCGGCTCGTGGCAGTTCATAGAAAATCCGTCTGATGTCCGCCATTGGCACCGCTGTATAGCCATACTGATCCAAAAGAAAGATTGCGCGATGAGCCTTTCCCCTCGATTTAATCTTAGCAATAATCTTATCTAGGTTTTCCGTGAAGTTCCCAGCGATGAAATGAATGTTTTCCATTCTATTTGCAGAAGATGGAGCATTGCTCACTTCCTTTTTGAGATGCTCGATTGTCGACGCGCTACGCTCAACAAAGTAGAATTGACCATTGACGCGAAACGGCTTTCGGCGCCCGAGATTTGCCTCGACCTCCGCTTCCGCGATCGCATTCAACATTAATATTGGTGACCCTGGAATGCGTTGTTGAGTCTCAGGGTGCGTGTAGACACCGCCCCCTGCGAATCCATCTACAAGTGAGAGCATCAACTGATCTGCGCACTTGTTTTTTGTAAGAATGGAAACATATTTTTTAATATAGGCTTCCAAAACTTCATGTTTTGAGATGCTGTGCAGCCCTAAGAGAGGTGGCTCTTTTCCAATACTCCATTCGTAAAGCTCTTTCTTGGTTTTTGTCTTTTTTTTAACTTGAGAAGCGTCAGCGTCTCCGCCCAGCAGCAAACTCTTTTGTTCATTCGGCATTTGGCATTTGATCCCATTCGACACCGTCTAACTCGCGGCCATTTTGCTTCTTTGATCTTCGCACGCCATCTGGGCCATGTGCACCCCACTGCTTAAAGAAAAATGGTGTTTTTTTATTTAAGCATTGGTCACGGATCATTCTGACCCATTTTATCTCCATCGGTCGCGACTTTGGCCCTGATTCACCACCCACGATCACCCAATGTATTCCTTTCAGCGGCATCCGAGGAATAGGACCTAGTAACGGTTCTACTGAGAGAAATCGAACAGCCGCTGGCACGGTTTGCAGAATCCGGATCCTATCGACATAATCAACCGTCTCAACACTTGTCCCCATCCAAAGATTCTTCGGCCAGGGTAGCGAGCTCGCCAATTCTGCAACTCTTTGCGGACGCTTACTAAGGACTTGGAATGTGTGCTGCGATGCCTCGTTCATAACTTCAAAACAACGCGAAATAAACTCATCAGGAACATCTCGGTGGAAGAGATCGCTCATTGAATTTACAAAAATGGTCTTCGGCTTTTTCCATTTCAAAGGAAGGTTTACCACATCATCTTGAAGCGTGAGCTGAAACCCGTTTTCATACCTAGGCTGCTCCATCGCTTTCAAGCGATGAGCCATGCGTTCGGCATAGCAGTGTTTGCATCCAGGACTGACCTTTGTGCAACCTGTCGTTGGATTCCACGTTGCTTCGGTCCACTCAATTGATGAGTTCTGAGCCACGAAGTTCCCTTATCGTTTGGGGCTGATTGCTACTTATCGATTTCGTCGAGCTTTTCTCGAATCCATTCATTCACGGTGGCAGTTCGATCAACAATTTTCCCTGCTGATTCTGCTGCTTGAAATCGTTCCCAAGTATCGCGGCTAATTCGAAGTGTTACCGACACTCTATCCGAAGTTGCAGTTCCCTTTGGCCGACCCACTCTCCGTTTTGGCATCTTTTGCCATGCCTTCCGAGCCGCCGCGCTAAAGTTTGTAAGCTCCGATTCCTGGACCATTAGCGTTTCTCCCGTAGAGAGGCTAATTCGCAGCTTGTCACCATGCACACTAATGACGATCCCTCGTTCTTTCGTGGCCCTCACAGCGATTTTGTCTCCGGCTTGCGGCTTCATAATTTCCGGTTATACAACTCGCTTTAATTAAGTGCAATAAGCAAATTAGAGATTTGGCGGTGCCTATTTGTTGTCTCTGCTGGCAATTTATTGAACCGCTTACATTGATTTGGCGTCTACGACTCAGCCTGTTTGACTGCTACGGCCTCAGTTCGTGGGATCTTCCAACGTCTTATATTGCGAGCAAAGTATCTCTATCACGCACTTAATCGGCTCCGGTAGACGCTCCCATGCTTTGCATACCATAAGCAGTCGCTGGTTAGTGCAAGCCACGGTGCAAGCCTCTGCAGGATCAATCCGGAAGTCGTTGCTCGTCAAAGGCTTAGCCTGAGAGTACATCCGGTCTACGGAACCGAAGGTTAGAGGTTCGAATCCTCTGGGGTGTACTTCAGGCCCGATCCTGAGCCACAAGCAGTCATCAAAGCCCCGTTGTTACGGGGCTTTTTTCGTTGGTGCGTGGCCGTAGGTTGCTCGGGGCGCCCCAGGGATTGCCCTACCAATTGCCCTACGGAACCAGCGGGGTCGCCAATCGCTGCTTCGGCGAAGTCTGCTTCGGTCGTTTGCAGGTAATGAGTTTCAGCGATCGCACCGCTATGCCCAAACCAATCATTCAGAACGTGGTTCGGGAATCGCCCATCTCTTTCGAGTTCCGTTCGGCGACTGGCTCGCAGTGCCATGAACGGTTTGGGAAACTTCGCAACCCCAGCTCGGGCGACAATTCTAGTGAATGTTGTTCGTAGATTAGCCTCAGTGTCACGATAGCGTGAAATGACGTATCCATCGGCGGAATTTTCGATTCCGGGCTTCACCAAGCCGAATAGGTCGACCAATTCGCGACTGAGCTCGGGGAACAGTGGAACAATTCTTTCTCCCTTCCCATAGCGTTTCGTTTTCGGGGCTGTCACTTTGAATCGGCCAGCTGTCGCTTGAGTTCGCGAACACCCCAGTTGTTCTTGCTGGCTTCGATTTCGTAAAAGCGGCGTTCATCGGCATCGTCGATCGTCAGCAAGGTGACGTAGTGGGACCAGGAAAGCGGAACCGCTTTTACATGCGGCGCACCCGATTCAGTGTGCCCGGCGGACGGTAATTGCGCAGACACCATCTGCGCAATCTGAACAGCCTGGTCACTCACTCCCAATCGCGCAGACACTGTCTGCGCAATTCCCAGATGTCCAAGATCGCGGTAGAAACGGTGGAATTGCTCGATCGAACGCTTTGAAAAGCCTCGTCCCAGTGGCTTCAGACGCTGAGAGATGCTTTCCGTCAGCATCTTGCCGTATTTGGCCCGATCAGCTCCCCGCTGCTCAAACTCAAAAATCCGTTGACCGAGCAGCCAGTTCCTTACGACAAGTGCTCGATTGAGGCTCCGATTTGCTTTCGCTTGGGCTTCCTGGTGGATGAGCCGAAGTTGTGAAACGAGCGTTTCAAAATCGAGTTCTACTTCGCCGATCTCGTTGCTCTTCGGGCCTCTCCCGCCAATTCGGCTGCGAAGCCCATCTTGCGGAGGTGTTCGTTGACTTTGGATTCCAAATCGATGATGCGTTGCGAGAGCGTTTTGACCTACGGTGCTGATTGGCCGAAGGTCAATTTTACTTGCTCATGCCGGCTACGTAGCAGCGTTCGTGGCCTTCAGCCAACGCTGGCGTTTGGCCAACTGGAAACTGGGGCGATGCCCCAGCCTATGTTGCGTATGGCCTTCGGCCAAAAGATGATTACGCGATCAAAACGCCGTCCCGCGCGGAGAAAGTCATCGAGAGACGAAATGCCTGGATCGTTCCGATACTGACAGCGTTCGGCTGATGGTCAGCAACGAACGAATTTTTCTCGGTGAACGGCGCGGTCTGCAGTTTTGAAAGAAACGCAGAGACGCAAGGGCGCGAAGACGCAAAGGAAGACGAGGTGATGGGGCTGTTGGGCTCTGCGTCCTTGCGCCTTGGCGACGTTGCGTTTTAATTCAGTCGCTGGCGCTTTGGCGACAGTTGGCAGAGACCGTCATGCCAAAAAACCAAAGGAAATGCCGGTGGACGTTTGTTGCAGTTTGAGTTCTTCTCGCGAATTCGAATTTCTTCCATTAGGTTTTCGATCAATCGCGGAAGGTTCTTGCGGCTGGGATGCAGGAGCCTTCACGCGACGTCCTGACGGCGACAAAAAGCCGACTCGTGCGTGTTCTCTGGCGATTGCTCCACCCCAACCGTTGCAAACACATTCGTGGTCCGTGAAGTCGATCGGCAACACGGTGCTTTCAATGAATCGATTTGGTCGCTCACTGGAGTTAAGTCATGCCGTGCGAGAATGGAATGATTTGGTGTAAGGGGATTGGGGGCGGTGGACAACACTTGTGCCTTGGTTGCACGACCGTTTCACGGAGGATGAAAAGTCCGTCTGTCGTTGCGTCCAAGCGGGCGGTGAAGGCCTCGCCAACTTCGGTGTCCAAGAAGCCCTGGAATCAATCGAAGCTTTCGGCAGTCAAATCCCAGGCCACCGCGGCTACGGTTACGGCGAAATCGCCGGTTACGCGGCAGATAACGGGCAACGCGAGCGGACTTAGCAGCACCCACCTCGATTGGTATACAAAACACGTCGTGCCGACGTTTGAGTCCTACGCGGTGCGCGGTGTCCGCAGCTGCCCGCGAGTCTACGAGGACAGGGGCGGGTTCAAGCCGCACCAAATCGGTTCGACTTTCGATGCGGTTCAAAATCTCAAAAGCATGATCAACTCAACGCCGCAAAGGGGCCGGCTCAACGAAACGGCTTTGCGGTGGCAGTTGGGCAAGGACAAAGTTGACGGCTATTTCCTGAGCTGTGGGACGTCGAAAGCAGAAGCCTACGACGGCTACCCGTTCGTCTATCGATTTGATTTCAAAGACGTTTCGTATCTGCCCTGGTACAAACTTGAATCGATTCCATTCAATCGGGACGCGGTTGAAAAGTGCTACCTGTTTACCGACGCGCCCCGGTTGGACGGGGCCACCAAGCTCGTGCTGTTCTGTCTTACCGGCGGATTCAATCGCAAGAAAGAAGCACTCGTGATGTCACCGGTCAAGATGGACGAGCGGTGCACGATACTGGACAAGAAAACTGGAAAGTACCTTTCGCTCGACGAGTGGAAACGGAACAACGATCCTGCGGTATGTAAGTGCGATGGTTGCTCAAGGAAGAACAGAAGGTAGCCTTTCGCCGTTTGAAGATGTTCGTTCATTGACCCAGTCACCGAGCGACGGAAGGCTTTGGCAAAACTCACCGTATCGCTTGCTGGTGCCATGTATTTGCGATCGATGAATTGCTGGCCATCATCGGCCCCAATTCCAATAGGTAATACTCAGCTGAAGCAGCGTGGCGATCGACACCCAGACGAAGTACGGCAGCTGCGCAATTGCGACCCATTTGTAGTGTTTCCAGATCGCCAGAAACATCCAGATGATTGTGCCCCAGACGACCAAGATGTCGAGTGCGGCCAACGGCAGGTTGCGCAGTCCAAACTGGATTGGCGTGAAGACCAGGTTGACCACCAAGTTGATGGCGAACGGCAAGGCGTCTTTCCACGGTATTTTTCGGCGGATGGCTTGCACGAAGACAAAGCCAAACGTGAGAAAGATGACTGGGTAGAGGATTTGCCAGATCGTCCCGATGGTGGACGGTTCGGGCGTCCACGATGGCTTTTCAAGGCTGTTGTACCAATCGATCCAGGACATTCGGGCAGGGCCTTCTCAAGACTCCAGGCTGAAGATGCGGTTTGCATGAAAGGCATTGTAACCACGACAAGTTCAATTCAGCCACCGATGTGAAACGCTGCCAGTTGACAGGTTGAGTCTTTGCTATAGCTGCAAGTTGCTCTATTGATGATGGATCGGGGACGACAGCCAACGAATCGGGAGCAAGCGGTGGTGTTGGCGTGAATTCAGAATTTTGTTCTTTTGTGGCGTCTGAACCCCAAAGACGATAGACCGCCGATGATAAAGATAGCGTTACTTGGTTCGGGGACTGCGGCGATGAGCGTCACCGGACGACTGAACGTTGCATTCTGAATCGCGTCAAATTCGGCAACGGGCGTTGGGGTTAAGTCTGGGCCATCGAAAATGAGTCGACTCGCATCAATACTTAATTGTAACGGACCGCTGAAGTCACGAGCGATGTCAATCTGGACCGTCGCGATGTAGTCGTTGACGCCAACAAAAGTATTGATTCCCGCAAGATCAAAATCGGAAAGAGAGAGTCTTTGAGTTGATGCGGATTCTAAGTTGAATCCCGTACCGAAGAAGTCGTTTGACTCGAACACGTATCCTAGTCCTGGCGAGGCAGGTGTGATCGTGCCGAATGAATAATCCACACCCGCCGAGCCAAAATTGCTGCTCAGCAGAATGTCGATTTGGTAGCTGGATAAGTTCGTCATTGCGGGGACTGAAACGGTGAATTCGAGACTGTCTCCGGAAACGTAGGTCGTCGGTGCGTCAATGATTTGAACTGCATCTGCGAGAACGCTCGCTGGCGATGCAACGTTTGCGATGAGGCAGGCGAAGAGGGCAAGAAATTTCATCGTGTTTTATGCTGTATGCTGAATTTGATTAGGCCTTTGCAAGACCTGCGATGTCGAGAGCGATCAGGTCGAGTGCGTCCCAGCGTTCCTCGTCCTCGTTGTTACTGAAAAAGTCACTTGATACAGGTGGTTCCAGATCATGAGCCCCAGCAGAATTTGGCATCGAGAATTGAATTGACTCGGAAAATTCTGCCTCAGCGGGTCTGGCCGTTGCTTGTTGCCGAGCGAGTCGGTTGATGATCTGCAGTGCATCCACCGGTGTGATGAATCCGTCCCGATTGACGTCGTAGATTTGCTGTGCAGCCTCAAATGCACCCAACGACTCACTTTCGGCTGCAGAAGTTTGCAATCGCCCTAATCGATTGATGACAAGCAATGCGTCCAGCGTCGTGATCTCCCCATCGATGCTGACGTCAAATCGCGTCAACGGGTCTGAAGAAGCCAATTGGGGCATCGAGGGAATGACTTGGTTGTTCAGTGCCCGTGCAACCAAGACTCGATCGCGGACCGTGATCACGCCGTCGCGATCCAGGTCTACGTTTTCGTTCCACCTGGAGGATGAAGGCGTCGCGCCGAGTGAATTCAACACAATCGCCATGTCTGACGGGCCGACATACCCGTTTCCGTCAGCATCACCAGCCAAACGGTGGAACTCAAATCGGTAAATGCCACCTCCCGTCCCATCGTTGTCGCCATCGAGCGGGAAGCCGGCAACGTCTGTCACCCAGTTGGAGTCAAGCTCGACAATATAAATTCCGTCCGCGAGCGATTCCTTACCACCGGCAAAGCTGTCCAAGGACCACGTCAATCGTCCTCTGCCAGTGACCGAATTGAAGTCGTAGCGGAACTGATCTGTTGTGGTGGTGTATGGCGTTGGCGTTTCCGTGTTGGCATCAACCCCAAGATACGTCAACGAAAACGCGTCGCTGATCAGTGAGTCTTGGATCAAATCATCCAGGTTCGTGTCACCCGAGAAATCAATTTCGATCCGATCGACGAACGATCGAGAAGAGAGGATTCCTTGGATCCCTAAATTTTCGACCGCCGGGCCGAGTCTCGCGACGTTGGTTTCGGCATCGGGTTCTGCCGGTGGAAGTTCCACATTTCCCGCTCGGTCGCGTGCAATGCTGTAAAACCGGTAATTGGTATTTTCCTGGCCATTAAATGTCGTCGACGATGCCTCGGCGGGTAGCGTCGCAACGAGTTGATCCGCACCTCCGTTGATCGAGACATAGAGATCATAGGAAACGATCGATGATCCGGTGACGTGATTGTTGATGTCAGGATCGTTTCCAGAGATGTGAAGCACGAAGTTTGGCAACCCTTGGATGGGTGACAATGAAGAGACGTTGCTAATGGGAGCGGTTTTGTCAGTCTTCCAGCGAAGCGTACGTGTTCCCGAAGCATGCACCCCAGCATGGTTGGCAATCTGATTGAGGTCGATCACAAACTCGTACCAGCCTTCCAGAGTCGTCAATGCTCCCAATCCAGCTACTGTAAATGACCGACCTTGCGCGTCAGCAGAAACCGTCACGCGATCGTCAATCAATTGAGCACTACCATCTCGCATCAGCGATAACGCGGAAATAGAGAAAGAACTCGCATCAATCGGTTCGACAAAATCGATGTAGAGTTCCGCAATTGGTTCGTTGGTGACGTCGTCTGGATGGCCAGAGACCAATTGAATCGAGGGAACGGATTCCCGAACGAACAAGTTGTCAATCGAAGTATCGGCGACATTGCCTGCGGCATCGATCACACGAAGCCAAAGGCGATGTTGTCCGGTGGAAGGGAACTCGATGGGCAAGTCAAACGCGGTCCCTTCGACGGTTCTTCGGGTCAATTCCGACCCGGTGGTCGCGGACGTGATCACCACCGTCAAGCCGGGTTCGAAGAGTGTCCCGGACACGGTTGCTTGGCGGGAATTAACTCTGCCATCCACCACCGGACCGGCAGTTGTGGACAGTCTCAGGTCCGCCGGAAGGTCGGGTTTATCCAGGTCAAGCATCCAAGTAACAACAGCGGTACCGGATGCCGAGTTGCCAGCCAAATCCGTGATCCCAGCCCTGTTGACTGACAATGTAAACTCGGCGACTTGTGGATCGGAAACAAAGCCTTGCACCCAACTAAGCCCGCTGATTCGGTAGCGGTTTTCGCCGAGATCTTGGAATATCACACGGGAATCACCAGCGATCAAATTGGCTGTTGTTCCAGTTCGCACCAGGGTCAAGTCAGTTAGATCCAACGAATCCACATCGATTGGCTCGCTGAATTGCAAGTCGATTTGCTGAACGGCGATGTTTCGTGGATTGGTTGCCGGGGGAATCGCATCGATCAGAATTGGAGCGGTCGCATCCAAAACCCAACTCGCGGCAGCATCGCCGACACCCGATCGACCGGCGGCGTCTCGGATACCTGACGCTCGCACGGTCAACTGATAGGTGCCGTCCACGGCAGTCAATCGAGTAAGGTTTCCGATTCTGAATGTCTTAGCAGCGATCTGCGAGACAGTGATTTGGTCGTCAGCAACGTCAACGCCATCTCGTGCTAGGGAGAGATCGCGATAGGAAAAGCTTGAACCGTCAATCTCTTTCGAGAATTCGATGTCGACGAAATCGAGTTCCGCGTTTGTCAGTCCAGAAGGTGCGCCTTTTAAATCCAGAACCGCTGGCGCGGTCTCACCCTTGACCCAGCGGAAAGATCTCGCCCCGACGCCGGGGTTTCCAACTTGGTCAGTCAAACCCGATAGTGCGATAGAAAGCTCGTAAACGGCGTCTTCAGTCGTATAGGCTGCCAGACCGCTGATGCGGTAGGTGTTATTCGGCTGAGCCACGATCGAAAGACTGCTAAGGTCAATTGGAGTTCCGTTTTTGGTGAGCGTGACATCGTCGCCGTTGAAAGTGCTAACGTTGAGTGGCTCGTCGAACGTCGCGTCAATGACGTTGATTGCTTGAGAGGTGGGATTGGGAACGACGCCGCTGAACTCCAGGAGCGCCGGTGCGGTCAAATCGCCGTTGGAGAACACGAAAGTGTAGGTTCCGGTGCTGTTGTAATCGAGCAAGTGGATCTTGCTTTCCAAGATCGGCCTTAGTCCGCCACCGACAAAGGTTCGATCAGATTGCCAAAAGTTTTGCAGGGGCAACTCGGTGCCATCAGAGCGGATAACGGACAAAAGCGAAAAGTCGCCGAGTCCCGGATCGTCCATCTTCAAATACGACCAACCTTGAACCATGTTGGTGGTCACGGAAACTTGCAAATCACCGATCACTGGCGGAGCGTCAACGCCTACCTCGCTGCCGAGTGCAACTTCAACGACAGACCCGTCCGAAAGGTAAAGCGTATCAGGCAAGTCGTTCGGGTCTGGCAAGTCATTGACCAGGAAGTCCGGCAAACCGTCGTCGCCATCGACTTGGGCCGCATTGACAACGTGAATCAATTCGTGGATCTGGACGTCCTTGATCAGGCTGAAACGATTGTCTCCCAGTGCCGAAACATGTTGGAAGGTGGCGTTATAGTCGACAAACAACCCTTGCAGCGAGGAGAGCATTTCCCACTGCGCGATCGCGAGTTGCCCCGGCTGAACGTCCCCGAAGGCAGCCGTTAGCGAAGGTTTCCTGTCATCACCATTGACACGAGTGCCGGTGATTTCAAAGTCGACGAGCAGGCCTTTCTCGTTTTCAACGATGCGAGGTTGGGCCGATTCGATCCTTAGATTCTTGGCTGCCCCGGCGCCTTTGTTTTGAACCTGAACCGCTAGGGTGAAGGGACGTGACGGTTCAATCTCACCCGTATGCGGATCGTCGCCGAATACATCGCGTTGGAGAAAATAGTCCAACTCAAGCTGGGCTTGGGGATTCACCAGAATTGATGCGTGCGCCAACGGCATCGTGACAACCTGACCGTTTGCAAGATAGCTGAGTTCCCCTGCCACAAAATAGTTGGTCGGTTCAGGGGCGGCGTCATCTGCTGCGACAATCACCCACGAGACGCTGCCAAGTTGTTGTGGTGCAAGAACACCACCTTCGACACTAGAGAATCCTACGAGATCGTTTAGTCGAACGTCGAACAAGCTGGTCACATCTCGTCCATCGAGCGAAATCACTCTAACCGTCGCTCGAAGATCGGTGATTAGGTTGGGGGAGACGTTTTTCAGATCGAGTGTTGCTTCGAAGCCTTGTCGGGTGAGCACGGCGTCTTGACTGAGTGTGATTGCGACCGCCGCACATACTCCGCCATAAACCGGCGGAGCTGTGACTCGATCAATTTCATCGAAATAGTCGACCCATTCTTGCGGCGTCATTTGATCGAGCGAATTCGACGGAGCTCCAGTAGCATCAAAAAGTTCCTCTTGTCCGTCGAATCCCAGACGGTTTGCGAACGTGGAAAGATCCGCGAAGTCGGAGAACTGCAGGTCTGTTGCGGTTGTCGCGAGTTTCGAAGTACTCAACGATTCTGAAGGAAACGTCCTATTCCGGGCGGATGTGTCTATCGGACTTGCCGGGCATTCTGTTCCGTAACAATCGCCCTCAGTGATTTTGAATGGCTCGATGCCGAGAAGGTCATTGATGGAAAGGGTATCGATGGGAATGCCTAGAAATTCTGCTAGGTCTGACGAGACCTCAATCTTTGCGATTAGCTCTGCCTGCAATCCGGAGTGCTGAATCAACCATTTAGTCACGTCGTCTCCGGAGCTAAACGTTCGCTCGTAGAAGCCAGTCACTTCTGTACTAACTGTGACTGTGAATTGGGCGTCGGCGCGAAACAACTCCCCGCCTTTCTTTAACCCAATGCTGCCGGCGACTCCGAAATTGATCGCTGGTACGAACTTTTCGACTTCACCACGAATAACCCCCGTTAGATCATCGAAGTCGCAATCCGACGCAACAGAACCAGATAAAACAGCTTCGATATCGGCCGTTAGAACTACGCCGGCAGCAAAATCAATTTCGGCCTCCGCTCCGAAAAAGAGCGGTATTTGTTTCTCTCCCGAGACGGAGAGATAGGGGACCGGGATTTGCAGCCCAAAATCCACATCAGCAGTACCGGCTGCACCCCAAGCGTAACCCCCGAATTGCCCATCGTCGCAACATTGAGTAACCGAAACGGAGCCTGAAGGGTTGATGCTGAGATTGTCTAACCAAGGTGTGTTATCCAATGTTTCGACAGCTTCGGAAAGTAAAAGCTTCATCCCCGCTGAATTGTCGAGGTCAAAGGTCCACGTTTCTGTTTCGCAATCATCGCACTCGCTGGCGGTACGTTTTGTTTTGACCTGGGGACTCGAAATGTAGGTGCTGCCGGGGCTAGCTTGGATCACATCGCCAAACTTAGCGGGCGAGGGAACGTTGCAGTTGCCGTAGACGTTGATAATCGCGATCGGGACGGGAACGTAGATACCGAACGGACCGCACACATAGGTATAGGAAAGTCTCGCCTCGATGGTGCACGGCACGTCCGCCGTTCCCTCAGCATCGTGTTGAGAAAAAGCGGGTAACCCAAAAGATTGTTCTAGTTGCGAGTTAGAAACTTGTCCGCTCTCAACGCGACGGACTAGGACAGGTACGATGATCTCACTTTTAGCGGGAAGTGTTCCTATGACATCAATCAAAGGAATGATTTCGTAAAAGGGATGCGAACCAAATTCAAACTTGACGTCTTCAGCTGCGATCAGACCATGATTGCTGATTTTAAAATCGAATTGCTTCGTCTGCCCTACAACTGTCAAGTCAGCTAAGTCGATGTGTCCGTCAACGACGACAACTGGTGCGGGCACGTTCGTTTCGAATGCCGCGTCGATCTCGATTTTCGTGCGATCTTCAATTTCAATTTCCTCTACCGTCCAGGTATATTCGACCAAGTTGCGGGAGACGAAGATTTGTTCCGACTGAAGTTCTCCTGATGTTACATAGACCGATCCTTGATATGGTTTGTGATCATTGGATCTGATGTCTACCGTGTAGGCACCTTCAGGAATGCCTAGAAACGTGACACGCCCGTCAGCATCGATCGTGATCGATGCTTCGCCTTCTGCTGTCGATGCACCAAGTCCAGACGTTGCGTTAACTGCGTTTTTGCTCGAAACGATTTCCTTGCCCGTAAATGGATCGAGTAAACGTACGGTTGCGTCTTTTACGAGTGGTTTGCCTTCGGTGAAATAGTAGTATTCGTCGGTGATCGAGATTCGAAGATCTCCGGTGCCTTCCGAAACTGCACGGAAACGGAAGGGGACAATCAACTCTGAGTCGTCACTGCGGACGATTAAGGTACCGTTGTAAACGGTTAGAGGAAGATGCTCTGGCGGGGTCAGAAGAAGTGTGATCGGTGTCGATTCGCCGGGCCCCAATGGATTCAGTTTTGGCGATGAAGCGAGTGAAATCCATTCGGCGCCAGACGGCAACTCGATTTCCAATCCGCCGGTCGATTTTCCGCCAGTATTGGTGACGTTGAATTCGATTGAGGTCTGTCCACCAACCAGCATGCTGTTGGCGATTTGATTGGTATCTGCAACCAGACGGGAAACGAGCGGCACGACGCGAATTTGGACGGGAACCATTATTGCCGGTGTTTCACTGCTAACAATCCGCAACTGGAATTCCGAATTCTGTAAGGTCGCATCGGTGGCGCGAACCGAGTATTCGACGGCGATCGAGGAGTTCGGTTCGACTAGATCTCCATTACCGACGATCCGAGCGACGACTTCCAAATTTGGTTTGGCGTTGATTACCTCTACGGCAATTCCGGTCAAGCGTGTATCAGAAAGGTTTTGTATGGCGATTGTTTTTGCTGTGAACGTGTCGGCTTCCTGAATGCTTATCGCTTCTGATGCTGGTTCGGCCCTCATGCCGACTAGCTTGAAGGTATCTTGCACGGGGACGGTCGTCTCTCCGGGATGGGCAGCGCCGATCGTGTAGGTCCCGCCCTCGCCGGGTAACGGACGGAACGTGACGGAGAAGTTGCCGTTGGCGTCAGTAATTGCCGGATAAACCCGCTTGGTCCCACGCACCGACAAATGAACGCGAACCTGCTTGAACGCGGCTGGAGTCTGATCCGTGTTTACCGATACTCCGGTGATTAGCACCGGCGTATCCGCCGGAGCTACATCTGTTTCTGTAGAAACGGTCGCCGTGTATTCCGGTTGTACTTCGATCGGGCGAGAAAGAACAAGCGTGTTGTTTGTCTCCAATCCTTCTGCAATGGTTCGGTAGGCATCGGTCTCAACGACGATCCAGTATTGGCCTGGTCGGCTCGGTAATTTCACAGGGACCGTGCGGTTGTACGATTGACCTTTTCCTAGTGGTCCTGTGTAAGTGTACTGCCCTGCCAGTAGATCATTTCCGATCACTGCGTCGTCGGAGAGGTAAACGCGCTGCGTCCAACTATCGCTGGCCGGCGCGAAGCCGCTATTTGCGATCGTCCACGTTAATTCGATCGATGAATCCGTTGTGGTTTCGTGTGTCGAAGTTGTCAACGACGAAAACTGCAAATCAGGAAGCGTGCCATCAGTCACAACGATCGTTCCAGTTCCTGATCGAAATCCGTTGGCGCTCGCGGTGAGGGTGGCGACTTGGTCTCCATCGACAACGCCATCGCGAATCCCGGAGACGGGGACTTGAATGGAGTTTATCCCGGCGGGAATCACTGCTTTCAACGGTACAGATAGTTCGCCGTCCGTATCATTTTCAATCGTGACCGTAAGCTCCGATGAATTATCCGCCGTGTTCCGACTGAGCGTCATCCATGTGGAGCGACCTTCGGAAACTGAGACTTTGTCAAATGAGACATTCAATGTTGGCCCGTCGTCTTCAATGATCAAGATGGCACTTGTGGTGGTGCTCGACTCGATAGCCAACTGATCTTTAGTGGTCAGCGCGCGAGCGATGAGGTTCACGTTCCGATCGCCGCTGACGACGGAATCATCCGCAACCGAAAACTGAAATTGGCCGAACGCTTGCCCTGCGGGAATAATGACGGAAGAGGGCAACTGAATCTCACTGACATATGACGTATCCAATTCAATTTGCAATGCGACTTCGCTGATAACGTCCCGATAGATTCGCCCTAAGACTGACGGACCAGTTGTTCCCTCCGAAAGTACCGACGGTACCTGAATGCGAAGCGTGGGGATGTCGCTGGACTCGATCGACAAAAGCTGCGATGTACTCGTGTGTCCGGCCGCGCTGGCAGTCAATCGGAACGTCGCAGCTAATTCAATGAAGCGGTCGTCGATAACCGAGATTGGAACTTCCACAACGGTTTGCCCGGCCGGCAGAATCACCGACGATGCGAAGGAGAATTGCCCCGTTTCCGAAGCGGTGAGACGGATGATTGTGTCTTCGTTTGCCGCTGCTCCGCGGGTGATCGTCGCGGTCACAACGCCACCCTCAAAGGCGACGCTTGGCGACAACGACAAATCGAGCGTCGGTGAATCGTTATTGATGACTGCCAGCGAATCGGATGCGGCGGGATAGCTGACGGCCGACGCTAGAATTCCGACGATGACATCGCGATCGATGTCGTTTTCATCGACTGCAGTCACATCGAATCGCGTGGAATATTGTCCCGCGGGAATGATTACGCTCGATGGAAATGACAACTGGTCGCGGAAAGTCGCTGAAAGTGTCACGTTTAGCGGGGTTGAAACATCTCCGTTGCGAGTGACGAGGGCTCGCGCCGCGACGCCACCTTCAAAGATCGTATCCTCGGCAATGGCAAGAGAGAGCGACGGAGGAATGTTCCGCGTCGTTGTCGATGCGAAGCGGTTGTTCTCGTCGGATTCGAAAACCGCTTGGCCGGAATCGATATCGACGATGATGTATACATCACCATTGAGTGTATACAGCGGGAGATCGATGGACTCGGAGCGAGTGATTTCGTTGTCCAGGGGCGTCAAATCATCAGACCGTTCGAACGATGCGATTAGCTGTCGGTTGTTGCCTTCGGGAGTATTTGCCAAATAAACGCGTTCGATCCATGGGCCCTCTCCAATCGCATCGCCTCGATTGTCTACTTTCCACTGCAGCAGAAACGTATCGCCTGGGAATAAACTGGCAGGCGGAACAATTTCGGTCACGACCAAATCGGGTAATGGAGGCATGACCAATTCGAGCGGAATCGATCGAAAGTTGTCTTGTTCGTCCGATTCGGTGATTGTGTTGCCTGCATCGGTCTGAACCAGCAAATAGTACTGGCCGGCAACACTACTCGCCGTCAACGGGATCGTTGTCGTAATCGAACCGGCATACTTGCCGCCTGGTTGGATTTGCGTCGTGCTTGGTGAGGAAATCGTGCTCAGCAATTTGTCGTCGCTGCTCAGCATCGCGTCTTTCGATAGCCAGACACGTTCGGCCACCGCTCCGCTGGTGGTCAATAATCCGATATTGCTCGATTCCCAACGGACTTGAATGGGGGTGCCAAAATTTGTCGACGTGATCGCATTGCCGTCCAAGTCAAGCGTTTCGGCGGACTCGTCGACAATGAGGTTGGGTAACTCAATTCGGAACGTGTGAGTGAACGTATCCGCGACTGCTTCGCCCGCAGTGCTGTCGCGGTTTTGATCCATCGGGTTGCCTGCGAGGTCCAACACTTGCGGGCCAATCGTCATCTGATACGAACCGTTCGCACGCTGAGTTGAGAACGGTATTCGGAAGCGATTGCCGCCAAGTGACGACGGCTGCCCCGTTGGAATAGCACCCAAGGGGCCAGTGAAAACGATGTCGTTGTTTCGGAACGATGCCGAATCAATCGGAGAATCAAACGTCACGTCGAGCCAGCTCACGAGACGATTCTGCATACCGACGGGACTCGCTTGTGTGACAGCAGCCCCCGTTCGGTCAATCGTGATCGATGCGGAGTAGTCACCAGAGAGTGAATTCCCTGAGAGGTCGGCGACGGATTGGGAGATGGTGATGCGATAGTCGCCAGGTTGGCTGATCGGAGATGTCAGCACCACTTCGAATTCGACGTCGTTGTTTGGAACGGCGACGACAGAGTCCACTCCGATGGCCGCGACTCCGTTTGGCGTTGTAACTTCGAATTGCCCGGTTCCGATGGTCGACGTATCCATTGGCTCGCTGAATACGACACGAAAACGATCGACATTTTGGTTGGTTGCGCCTAACGGACTGAAGCTGCTGACAAGAGGATTGGTCACATCAGCAAGCACCTTAAAACGGTCGACCGGCGCGGCGTCGATACGATTTCCGGCCAAGTCAAACAGGTCTTCTGTGCCATGAATCTCGTAATCGCCCGGAACATACAATGGATCAAAGGAAACGACATAGGTGCTCGCGTTTCCGAGTACGTCCCGCAACACTAACGGTTGGCCGGACGGTCCCGACAGCGTCAAACTGAGCGGTGCGGGAGCGGTGCTGCCATCCGAGGTCGTCACCGCTTCGCTGAAGTTAAGCTGGCGTTGGAGTGTTGGTGCTTCTTCGTTCGCGGACCCTTCCAATAAGACTGGAGCGATACGATCAAGCGTGATTGCCAGACTTCGGGTCAGTTGATTTCCGTAGGCGGGTTGAAACAAGACCTGGGGGTGGTAAATGCCATCGCTAGCGATTGAATGTGTAAAGGAGTAAGTCCCAGGTTGCGTTGCGAAGAAGGATTGTTCGGGAACTCCATTGCGATCAAAGTCGAAACCGATCTGGCCAATTTGATTGATGGATACATCGAATGTTGGTGTCGCATCATTCGTAAATCTGTCGGCTGCTGACACGCCCGTATCGCTGACGGCGGCAAGAGCAAAGACGACGGAAGCAGTCGATGTGTTGACCTGGAAAAATCCCACATAGTCGTCGCCCGGCGTCCCGTCGTCGTTCCCGTCGAGTTGTCCACCGACAACGTTTTGGATGCCGTTTTCCCCTGAGAAAATACGCAATTGGTAGTAACCGTCGGGCAGTCCCGCGGGAAACGAATCTGCGGTGAGAGAAAGGTCTAAAGCGGCTTCGCTATAAATCGGCGTGAGTGAAAAGTCTTGATCGTCACCGCCGCCGATGCGCTGGTCGGCACCCAAGTGAGTCAACGTGTAGTTTTGGGAATTTCTAGCACTTGTGACTTCGAGCGGCACAGAGAAACCGATTTGCAGGTTAGTGATTGCAGTCGTGACTCTGCCCGAGGGGACTTGCGAGAAGACGACGGGTTCCTCGGGAACGATGAGTTCGATCGTGGTCTCGAAAATGTCAGTCGCTTCACCCCCGGTGCCGTTACCGTCCTGGTCCATCGGATTTCCGGCTGAATCATCAATGTCGGGTCCGACCTTCAGTGTGTAGTCGCCGGGTTCCGTTTGCACGGCAAAATGAATTCGAACCGAAGACGGAGTGGGCAGGGAAACTGAATCAATCGAAATGAGTCCCGACGGCCCCGTCAACATAAAATCATCGATCGAGATCGAACTGGAACGCAGCGGTTCGTCAAACGCAACGTCGATGCTGGAAAGCGAGTGTCGAACATCGCTCGACGGAAGATTGCCGATCACCTTGGGGCCGACATCCTCTACAGCAACCAAATAGACTCCATCGGCTCGGATGTCCGGCTGAAGTTTAATGTTGTTGCCAATGGCGGCGCCAACGATGTTGGAGAATGCGCCCGCTACTCCGGACGACGAGAGAACTAGAAACTCTTGTCCAAGGCTGGGGAGGTAGCCATTCAACGGGACTATTTGAAGCTTGCCATTGATGATCGCTTCGCCGCCAACCGCTATCTGATCGTGATGGGTGCCGGCAGTTAAACCTCCAATCTCAACGACAAATTGGCCGGTAGAACTTTGTTGATAGCTGCCAGTCACTGCAATCATGTTTGCTGAGGGACTGGGGGTGATTGCGAACTCATTCAACACACTGCCAGTGATCGTTCCCGACCCACGAAGTGTCGAACCATTTGAAATCACCAACTGATTGGAGTGGAGATTGGCGTTCGAGCTCATTTCGACAATGCCTGTTCGAATCACCGTTTTGTCTACGTTGTTGCCCAACAGGACGCTACCGCCATTCTTTGGAAAGAATCCAGCGGTCGAAATGTCCATGTATCCGGTGAAGCTGGTCAAGTTTGGCAGGTCGATGAGACTGGCCAGCGCATCGGCGCCGCCATCAGCGACAAACTGCACCGCGCCATAAGGCATCACCGTTTCGCTAACGTCAGTCCCAATTTCCACGGTTCCGCCATTGAGAGCTTGGATGTGGAGTTCGTCCGCTCGATTGGCTGAGCTGGTAATGGATGTCACGTTGGGCAGGGAAAGCTTGCTGCCCAGCCCGTCGGCACGAAGAAAGCGGTCGTAGTCGTTCGTGTTTTTGTTGGCATAGGAGGTGACAGCCGGAAATGCGATGTCTACGCCGCCAGTAATGA
>NZ_NPDI01000040.1:0-126549 GCF_002251265.1 Rhodopirellula sp. MGV | reverse complement strand
CACTGACTTCACCAGCAACGCCCAACCAATCGTGCTCAGCGTCAGCGGTGCTCGTGCTCGTGCTCGTCAGCGGATCCCAAGTTCCCAACATCCAGACCGCAGGGAAACCGACGCTAGCGCGATCCGGCTAATGGGTGTAGGTGCTGGACGGAACCGACGCTAGCGCGTATCGGCTAATGGGAGTGGGTGCTGCACTTAACCGGCGCTATTACGTATCGGCTGATAGCGGGTTACTGCTTGTCGATTCCGGTTAGGTTCCAGACCCGGATGGTTCCGTCGCGGCCGCTGGTTGCGATTTGGTAGCGGCCTTTGTCTAGCGACACGTTGTGAACTGCTGACGCGTGACCGCTTAGTGACGAAACCAATTCGTTCGTCGCCAGATCCCAAATGCGGCACTTGCCGTCGTTGCCGGCGACCACGGCATGGGAACCGTCGGCACAGAACGAAACGCTCCAGTTGTCGCCGCCTTTCTCGTCGATCAACTCGTTTTCCAATTCGCCGGTCGCGGTGTTCCACATGAACATCGCTTTGCCCCAGCCCACCGTCGCGAGCAAGTTGTTGGTCGGTGCGAACGCGACGTCATAAATTGGTCCGGGGTGACCATGCATTGTTTGGCGCGTCTCCAACGTTTCGGCATCGTACACGCGGACTTCTTTGTCGCTGCCGACGGTAGCGATCAAACGACCGTCACCCGACCAAGCGACCGAAAAAATCGAGCCCTCTTGGGCGACACTGGCGAGTTCTTCACCGGTATCAACACTCCAAACGTGGACGTTGCCATTGCGGTCGCCGGCAACGATTTTTGAACCGTTTGGCGAAAAGGAAACCTTTCGGACTGACGAACCGGCGTTCCATTCGCGGATCGGTTCCAGGCTGTCCGCGTCCCAGAGTTTTACCAAGCCGTCATCGCCGCTGGTCGCAACCAGTCGACGTTCGGGGTGAAACTGGATCGTCCAGGCGATACCGCGGTGGGCTTCAAAGCTCCGCAAAACCTTTTGGGTATTGATGTCCCACAATCGAACGCTGCCGTCTTCGATGGCTGCCGCGACTCGACCGCCGACGGGATCAAAGTCGACTGACCAAACGGTTCCGGGATTCCCAGCCAATACCGTCGACGGGAAGTTTGCGGACGCAGTGGGGTCGCTCGGTTCGAATCCGCCACTCGCCCAAAGTCCGATTGCCAAAAGCAAGCTGAACACACCGACTGCGCCTGCGGCCCAGGCGGCACGAAGTGTGTTCTTGGAAACCAAGCGGTGGGTGCCGCTTCCGCGAACGCGTTTGGTAGTGGTGGATCCGATCGAAGGAACTTGCAGGGGTGAAAACGGCGCGATCGAAGACACGATTTCGGCGAGCGTCTGTGCGACAAAGGCGGCCGATTCGGGACGGCGATAAGGATTTTTTTCCAGCAGCGCCATGGTCAATTCGGACAGGGCGTTATTAACGGCCGGGTTCAGTTTGTTCGGTGCGGGCGGCGTCTCATCCATGATTCGCTTCATCACACCGACGATCGACGGTGCTTCGAAAGCTGACTTACCGGTCAGCATCTCGTACATGACCGCGCCGAGCGAAAACAAGTCGCTGCGCTCGTCGGTTCCGGCGCCGGTGGCCTGTTCGGGCGACATGTAAAGCGGCGTGCCGGTCACCATGCCCGTTTTGGTCAGGCGAACGTCGTCGGTGGCGCGGGCGAGTCCGAAGTCGGTCAGTTTGACTCGACCGGAGGAGCGTTCCAGCAGGATGTTTGCCGGTTTGATGTCACGGTGGACCATCTCGCGTTCGTGTGCGGCGGCGAGCCCGGCGGCGATTTGCATTGCGATCCGCGCCGCATCCGCTGGTGGCAGCGGTTTGGATTTGGAGAGGTGCTTCTCCAGCGTTTCGCCTTCGATGTATTGCATCACCAAAAACGCGATTCCGCCTTCGTCCTCTTTCGCGACGTTATGCATCGCGACGACGTGTTCATGCGAGATCGCGGCGGCCGCGCGCGCTTCACGGCAGAATCGCTGCCGTGCGACATCGTTCTTGTCGTATTCCGGGTTCAGGACTTTGATCGCGACGGTGCGTTGCAGATGGGTATCGAACGCTTCGAGGACGATGCCCATTCCGCCGCGGCCGATGATGCGAGCGATTTCGAAATGGTTCAGTCGGCCGATGTAGGCAGCATCGTCGGATGGTTTCAAGAACGGCAGCTTGATCGCGGCTGGCGTTTCGATCGTCGGACCGGGATCGGCGTCGGACGTTTGTTCTGAACCGGTGACACGTTTGACTTCGATCGACGTGTCGTGGATCGGTTGGGCGTAGGAATCACTGTCGCTGACGGCTTTGGCAGCGATATCGAACTGCATCGAGATGTTGCTGACCGCTTTCCAGTACGCCGATTCGCTTGGCGGCAAAGCGGTGACTTCTTCGCCGACGAGGGCTTCGATCGGTACGTGGACTTCTTCTTGAAGTTCGCCAATGGCGACTTCCTCGATCACATGCTGGCACTCGGTGCATTGGCCGACGTGCTCCGTCGTCTCTTCGGCGCGTTCGTTAGAAAGCTGACCGTTAACGAGGGCTTCGAGGTCTTTTTTGCAGGGACATGAGCAGCGACTCATACGAAGTCTCCCTCGTCTTGTTGAAGCTTTTTGATTTCGGCACGCAAACGCGCGGTGACACGACTTTTGGCGACATAAATTGCGCCGGTGCTCATGGACAGTTCCTCGGCGGCATCAGCAGCCGAGCGGCCTTCGACAGCCGTGATGCGGAAAGCGGACCAGGTTTTCGGGTCCGAGTTCTCTTCGACGCGTTTCATCGCCGAAGCGGCCAGCGATCGGAGATGCTCCAGTTCCCATTGCTCGGCCAGCTCATTGCGTTCGTCAGCGGCCTGCGACAGTAGTTCCAACTGGGCAGTGTCGTTGGCGGTGTTGCCAGCCGACCTTTTCTGTTTTTCGAAATAGGTGTAAAGACGGTTGCGAGTGATGGTGAATAACCAAGCTCGGAACCCGCCCTTCTCTTTGTCGTATTCCAATTTTCCGATTGCCATCCCTACGCGTCGAAACACGTCCTGAACAATGTCCGCAGCATCGGCATCCTGGAGCCCTCTGCTGCGTACAAACCGGTACAACATCGGGCCGTAATCGCGCAGGAAATCCTCCCACGCTTCGTAATCATTCGCATCACGCAATCGCATCAACAGCGTCGCGCGTGTGACTGGGGAATCGGTCACCCTATAGTCATCTCAGCTCGAGGATCGCGAACTCGGTGAGCCTCATCGGCGCCGCAACGAACCGAGCAAGCGATAACATCGAGATTATACCGACCAATCTAGTCGAGGCACCCCAGGCTTTTGCTGCTTCTATGGATACTCGCCCTCTTGCGAACTCCTTTCACACGCCCCGGCGTTTTTCA
Organism: Rhodopirellula sp. MGV; assembly: GCF_002251265.1. NCBI lineage: Bacteria > Pseudomonadati > Planctomycetota > Planctomycetia > Pirellulales > Pirellulaceae > Rhodopirellula > Rhodopirellula sp. MGV. The sequence goes on along the minus strand of NZ_NPDI01000040.1, from coordinate 123,165 downwards.
GTGTTTTCAACCACGTCCGCCAAAGTGACAGTTAATGGCAGCGATGCAAAGACAAATGGAGGCTTGTCGGTTGCCCAGCTCGCCAGGATTCACAGGGACCCCCAGGTAAATCGCCTCGATCCCGAGTGGAGCGGATCTCGCCATTGACGGCTGGCCTAGCGGATGACCCGAAGGGAAACGTCTTGCCATGCCGCGAAATCAGTTTCTCGGTGGCGAAATCAGCACCCGATGATTTTCAGAATCGGAAACCAGGATGTGGTCGATTCCTTTTGAATCGGTCAGGACGGCGGCCCCGTGCGGCCGCTTCATGGGATGGCCGACCGGCAGTGTCTGGATCGTATTCGCCGCAAAATCGACATAACGCAGCGCATGGTTTTCGGTATCGACGATGACGAGATCACCTCGCGAGTCGACGGCGATCCCCTTGGGACCTCGGAACGTCGCCAATCGGGGATCGGCGCCGTCGCCCTCGTGGCCTTGTTTTCCAGTCCCTGCAACGAGGGTGATTCGATCTGATTCGCGATCGATTTTCCAGACGCTGTTGCCTTCGCGAAGCACCAGCCAAATCGAATCGCCATCAATCGCGAGTGATCGTGGTCCGAAAAGCGATGCCGATTTGAGCGATTGGCCATCCTCTGGCAGTCGTCCCCTGCCATCTCCGCCGACTGTGCGAACAAGGTTGTGGTTTAGGTCGACGTGTCGCAGGCGGTGGTTGCGAGTGTCAGCCACATAGATGCCGCCCATTCCGTCGAGCACAATGCTGTGCGGCTGATCAAACATCGCTTTGGTTGCCGGGCCGTCGTCGCCGGCGAAACCCGATTGCCCCGTGCCGGCGACCGTGGTGACGGTTTGGGTCGCGGCATCGATCCGGCGCACACAATGGTTGAAGGTGTCAGCGACAAACAGGTTGCCATCGTCGTCAGCGCGGATCTCGTGCGGTTTGTTGAACTGTGCTTTCAACGCTGGGCCGCCATCACCGGTATGGCCGGCTGTCCCGGTGCCTGCGTAACGGATCATCGACGTCCCTTCGCGGTCGCATTTCCAGATCGAATGATCATCGACAGTGCTAAAGAAAATCGCGTCCGGAGTGACTTCGATTCCGTAGACATTTCGCAACGCACCAGCAGTGGGGTGTGTCGGTCGCTCGGCAGACGGCGAATCGGTTTTTTCGGTTCCCGCAAAAATAGTCCACTTCGCAGTGGCGTGATTCGGTTGGCCGACGAGTAGGACAGTCTGGAAAGCGATCAGTAGATACGTCGTTCGCATCAGGATGGACATCCGAAAAGGTGGGGGGAAGGGAAGGTGCGGCGTGGGACTCCAGTCTAACGAGACTGTAGGAGGAACAAGAAAACTGTTGTGGTTGATATTCATTCCGAAGCGATCATGAACTAGAATGCAGTTCCCTTCTTGGGTCTTCGTCCATCTGGCGTCACACGTTGCAGATGGACACTCTGTTTCGCAATGAAATATCCCACCGACCTGCGATCCTTTCCCACCGATACAGCTCCGGTTGAGTTCAACCGGCCACTCGATTCAAAGGATTTTCGATGAGACGTTTCGTTCATCGTTGTTTGCGTACGTCTGGTGTGTTCGCATTCGTCGGCTCGACGCTGATTACGTCCAGCGTCGCTCTCTCCAAAGCCGCCGCCGAAGACACCGTTTCACCCACCTCAAGTTCCACTTCTGCGGACGAAAATCGCGTCGACTACAACCGCGATATCCGTCCGATTATGGCCGACTATTGTTTCGCGTGTCATGGCGCTGACGACCATTCACGCGAAGCCGGTTTGCGTTTGGACCAAGCCGAAAGTGCGATCGATTCCGCCGCGATCGTGCCCGGTAATCCAGACGAAAGCGAAATGATCGCGCGGATCATGACCGATGATCCTGATCTGATCATGCCGCCTCCGCACAGTAAAAAAACGATCAGCGAAGAGCAAAAAGCGACGCTGGTCCGCTGGATCAAAGAAGGCGCCGAGTTCCAAAAACACTGGGCCTTCGTGACTCCTGAAATTGAAACGCCATCGGTAACTGCCGATGCCCAATGGCGCAAAAATGAAATCGACGACTATGTCTTTTCAGCTTTGAAACACGCCGGGCTGTCGCCGGTGTCCGAAGCTCAGCCGAGTGTTTTGTTCCGCCGTTTGCACCTGGACATCACCGGCTTACCGCCGTCGCCGAATGATCGTGCCGAATTCGAAAAGGACTACGCACAACGTGGCGATGAGGCCTATAGCGAATGGGTTGATCGCTTGATGAGTCGTCCGACTTGGGGCGAACATCGAGGCCGGTATTGGCTCGACGCCGCACGTTATGGCGACACCCACGGCTTGCACTTCGACAACTATCGCGAGATGTGGCCCTACCGTGACTGGGTCATCGAAGCGTTCAACCGCAACCAGCCATTCGACCAGTTCATCGTCGAACAGATCGCTGGTGACTTGTTGGAAAATCCAACCGAATCACAGTTGGTCGCAACGGGTTTTCAACGTTGCAATATCACAACCAACGAAGGCGGGACGATCGACGAAGAAAACTTGGCACTCTACGCGACCGACCGCGTTCAGACGTTCGGTTGGGTGTTCCTCGGGCTGACCACGAACTGTGCCCAGTGCCACGACCACAAGTTTGATCCGATCACGATGAAGGATTATTACTCGTTGGCCGCGTACTTCCGGAACACGACTCAAGGTGCGAAGGACGGCAACCGCAAAGAAGGCGTTGGCCCGATCTTGTATCTGCCAACCGACGAAGACCGTCCACGTTGGGATGCGTTGCCAAATGAAATTGCGGCCGCGGTTTCCGCTCGCGATCAACATCGCAACGAAACGCTCGCCAACATCGGCAAATGGATCGAATCCGTTTCCCAAGACGATCTGTACTCGAAATTGCCAACCGACAAACTGGCATTTCATCTGCCTTTGGACGAAGGCCAAGGCAATGCGTTGAAGATGAACGGCGAATTGGACGCGACCGTCCAAGTGCCTGGCGGTTTGACTTGGCAATCGTTCGACGGACGTCCTACCGCACCGGTGATCCAAAAAGACGGCACGATTCAACTTGGGCCGATCGGAAAACAAGAATTCGACGAAGCCTTTTCGCTTTCCGCATGGATCCGAGTTCCGCAAAACGGCGGTGCCGGAATCATCGGAAAGATGGACCTCGGCAACAACTATCGAGGCTGGGACCTCTACCGCCAAGGCAATAGCTTGGCGGTTCACCTGATCGATACTTGGCCGGAAAGTGCGATCAAAGCCACGTCAATCGACGCGGTGCTTCGACCGGGCAACTGGCAACACGTCTCGTTCACTTACGATGGTTCGTCACGCTTTGAAGGCGTGAAGATTTACGTCGATGGTAAGGCGGTCGCGCTTCGTGCTGACATGAACTCGGTCAAGCCGAACGCGAGCATGTTGACCGACGTGCCATTCCAAATTGGTTCGCGTTTTGGCGACCCTAGCATGGAAGGTTTGTCAGTTTCCGAACTTCGACTTTATCGCCGCGCATTGTCCGACCGCGAAGTCATGGCCCTCGCCAAGCTGGAATCGGTTGCCGACCAGATTGCACGCCACCAAAACGAATCGGATGCATACACGATCAAAGATCAAGAGCGTGGAGCGATCGATCAATATTACTTCGATGTGATTGATACCGAATACGCCGGTCTGGCTTCCAAAGTTGACCAATTGAATGCCGAAAAGGCGGCAATCCAGTCACGCAGCCCGATCACGCACATCCAGCAGGAAAAAGATACGCCTGCGATGACCCACATCATGCTCCGTGGTCAGTACGATCAATTGGGCGAAGAAGTCGCTGCGGCGACACCGGCGGCGCTGCACCCAATGAAACCCGGCGAACCGAACAACCGTTTGGGACTTGCCCATTGGTTGGTTGATCCGGCGAACCCGTTGACCGCCCGCGTGACCGTGAACCGGTTCTGGCAGCAAGTCTTCGGTACCGGATTGGTCGTCACCAGCGAGGACTTTGGGATGACCGGGGCTTCGCCATCGAACCAGGCTTTGTTGGATTTCCTGGCAGTCGACTTTGCCAACCATGGCTGGGATGTCAAACGGTTCTACAAACAACTCTTTGAAAGTGCGACGTATCGTCAAGCCGCGATCACGACCGAAGAGAGCTTGGAACAGGACCCCAACAACGCGTTGATTTCACGCGGTCCGAAATTCCGCATGGATGCCGAAATGGTGCGAGACGCGGCGCTGAAAAGTGCCAAGTTACTATCGCCAAGAATGTTCGGTCCGGGCGTGAAGCCTTACCAACCATCCGACATTTGGAGCATCGTCGGTTTGCCGGAAAGCAATACCCGGCGATATGAAGAAGGCAAGGACGCGGACCTCTATCGGCGAACCGTTTACAGTTTCTGGAAACGGATGGCGCCGCCGCCCAACATGGAAGCGTTCAACGCGCCAAGTCGCGAGTTTTGTGTGGTCCGCCGCGAGCGAACCAACACGCCACTGCAAGCCTTGGTGACGCTGAATGATCCGCAGTTTGTCGAAGCGGCTCGAAAGTTGGCACAGGACGCGTTGCGTTGCGATGCCGGCCAAGAATCAGAGTCGGGCGAAGTTGCGGATGATGAAACGGCGATTCGCTATGCGACCGAGTTGGTCCTTTGTCGGGAAATCACCGAGGAAGAACTGACAATCATCCGGCGTAGCTTGGATGAGTATCGTGCGTACTATGAATCGAACCCTGAAGACGCGGGCAAGCTGATCGAAATCGGCGAAAGCCCGACTGATAAAGAGCTGCCAGCGACCGAGCTGGCAGCTTGGACCTTGCTTTGCAACCAGATCATGAATCTGGACGAAGTGCTTTGTAAGTAGTTCCCCGCATCAGTCATTGACCCTCGCGTCACGTCATTCTCCGCCCGCAACTTTCAGAACTGAGTCAATTCATGGATTCCAATCACCCCGCTTTTTTGTCTCGCCGTCACTTTTTCACCTCCGGTCGCAACCTGCTAGGTGGAGCGGCAATGATGTCGCTGATGGGCGACGCGTTTTCCGGCCAAGCCGCGATGGCAAGTGAACTGGTCGGTCATCCCGGTGCCGTACCAACGCACTTTCCTCCGACCGCCAAACGTGTGATTTATTTGCACATGGTCGGTGGGCCGTCACAGATGGACTTGTTCGATTACAAGCCCCAGATGAACGAGTGGTACGACAAAGACCTGCCCGAGTCGATCCGCAATGGTCAACGTTTGACGACGATGACCAGTGGGCAATCGCGGTTCCCGATTTCGCCTTCGAAGTACAAGTTCACCCAGTCCGGTGAGTGCGGTATGTGGCTCAACCAAGAGTTGCTGCCCAACTTGGCCAAGAAAGCGGACGAGATCTGTTGGATGCGATCGTTGCATACCGAAGCGATCAACCATGAACCCGCAATTGCGGCGATGCAAACCGGTAACCAAGTTGCCGGGCGGCCTTGCTTAGGTTCTTGGGCGTCGTACGGTCTGGGCTCGATGAACGAGAATTTGCCGGCCTTCGTCGTCTTGGTCGCGATCCCAACCAACCGCGAACAGGAACAAGCGATTTCCGCTCGTCTGTGGCACTCGGGCTATTTGCCAGGTGAGCACGCGGGCGTTTCATTCCGAAGTTCTGGCGACCCGATTCTTTACATCAACAACCCGCCAGGCGTTCCGGACAAGCTTCGGAAACGATCGATCGAGCAACTGAACGAATTGAATCAGTTGAACTTCAATCGGTACCACGACCCTGACACGGCAACGCGAATTCGCCAGTATGAAATGGCGTACAAGATGCAAGCGAGTGTTCCGGAACTGACTGACATTGCGAGTGAGTCGCAGCACACATTTGAGCTTTATGGCGAGGCCGCGAAGAAGCCCGGGACGTTTGCGAACTCGGTTTTGATGGCCCGTCGATTAGCCGAACGTGGCGTCCGCTTCATCCAGGTGTATCACAACAACTGGGACCATCACGGTAACTTGGCAGGGCGTTTGCCAAGCCAGTGCAAAGACGTCGACCAGCCCTGCCATGCGTTGCTGGAAGACCTCCGTCAACGCGGCATGCTGGATGACACCTTGGTCATCTGGGGCGGCGAGTTTGGTCGCACAATTTACTCGCAAGGCCAACTTTCACGCGATAACTATGGTCGTGACCACCACCCACGCTGCTTCAGCATGTGGATGGCTGGTGGCGGTGCAAAGGGTGGAACGATCTACGGCGAAACTGACGAGTTCAGTTACAACATCGTCAAAGATCCGATTCACATTCGCGATTTCCACGCCACGGTATTGCACCTGTTGGGCTTCGACCATGAACGGTTTACCTACCGTTACCAAGGGCTGGATCAAAAACTGACCGGCGTCGAACCGGCACACGTGATCAAACCGCTGATCGCATAAGTGATCGGTCGCAATCGCCCGCTGCTGTGACTCAATCCAGCTGTGACTCAGTCCAGCAGCGGTGACGCGTGTAGGTAGCCGGACCAGAAAAACGGCTCGTTGCCAGTCAATGTGCTGCGTTCGAGGTCGGCTTTACTGAGCGTCGGTTCTGCACTTGGGTTCAGCTCCGTCCGGCGTAAGACGTTCTTCGAGCGTTCGAATGCTTCCGTTGGTGTCAGGAAGCCCAGTTCTTGGGAGTATTCACGCAGCAATGTTGCGGTGGAGATTCCTCCGACAGCCCAGCGGCTCAGTGTGACGTCGCGAACACCGCTGTATTGCAGTGACATTAGCATCATGGCGATTTCGTTCCCGGAGACTTGCTGTGGCGTCTCCAGGTTTGAACGGAAACCGGCAAGGAACAGACTTGATGGCGTGGGGGCGGCAGTGCGGAGCCAGTCACCAACGTGTCCGTACAGCATGGATGCTTCGTATCCGGCAAGCGGCGTTTGCAACAGCGAAGCGCCGTTAGGAATGGTCGTATCGGCAACGATTAAGTGCGACGCGATCAGGCCGCTGCGACTTGTCGGGATCGACGCTTCCTTTGGTAAGCGTACGGTACCGGCTGTTGCCGCATCCGCGATCGATTGAGTCAGTTCCTCGTTCAAGTCGACCTCGCGTGGTGCAAAGATTTTGCCACCGGCGAGTGCGATTTTGCCTTGTGTCGATTTCGCCGCGGTGGGGTACATCGCGAGCGCCGGCGTCGCGGCGTACGTGACCTGCACTTCGTCGCCAAGCAGAGTTGACGCTTCGTCATCGATCGGCAGCAATTCGAAGGGCAGATACCAGAGTAGTCCATCCGGGATGATGACCAGTCGTTTGATCCCGTTCAGTCGGTCTTCGACCAGTGGCGCCGACCCAACTGGGATCATCCGATCACGAAGTTCGATCGCGTCTTTCCGCCAGGACTCGTCGTCGGGCAACCGGGCACCTCGGCTTTGCGATGCACCGATTCCACGCATTACCTTGGCGACGTCTGCAGCGACTCTGGTACTGCCTTTGATTGACCAATAGTTCGATTTTGCTTTGGTGCACAGCACTGCGTGAAAGACAGTGTTGTCCTGGACGAAGGCTAAGATCGCGACGTCGGGTGGCAATTCGGCGAGCGGTTGTTTTTGATCCATGCCGTGTGGGACGACACGCGGTGTTACATAGCGATCGAGCGAGATTTGCCAAGCTTCGGATTCGGCAGCTTGCAATTTCGGGGTGATCGTCGTTGGTGGCACCCCACCGGCGCCGTCGGCGATCGCTTTCGTCGCGGCACGGAGATCACGGATCGATTTTGGCGCCGTATTGCGGAATGCGACGACATCCTTTTCGACCAGTTCATCGGGCAAGCGGGCGAGCGAGCGAACTTGATGCACTCGGCCTCCCAATGCGAGTTGGCTTTCCAGGCGACCAGTCAGCAGGTCTTCCATGCGAAGCAAAACGTCCAATGCGCTTTCACGAGCGGCGACGGTTCGAAGGCGTGCCAACCGTAATGCTTCCGGGTTGCCGATATGACCGGCGATGGCATCAACCGGGTCGCGTCGCCAGACGTCGGCGGTCGGTGCGCTGCAGTAGCGCTTTAGCAATAGGTCCAGCGATTGGGTGTCCATGTTGCTGCCGAGCGCGACGCGGACACGTTGCAGTTGGTACAGTCGCGGCATGGTGATCAGGTTGCGACGTCGCAAACGCGTGTTGGTCGCAAAGTTGATCAGCTGGCCGACCGGTTCTTCCCACGGACGAACGATGGTTTTGCCGTCCGCGATGATTCCATTTCGGGCGGCCAATCGGGCCGCGATGTAAAACCCATAAGCGTCCAATCTCGGTTGGGCCACGTCGCGTCGAACAGCGATCGCCTTCGCTTCGGCCAGTCGGGCGTTAGCACTCGTCACATCACCCGCGGTGATTGCGGCATCTGCGGCAGCCAGAAGGCTATGGAGGGCGGCAAGACGCGATTTGCGGATCAAGTTTGCAGCTGCGACCTGGGCAGATTGTTGGACCAACACCGCATTCGATTCATCGGCGCAACCGGCGGCCAATTGGAGTGCTTCGCCAATCAATTCGAAGTACCCAAGCGCAGCGGCTTGGTTGACAACTTGGATACAGATTGGCACCGCCGCGGCTGGTTTGTCGGTGTCTGCGATTGCCGATGCCGCGCACAAGCCGACGATGGGTGCGAGGGAGTGGACCCGGCCCATTTCGTTGGTGACTTTGGTCGCGTCGCTGATCGTGCGTTCGTCCTCCATCGCGCCGAAACGTTCAGCCGCTCGCATGCAACCGATCAAGTTCATCGCGATCGGTACGTTCAGCCCGGCAGGATACTTGGTGCTGTCGATCACCTGAGTCGCCAGGGTATCGTTTTCGGCCAAGGGGCCGAGAATGATCCGGCGTCGATACGATGCCAAAGCCAAGCCGCGCATGACTTCGACCATATCGATCGTTTTGATGTTCAGTTCTTCGATGACGCCGGGCTTTTGGAAGGTTTGCTCAGTCAGCTGTTCACCGGAGTAATACTTGACCGAACGGGCGAGCGGCGCGAGGTTGACCGCTTTGGCATCGGGCCAAAGGTACTGCGGCGTCGCCTGGACGGATTGACCCTGCAAAACCTCCGTCCAAACGGGGCGAGCCAGCCAACGTTGGGCGCGATACCGAATCGCGATTTTGAGCGCCATATCGACACTCGCCATCGCCCCTTCCAAGTCACCCATGTAATACTGTGCTTCGGCCATCATCGCATACACGGGAATGGCATCGATCCAGTGCCCGTTGATATCGCGGCGTGTACGACCAATTGCAAAATCAAACGCATCGACAGCCGCTTCCAAATCGCCGGTGCGATAGATTTCCAACGCGGCGTAGTACTGCGGCGAAGGGTAAGAAACGCCGGTCGGTTCGATGCCCATGCTGGGGCCCAGCCCGGCACCCTGGCCAAAACTGATACTCGGGACAGCAGCAATCGTGACGATCCAAGCGATCATTCCGAGGGCGAATTGTCGGCAGGTTTTGCTAGTCACTGTGTTTCCAATCACTTTGTGAGGTTTCCAATCACTCTGTGCGGCTTTGTCTTTCGCATCGGCCCAAGCTCAAGTCACGAAGATGCGTCCAACGCGACACCGTTGAACTTGAAGCATGTTGAACGGCAAACGTTCGGCCATTCAATTGATGAAAAATACATCCCCGTTTGGGAATCGCGAAACGATAAGTGGCGTCATCGGAGATGGAAGACGCAACGACGTTACTGAATGGAGGTCGCCAACGAAACGGAACCAAGCCGATTTAACGTCCCGGACAACGTTTTGAAATGCGACAACGTTTCTGTAACACAAGGAATAGAAAAGGCGAACGATAAGGTTCGAACCTTCATTCTAGGCCATTGTTAGCAGCATAGCAAAGAAACTAGCCCCCTCATTTGGCTGGCAATACATGCTGGTGATCAACTGTGCCGTTTATCTGATCGCTTCTTAACGCGTCAGTTTTTCACGACTCCAGGATTCTTCTTCGAAAAAATCGATCTTGCCGCTGGCAATGTCATAGACCGCCCCGACAACGCGAACATTTCCTTCGACAACCGCCGCCGCGATCGCATCGCTGCGACGTAGGATCTGTTCCGTCGCCATCAAGACATTGCGTTTGACAACTTCATCGACAAAGGCATCACGCTGCGATTCTGGCATTGCTAGCGATTGACGGCATTCTTCTTCGGTCACGCAGGTCGCGACTTCATCGACGATCGCCCCCAGATGCCCACACCCGGTCGCCTCGGCAACATCGACACCGCGTCCGACCAGTTCAATACTGCTCGTGACGGCGCCACAGCGAGTGTGTCCGAGTACCAACACCAATTTGACTCCGCTGACGGCCACGGCATATTCCAAACTGGCGATCGTTTTGGTTCCAACGATATTTCCCGCCACGCGAATGCTAAACACGTCGCCGATCCCTTGGTCGAGGATCAACTCCACAGGCACACGAGAGTCGATGCAGCTAAGCACCGCCGCGAAAGGATTTTGGTCCAGTCGTGTCGCATTGATTTGGCGACCAAGATCGCGAGTCAATCGCTGCCCTGTATGAAACCGTGCGTTACCTTCGCGAAGCATCATCAAAACTTGTTCGGGGCTGATGCGTTCTTTCAGTTGTCGTGTTGCGTAGTCGGCGAATAGCACTTCGTCACGTAACTTGTATTTTTCGCGAAAACCACGAAGCGAAACCTTAATGCCGCGCGCCGGTGCGGTCGCCGATTTGAATTCACGGATCATGCTCAGCACGTCCGGATCGATGTAGTCGGAATGCGTCGCGTCGATCAATAAGTTGCTGTTGGGTTTGGCATCGGAGAACAGCTTGTCGAGCGCACCGCGATTCAAAAAACTGACTTGAGGGGCAAGCTCGATATAGGTCACTTCGCCGTCCAAATGCGATTCGATCACACGTCGAAGCGGGTGGCGCAAGTTGCTGTTGAGGATGAATAACGCACTGGTCGTTAAACCGATCAGGATACCGATCAATAGGTCTGAAAATACGATCGCAACAAGCGTGATGATAAAGGGCAAGAACTGGTAGCGACCTTCGCTCCACATCTGTCGAAACAACGACGGACTGGCCAACTTGAAACCGGTGACCAAGAGGATCGCCGCGAGGGCAGACAGCGGAATCAAATTCAAGTACTGCGGGATCAACACTACGCTGAGCACAAGCAGCGTTCCGTGAAAAATCGTGCTGACCTTGGTTTTGGCACCGATCCCGACGTTCACGCTGCCACGCACAATCACACTCGTCACCGGTAGCCCACCAAGCATTCCCGAGACAATGTTGCCCGCACCTTGTGCGAGTAGTTCGCGGTTGGCCGGAGAACGGCGACGTAGCGGATCCAACTTGTCGACCGCTTCGAGGTTCAGTAGCGTTTCTAAAGAAGCAACAATCGCGATCGTTACTGCGGCTCCATAGACGGCTGGATTGAGCAGCGAGGCAAAGTCAGGAAATGTCAAGAAACCTGATAGGTCACCAAGTGATGTGGCGACGGGAATCTGGACCAAGTGATCTGACCCGATCGCCCAGTTGCCACCTAGCGAAAGAAAGAACAGGTGCAATGAAACTCCGAATAGCACCGCTGCCAGTGGGCCTGGCACGATGGACTTGCGGAGCGGTTCGACGCGCTGCCAAAGCACCAGCAATCCGACCGACAACATTCCAACCGCTGCGGCGCCGAGGTGAAAATCGTCCAGCACCGAAATCAATTCACTGAATGTGTTCTCACGGTCCGGTTGTTCGAACGACATATCGCCTTCGGGGTCGCGGTCATGTCCGACCACGTGCGGGATCTGTTTCAAAATCAGGATCACCCCAATCGCAGCCAGCAGTCCCTTGATCACGCTTGACGGAAAGAACGCCGAGAGCGCGCCGGCTTTCATTGCGCCCATTCCCAACTGCAAGATGCCAGCGATAACCACTGCCAGCAAAAATGCTGGCACCGTGCCGCACTTTTCGACTTGAGTGATGACGATCGCGGTCAGGCCAGCCGCCGGCCCGCTGACACTGGTATGTGACCCGCTGATCGATCCGACCACGATTCCGCCGACTATGCCTGCGATCAGACCGCTCATCAAAGACAACGCCCCCGGTTCGCCAGTCGCACCCGATGCCAGTGCAATCCCCAAGCACAGCGGCAGCGCAACCAGGGAAACGACGAGCCCACCACGGAGGTCAGCAAGCAGCGTTCCGGAAGAGAATGGCGTTGGCGGCAAAGCGACTGCTGCCGAATCGTCAACTGATGCACACATCTTCACACACCGATAAACCGAGTGAATTGGACAGCGACATCATAGTGTTTCTTCTCGAGCTTTGTCCGGTTGGGGGGCGAAGGGCGTCACCGGATCGCCCGGCCCGATCAATTGGCGTTCAATTTCCCCGTCCAGCAAGACGCAAATTCAGATCGGTACAGCGTTTGCATCCTCTCGAACGCGATTTATATCAGCCCGAGAGCGATCTGACGGAAAGCAAACTGAAACCGAACGATCTGCTTACCATCATCTAACTTTTGTCTGAGGTCCTCACCATGACGCTTTCACCGCGACGAATCTTTGCCTTGCCCGTGATCGCTTTGCTCTGCTTCACAAGCAACTCCTCGGCACAGAACACCGCTTATCCAGGAACGACTCGGGAGGTGGTTATCACTCCGGCGGGAGACATCGTTGTTGCGCTCGACGCGATTGAAAAAGATCTCGACAGACTTCAACGAGAACCCGTTGCCGCGAGTACGATCAACGGACGGCCGGTATTAGGAGTCGTGGTGGAGGATTCGCCGCTCGGCGTCGAAGTCGTTTCGGTGGTCGAAGGCAGCGCCGCGGCTCTTGCGGGCCTGATGCAGGGTGACAAAATCATCGAGATCGATCAGTTCGAAATCGAGCTGCCGACGGATATGAAGCGGGCTGTCGAAATTCATCCGACAGGAAAAAAGATGCGGCTCAAATGGATCCGTCACAATCGTGAAATGGATCATGAAATTGTCTTTGTCGCACCTGCGATCGAAGATGTCGTCGAAAGGCCTGCGGTTGTGCAAATGCATCATGACGAATTGCACCACGAGATCGCCGAACTGCGTCAGCAAGTCCGTGTGTTAACACAAGCCGTCAAAGCACTCGCGATGCTTCAGCAACAGAACGCGGTGATTCAATAGGACGCTGTACCGAGGAGCGTTTAATGCTCGTGTCCTACAGGACTGGGCCGACGGTCCATGGCACGAATTCGTGATCGCCAAAACCATTGCGCTCGCTAGCGGTTGTTTCGCCGCTCGCAACCCGCAACGCGAATTCAAAAAATTCGTCGCCGAGTTCTTGAATCGACTTCCCAGCGACGGCTTCACCGGCATTCAGATCCATGTCGTCACGCATGTTTTCAAACAGTTCGCTGTTCGATGCGATCTTGATGACGGGCGTTGGCTTGCACCCAAAGCAGCTTCCGCGACCGGTGGAGAAAAGAATCAGGTTCGCACCCCCGGCAACCTTTCCGGTCACGCTGGATGGGTCGAACCCTGGTGAATCCATGACGACCAACCCAGGCGTGTTGACTCTCTCGGCGTAGTCATAGACTGCTTCGAGCGTTGTACTGCCGCTCTTCGAAACGGCCCCCAGTGATTTTTCGGTGATCGTGGTCAAGCCACCTGCTTTGTTGCCGACTGATGGGTTGTTGTCCAACCGTCCGCCATAGAAGGCGACATAGTCTTGCCACCAACGGATCAAGTCGACCAATTTTTGACCAACTTCAGGCGAACGGCTGCGGTCGCAGAGCAAATGTTCTGCGCCGTACAGTTCAGTGGTTTCCGAGATGATCGAGGTCCCACCACAGGCAACGACACGGTCGGAAACCGCCCCGATTGCCGGGTTTGCCGTGATTCCGCTGTACCCGTCGCTGCCCCCACACTCGACACCGATCATCAAGTGCGACGCATCGACGGTGGTGCGCCGGACCTCGTTGGCTTGGTCGAGTAGTTGTTCGACCAGGCGTTCGGCCCGGTCGATCGTCACCGCCGAGCCGCCTTCGGTTTGCATCGTCAACACCGGAACACGTTGGTCGCGCGTCAGCGTTGTTCCGTCAGGCGCGTGAAGCGGAACGACGCCATGATGTTCTGCTAAGTACCCGGTCGTGTTTTGTTCACAGCCCAGCCCGATGATCAAGCGACCGCCTACGTTGGGATGTTGAGCATAACCCGCCACCGCTGTTGCAATCATTTGATGTTTGCGACCACCAAGTGCGAGTGCACAACCGGTGGTATGCGTCGCGGCAAAGACGCCATCGACGTTTGGCCAGCGTTTCATCCGATCGGGATCGAAACGTTGCACAACTTTATGACAGACGGTTGCGCTGCAGTTCACTGTCGACAACACGGCGACGTAATTGCGAGTTCCGACTCTGCCATCAGGACGTACGAAGCCTTCGAAAGTCCGGCGGAGGGGAGTCGGTGCTGGTGGTGGCGAGGTTTCGGTGACCTTCTCAGTTACGTCGTGATGGTCCACCAAGTTATGGCTGTGGACGTGGCTGCCAGCGGCGATTGTGGTGCTGGACTTGCCGATCGGTTGGCCGTATTTAAGCACCGGCGTGTGGACGGGAATTTCGCAAACGGAAACTTTATGACCACGTGGGATAATCGATTGTGTTCGAAAATGATGTGACCCAAGACTGACATCGGTGCCAGCGGAGAGATCGGCAACAGCGATTGCGACATTGTCGCTTTCGTGCAGCAGGATCAAGTTGGGAGGGGTGTGGGGAGCCATTTCGATTCGGGAGGCGGGATGATTGGCGAAAAGGGGCGTGTCACCTCGGTCCCGTGTGGTTCCGATCGCCACGCGCTAGGCTTATATTCCCGCAATTGGTGCCTTCATGCCAGGGCGCCACAATCCAAGAGTTCAATCTCATAGCGACCCACCAACGCGATCGGACGACCGATGAAAATCCACGAATTCCAGGGCAAGGAACTGTTTCGAAAAGCCGGGGTGCCGGTTCTGGAGGGCATCGTCGCCAAGACGCCCGAAGAAGCGGCCCAGGCCTACGACAAGCTCGGCGGCAAAATTGCCGTGGTCAAATCTCAAATCCATGCCGGCGGCCGAGGAAAAGGCACCGTCATCGATAACCCCAAGCAACACGGCGTCGTGCTGTGCAAAAGCGCCGACGAAGCTCGTGCGGCCGCCGAAGGATTGCTGGGGAAAAAGCTGGTCACGATCCAAACCGGTCCCGAAGGCCAAACGGTCAACCAAGTCTTCGTCGAAGCAGGCTGCGACATCGCACGCGAATTGTACCTGGGTATTGTCCTGGACCGCGGCGACAAGAAACCTGTCTTGATGGTCAGCACCGAAGGCGGGATGGAGATCGAAACGGTCGCCGAAGAAACCCCCGAACTGATTTTCAAAGAGCACTTCGACCCACACGTCGGCTTGGAGCCTTACCAAGTCCGCAAGCTTTGCAAGAAGCTAGGCATCACTGGCGCGGCTGCCAAAGCGGCGTCACGCTTTATGCCCGCCATGTGCCGTTTCTATGTCGACTATGACTGCGAGATGGCCGAGATCAACCCGCTGGTGATCACCGGCGATGATCAAATGGTCGCCCTGGACGCCAAGATCACCTTCGATAACAACGCACTGTACCGTCACCCAGAACTCGCCGAGTTCCGTGACTTGAGCGAAGAAGAGCCCAGCGAAGTTCGTGCGACCGACGCCGGACTGAGCTACGTCAAACTGGAAGGCAACATCGGCTGCTTGGTCAACGGTGCCGGCTTGGCGATGTCGACGATGGACATCATCAAGTACCACGGCGGCCAGCCAGCGAACTTCTTGGACGTCGGCGGAAGTGCCAACGAAGAGCAAGTGACTGAAGCGTTCCGCATCCTCTTGTCGGACCCCAACGTCAAAGGCGTCTTGGTCAATATCTTTGGCGGGATCGCTCGCTGCACCACGATCGCGGCTGCCGTGATCGCGGCCAGCAAAACGGTCGGATTTAAAGTGCCGTTGGTCGTTCGACTCGAAGGCACCGAAGTTGAAGAGGGACGAAAGATGCTCGCCGAAAGTGACGTCGACATCATTACCGCGAGTGACATCACCGATGCCGCTCAGAAAATTGTGGCAGCGACCGGGGTGTAATCCTTCCCGCGGTCCTCTGGTTTATGACAACGACAATACACACTTCGCTAAATGCATAAGATTCAATGAGTATCCTAATCAACTCCGACACCAAAGTGATCTGCCAAGGCATTACCGGAAAGGCCGGTACCTTTCACAGCCTTGGTTGTCGCGACTACGGCACGAAGATGGTCGGTGGGGTCACTCCCGGAAAAGCTGGCCAAGATGTCGACGGCATCCCAGTGTTTGACACCGTCGAAGACGCGGTCAACGAAACCGGCGCCAATGCCACGATGATTTTCGTCCCGCCGCCGTTCACCGCCGACGCGATCTTGGAAGCCCTCGACGCGGGCATCAAAGTCATCGCCGCGATCACCGAAGGCGTACCGGTCATCGACATGGTGCGTGTTTATGAAAAAGTCCGCGCCAGCGACGCCGTTTTGATCGGCCCCAACTGCCCCGGATTGATCACCCCCGGCGAATGCAAGATCGGCATCATGCCCGGCTACATTCACCAGCCCGGCAAGGTCGGTGTGATGAGCCGCAGTGGAACGCTGACGTACGAAGCCGTTTGGCAAACGTCGTCGCTGAAGTTGGGCCAAAGCACCTGCGTCGGTTTGGGTGGTGACCCGATCGTCGGTACCAGCTACATCGACTTGCTGAAGCTGTACCAAGAAGACGACCAAACCGAAGCGATCTTGATGATCGGCGAAATCGGTGGCTCGGCCGAAGAAGAAGCGGCTGCCTACGTCAAAGAACACGTGACCAAACCCGTCGCCGCGTTCATCGCCGGTCGTACCGCACCTCCCGGCAAACGCATGGGACACGCCGGCGCGATCATCAGCGGTGGCAAAGGAACGGCAACGGAAAAGGTCAAAGCCCTGGAATCGGCCGGCATCGTCGTCGCACCGACTCCCGCCGACATGGGCAAAGCCGTCGTCGAAGCGATGGGCAAGTAAGACGTCGCAAGACGATCTTCGAACCATGCAGCCAAGCTTGGCGCAAGAGCAACGCTCTCGCGCCAAGCTTTTTTGTTGATCGCGTTGGGGCATGTCTGTTTTCGACTCCGGAGGACGCATCCCAATCGATTCGGACCTCTGTCTTTGACTCCGAAGGGGGCCACGTTGGTAGCTTGGGGCGGGAGCCCCAAGACCTCGTCGAGCCATCAATCATTCGCCCCGGAGGGGCCGTCGTCGGTCTTGCAACGAACCACCGTCGGCCCCTCCGGGGCGATGCGCTCGCGGGTGACACGCAACTCGGGGTTAACACCCCGAGCTACCCAAGGCGGCCCCTCCGGGGCGATCAATCGTGCGTCGTCGTTTGACGAATGCGGATTGGCGGCTGATCTCGCGAACTCCGTCTCAATCGAACACACGCTCATCCTCTCCGAGTCGACGTGTTTCCGTTGCCCCTTTATCATGGGCCGCTCCCAATTTCATTTGACGCGAACTGAATCAGACAACCATGGAATATCGACGGCTTGGACGCAGCGGAATTGTTGTGAGTGACATCTGCATGGGAACGATGACGTTCGGCTTGCAGTGCGACGAAAAACTGAGTCACGAAATCTGTGACACCGCTTACGACGCCGGGATCGACTTCTTCGACGCCGCCGAACTGTACCCCGTACCGCCATCGGCCGAACTGTTTGGCGTGACCGAAGAAATCGTTGGCCGCTGGATCAAAACCAAGCCTCGCGAAACCGTCATCGTCGCCACCAAAGTCACCGGGCCCGGACACGGTTGGTTCAAACCGCCCGTCCGCTACGGTAAGACCACGCTTGACCGGCATCAAATCTTCAAAGCATGCGAAGACTCGCTGCGCCGATTGGACGTCGACTACATCGACCTTTACCAAACGCACTGGCCAGATCACGGGATGCCTTACGAGGAAGTCCTGGGGGCGTTGTCAGACCTGCGCGACGCAGGCAAGATCCGTGCGTTCGGAGCCAGCAACGAAACCAGTTGGGGCATGATGAAGGCGTGCTGGACCGCGGACGTCAGCGAAACTTATCGCTACGAAACCGTGCAGAACAATTTCAGTCTGATCAACCGCCGCTGTGAAAGCGAATTGGCACAGGTCTGTCGTCAAGAAGGCATCTCGCTCCTGCCGTACTCGCCACTGGGCGGTGGCGTGTTGACTGGCAAATACCAAGATGGGCCGCCAGAAGGCGCTCGCTTCACCGCGTACCTAAAAGGCGACGCCGAACGGCAACTTCGGATGGCCAAACGCTTCGTGAACGACCGCACGCTCGAAACGACTCGTCGGTTGACGGAGATTGCAACGGACATCGGCACCACCGTCACCGCACTGTCGGTCGCATGGAGTCGCCAACATGACTTCGTCGGCTCAACCATCATCGGTGCGACATCGGTCGAACAGCTCAACGAGTCACTGGAAGCGAAAGACTTGATCCTCGACGACGAAACACTAGAACGTATCGACCAAGTCGACTTCGAAATCCCAACGCCGATGACAGAAGACGGATTGCGTCGTCTGTAAACAGCTTTGTCGCAATAGACCGCGATTGCGATTTGGGGCTGGGACTCGGCTTGGGAAAAACACTGCTGCATTGAACGTTGGTAAAATCGAACGTTGGTAAAATCAGCGTAACGAAAAGCGTTGGTTAGACGATCCTGCGTTTCCCTTCCCTGCTCTACCCCGCCCCGCCTCAGGTTTTCGACATGAACCGACTCGCCGTGCTCGCGGTCTTGGTCGCAACGTTCGCGTTGCCGGTGAACGCGCAAAAGAAAAAGGCTGCGAAAGACAAACCGCAGCCGGATCAAACGGTCGTCTACAAGTCGGTCGGCGAGGTGGATTTAGAGCTACACCTTTTCGAGCCGCCAAAAGCGTCAGATCCGACGCCACGTGCCGCGATCGTATTCTTTTTCGGTGGCGGATGGGTCGGCGGCAGTCCCTCGCAGTTCTACGGTCAATCGCGGGCCTTGGCCGATCGTGGGATGGTCGCAATCTGTGCCCAGTACCGCGTCAAGAAACAACATGGCACCTCGCCAAAAGAATGCGTGGCGGACGGCAAGTCTGCGATTCGCTGGGTACGCGCCCATGCCGACGAATTAAACATCGACCCGCAGCGCATCGCCGCCGGCGGTGGCTCGGCAGGCGGGCATGTGGCCGCAGCAACCGCAACGGTTGATCAGTTCGATGACCCGGCAGACGATCTGGCGGTCAGTTGTCGGCCAAACGCGTTGGTGCTGTTCAATCCCGTTTATGACAACGGGCCGCAAGGTTATGGATACGACCGCGTCAGCGAGTTCTACGAAGCGATTTCGCCACTGCACAATTTGGACGCCGATGTCCCACCGACGATTGTGTTCCTGGGAACCAAAGACAAGCTGATCCCCGTCGAAACGGGCGAGGCGTTCCGTGACAAGCTGACGGAACTGGGCGTACGCAACGAACTGCACCTCTACGACGGCGCGCCGCACGGTTTCTTCAATTCGGGCGATGCTTATGAAGATACTCTGGCCAAAGCGTCCGAGTTCTTAGGCTCTCTCGGGTACCTCGAGAACTGAACGTTATTTAGACAGAGAACGCCGAGATTGAATCGACCACTTCAGCAGTCGTTCGCCGTAGCAGCACAATTTTTATTGTCGGCTGCTTTGGTGTTGTCGATCCGGTGGAAGCCGTTTCCGGTGTTGGCATTCTTGCTTGGCGCACCGGGAATGGGGCTCGCCGTCTGGGCTTGGTTCACGATCGGCTTACGCAACATTCGCATCCACCCGTCAGTCACCGAACGGACAGAGCTTGTAACCAGCGGCGCCTACCGTGTCGTACGCCATCCGATGTACAGCGGGCTGCTGTGGTTCACCGCCGCGACGTTGGCATCACCGCTGGCGATCAGTCGCTGCCTGATGTGGGGCGTCTTGGTGATCGTGCTCGTGCAAAAGTCGAAGTTTGAAGAACAGCAGATGCAGCAGCAGTTTCCAGGCTACAAGGACTATCGCAAGCAAGTCGGTGGGCTAGTCCCTCTATCGCCGTTTGCTTCACGAAAGTAGCGCAGCAGCAAAAAGCAACGAAGGCAAAACACACGAAAGGCTTATCGTGTGGAGATCCATGCGTGAATTAACCCGGCTTGGAAAAACGGCGTCGCGTTTTCAAAGCCGGCTGACTTGATGATCGACGTGACTTCGTCGATCGGGCGGACAGCGACATCGTTGACGTAAGCCTTCCTGATACGTGCGACGACGGCTTCATCGTTGGTGCTCATCGCCAGCATCCGCATCCAACTTTCAAGCAGCACGTCGTAGTCGGCGGCGGCTTGATCGCACGATAGGTCGGAACTGGCAAGCAGTCCGTTCGGTTTTAATCGGCTGGCGATTTCGGCAAAGAAGGCTCGTCGATCGTCGCGGTCCAAAAAGAATTGCGAGACCAAGAAGCTGGTTGCCGCATCGTGTTGTTCGGCCATCTCAAGCGTTTCCAAGTAGCCGTGATGGAAGACGCAGCGATCTGCAAAGCCGCCTGCTTCGGCACGCTCGCGACAAAGTTCCAGCATCTCGCCCGACGGTTCGACGACCGTGAAGCTCCAGTCCGGTTGCGCTTTCGCAAAGTGCTCCATCTCGGCGCCCGTGCCGGCACCGACGCAAAGCACGCGCGAGTTCTCAGGCAGTTCGGCAAAGTGTGAATCCAGCAGCAGAAATAGGCAGTTGCGAATCGCTTCCGTTTTCGCCCACTGTGCGTCGTAGTTTGCAGCTTGTTGATCAAACAGGTCGGTCAATTCTTCGGGAGTCATCGGCATCTTGTCGAAGCGGGAAAGGCATCGTTACGAAGGCAGTCGCCCGCTATACCCAGCCGAGAAAGAAGTCTTACACGCCCAATTCAAGGTAGTGGATCTTGTTAAAGATCCGGGTGTGTTGGAGCGGGATTTTTAACAAAATCCACTACGAGAGAGGCGGGTGCGGGGTGAATTGCAAATTGCAAATTTGGAATTGCGAGGCAGGTGGACAGCTCGCCGGTTGCTGGTGATTTATAGTCTTCCAATTTGCACATTGCAATCGATTCGTGCGTCTCCGGTTTGGCGCGAGGTAGTGGATCTTGTTAAAGATCCGGGCGTGTTGGAGCGGGATTTTTAACAAAATCCACTACGAGAGAGGCGGCTGGTGGGACGATTGCAAATTGCAGTCTAGACTGGGTTTTGCCGCAACCATTTTAAGATCATCAAATTTGTTTCCTCCGGTTTTTCTTGCTGGATCCAGTGGCCGCAATCCAAGTTTGCTACATCAACCCTTGGGACAAATTGCGTCAAATTCTTCGATTTGGGGATCGCATCTTGGTCTCCGTAGATCATCAGTGACCGATGACGAATGACCGGATCGATATCCGCCAAAATCTGCCAGTTGCGGTCAAGATTTCGATACCAATTGATACTCCCGGTGAACCCGGTCGATTCGAATGCGGAGACAAATACCTCTAATTCAAGGTCGCTCATCAACGGATCACCAAGTGGAATTTCTGCTTTGGCGAGGTTGATCAAAAACATGCCGGCTTCAGGTTCTTGCGGCGGTACATTTTGACGATACAAGTTGCGTAAAAATCGATGCGTGTTGTCGCTGAGTACTTTGTCGGCAACGCCGGGTTTTCGATTGAAATGGACGAAGTAGTGGTCAACACCAAACATCTGCTCCATCAACTCGATCCAAGGAATGACTCCACGCTCTTGGTACGGCAAGCTGAGATTGATCAGTCGATTGATCCGAGCAGGATGCATTAATGCCAGTCCCCAGACAACCATCGCACCCCAATCGTGACCAACGAACGTTGCGTCTCGATAACCGTAGTGATCAAGGAGCGCCGCCAAGTCGTTCGTCAGATACCTGATGTCGTAGGCGGTGGTCTCAGTCGGTCGAGTCGAATTTCCGTAGCCTCGCTGATTTGGGACGATCACGTGGTAGCCTGCCGCAACAAGTGCTGGAACTTGGTAGCGCCAAGAGAACGCGTGTTCTGGCCAACCGTGGCAGAGCACGATCGGGTTTCCAGCATTTTGCTGTCCCGCCTCGAAAACTTCCAAATGGATATCGTTTAGCGGGACAAGAGTGGGGACGGGGAAATCGGTAGGATCGAACACTTCAGCTCCGGCCATTTAGTTACGAATGATTGCCAACGTGTACGTGATGGCTTTGATGCGATCGGGTGACTTTACACGACCCTCCTGACAGCCTACTGTCAGCAGCATTGCGAGAATTCAGAGGTTTCGTTTTCACCGAGTAGTGCATTGCGTCGTGCGGATCGTCTTTTTCGGATTGTGGAGTACCTCAAAGCACGCCGGAATGCGGTGACTGCGAGCGAGTTGGGGCAAGAGCTTGAAGTTGGTGTTCGGACGATCTACCGCGACATCGCCGACTTGAAAGCGTCTGGCGTACCGCTGACCGGAGAAGCGGGTGTAGGCTACCTAATCAATCCCGACTATGTCGTACGCCCACTCTTATTCGACGACGAAGAGTTGGAAGCACTCGCCCTTGGTGCGCAGATGGTGCAGAGCTGGGCTGACCCAGCGATGGCATTGGCGGCTCGAAAGACACTCGACAAGATCACCGCGGTGCTACCGGATGACCTAGGTGAAAGCATCCGTCAAGCGACTTCTTTTTCATACCCTAGTCCAAGTAAACCTACTCTTCAGATCGATTTTACTTCCCTGCGGCGCGCAATCCGCACCCAACACGTCGTTGAGATTTCCTACGTCGACGGTGTGGGAGCGGAGACGATTCGAAAGCTTCGGCCGCTCGGGTTGACTTTTGTCGCACCGATCTGGTTCTTGGCGAGTTGGTGCGAATTAAGGAGAGACTTCCGCAATTTCCGCATCGATCGCATGCAATGGATGGAAGTCTTGGACGAAGTGTTCGTCAGCGAAAACGACAAGACTCTTGAAGCGATGTATCGGAAAAACGAGAAAGAGTTCAGGCAATGACACGCAGAGATCACCAGGTTTCAAAGTAGTGGATCTTGTTAAAGATCCGAGTGTGTGATGGAACGGGATTTTTAACAAAATCCACTACGGGAGAGGCGGGTGGAAGGAGGATTGCAAATTGCAAATTGAACGTTGCAAATTTGGAATTGCGCGGCAGGTGGACAGCTCGCCGATTGCTGGTGATTTATTTTCTTCCAATTTGCACTTTGCAATCGTTCGTGCGTCTCCGGAGTGACGCAAGTAGTGGATCTTGTTAAAGATCCGGGCGTGTGTCAAAGATCCGGGCGTGCTGAAATCCGGATCTTTGACAAGATCCACTACGTTTAGTCGCTGGCGCTAGTCGACGTTTCCTCGCAGGATGTCGAGGCGGTTTTCGGGTGCGTCAGGGGATAGAAATTCGGGAATCGTTTGCTCGGTCCTCGCCGGGCGGGCGAGGAATTCGACGGGCCATTCGGTCATCCGCGATTCTTGCACGTGCACGTATTGGCCTTCTTCCACTTCGTCGATGTATTG
This sequence comes from Rhodopirellula sp. MGV, assembly GCF_002251265.1. Classification (NCBI taxonomy): domain Bacteria; kingdom Pseudomonadati; phylum Planctomycetota; class Planctomycetia; order Pirellulales; family Pirellulaceae; genus Rhodopirellula; species Rhodopirellula sp. MGV. Next base: position 99,731 of record NZ_NPDI01000040.1, on the reverse strand, counting down.
ACGTTGCAAGATCAATGCGACAGGCGATTCGGCTCCGAGTGTCGCTTCCGAAAACGCTCTCGCATCGCGGTAGCAACGAAACACGTTCACGCAATCGTCGGCGTCATCACTGTGAACCCAGACTCGATATTCGAGCACGGCATCCCAGACAAGCCCGCCGCCGGCAAACGTCTCTGTTTCAAAGAAACCGACCAAGTCTTCATCGAGAACCGGGGGATACTCTCTATCGTTCATCGCAAAAGATGAAGGCATTAATTCCTTCATCGACCAGGGGTGCATCACGCGATTACAGGGAAGCGGTCAACAGGAAACGCTACCCGGCGGGCATTAGAACTGATGGGGGGGCAGCGTGGTATCTGGGAAAGCGACGAATTGGTGTAAATTGTTTGCCCGGTGACCGGGAAAGGATCGTCCGCCGCAACGTCTGCAAAGCCAGCCAGAATGTATTTGCCGAAGCTGATCAGATCGGAAACGAGTTTTACGCCAATCAGAATGCACGCTACTGCGGAGCCAATCATCCAGACTCCGGAGCAAAGTTGGATCAGCCGACGTACGTTTTTGATAAACAGCCGACGGCGACCCTGAAGCTTCTTTTCGCTTCGTTTTAGCGTGCGAAAAATCGTCGTGCGTCAGAGGGCAAGTCTAGAAACATGAATCGGAACGTTTGATTGCGAACGAGTTCATGGTGGCAATTGGAGAGTGGCGATGAACGAAGGCGTGCAACAGGTTGCTAAAGTTTGCCTTGATAGGCATCGCGAAGGATTTGCACCGTGTGCCGAACACGCACGTGGCTGCCCTTTTGTTGCAAGTGGTTTTCGATCTGTGTCATGCATCCGATGTTACCCATTGCGACCAAGCTCGCACCGGATTCGATGACACGGTCAGCCTTTTGTTGGCCAAGCGACGCAGCGATTTCTGGTTGATCGATGTTGTAGGTACCGGCAGAACCACAGCAGAGATGGCCGTCGCGTACTTCGACCAGCGTGATTCCCGGAACGGACTTCAGCAGGTGTCGGGGTTGTGCACGGACGCCTTGTGCGTTGGCAAGGTGACAGGCGTCGTGATACGCGACAGTGATCGGCTGTGTCGGTTCGGGGATTGGTGCCAGTTCCCCGAGCGACGCCAAGTAGACTGATACGTCCATCGTTTGTTTGGCGAATCGCGAGGCTGCTTCTTCGTGCTCGGTGCCTTTCAAGATCAGCGGGTATTCATGAATGCCGCTTCCACATCCGGCCGCGTTGGTCACGATCGCGTCAAAGTTTCCGGCGAACGCTTTGATGTTTTCGATTGCCATCTTTTGGGCGGCTTTCAAATTCCCAACGTGCCATGACAACGCGCCACAGCAGCCTTGTCGTTGCGGCACGACGACTTCGATGCCGTTGCGGTTGAGAACTTCGATGGTGGCGAGGTTGATGTCAGGGGCGAGAACTTGTTGTGCACAGCCGGCCAACAATGCGACCCGTCCACGCTGCTTCGTCGTTGCGGGATAGACGGCATCGAGTCGCTGGGCGGCGGGTAATTCATCTGGCAATAAATCCAGCATCACCCGTAAGGCTTCGGGCAACAGTCCAACAATCGGCTTGGCAAGCTTGCCGGTTTTGGCTGCCAAGCGAAAGCGATTCGGAAACGGAAGCGTGAGTTGTGCCAGGGTTCGTTTGATGCGATTGCCAAGCGACCGTGGTTGCTTCGATTGATGCAGTGCACGAAACGGGCTGATCAAGTCGCCGTAGGGAACTTCCGAGGGGCATGCAGGAACGCATCCGAGGCAACCCAAGCAGGCATCGAGGTGCGGTGCTGCGGAGTCTAGCGGGATGGTGCCTTCGAGCACTTCCTTCATCAAGATGATCCGGCCGCGGGGCGAGTCGGGCTCGCGTCCAAGTTCTTGATAGGTTGGGCATGCGGAAAGGCAAAACCCACAATGGACGCATTGGCTGACCGCATCGGCCATCACCGGACCGAGTGCACCATACTGTTCGCGATTAATCTCGTGTCGCATCTCTCAGAACACCAATCCGGGAAAACGATCGACTCGATCAATCGCATGTTGAACGGCGAGGTCAATCGGCTGTGTTAACGTCGGACCGATGACTGGTTTGGTTGTGACGTGTTGCGGATCGCAGATAACCAATCCGGCACGCTGTAGTTGTGAGAGTTGTTGTTCCAACGCAGGCAGCAACGTCCCGCGAATTGCCAGCCAACAAACCGCACCCGCGGCACTGACATGAAGTCTTGCGTCGCCGCGATACTCCTGGGACTCACACCATTGGGCTAACTTGCCAGCTGACTGCAACGAAGAAGGAATCTTGCATGTCACACTGTCCTCGACCGCTGGCAGAAGATCCAGCTGTTGCAGACGTTGCCAAGGCGATTCTTGTAAAGAGTCGTCGGCGGCGGAGAACGGCGGCGAGGTTGACAACGTTCGCTGGATGTCGTCGACGATTTGTTTCGCGATCGCTGCGGTCGCACCGATGCGAATCCAGATCAACTTTGCGTTGGCGTCGTAGTCGATCGCGTCCAATTCCCAGCGGCCGCGGGCAAGGTCAGCGACGGCTTTCATTGCGGCTTCGTGATCGGTGCAGGCCAACGAAAATGAATGCAGTTCAACCGGTTTGGGAAACACCTTGAACGTCAATTCGGTGAGCGCGGCCAAGCGTCCGCAGCTACCGACAAACAGTTTGGGCAAATCAAAACCGGCGGCGTTCTTGACGACTCGGCCACCGGACTTGATCAAAGTCGCGTCACCATCGACGAAGGTTGCCCCCAAGATGAAATCACGAAGGCCACCATAGCGATGTCGGCCGGGGCCACTCAGTCCTGCCGCGACGGTACCGCCCAGCGTCGCACCCGAATCAACGAGCAACGGGTCAAAGGGCAGGTATTGTCGCCGGGTTTCGAGTTGGTCGCGAATTTCGGCAAGCGGCGTACCCGCAAAAGCTGAAAACGTGAACTCCGACGGTTCGTACTCGGTAATACCGCTCATCGCTTGTGTCGAAATCAATACCGCGTCATCGACTCGTGACAATGGCGGCTTGGTTTGTCGTCCGACGCAGAGGACCTTTTTGAAGTCACCGATCGCTTGGCGAAGCTGTTCCGGCGAGTCGACTTCGATGGGGGATGAGCTGAGCGAGTCAGATGATGCTTGGTTTGGTGTGCAGGTCGGTTCTGGTGCCGCGGCATCGCCACTGGGAAACATCTTGCCGGGGTTGGCAATGTGTTTTGGATCGAAGGCCGCGCGAACGCGGTGCATGACGTTCATTGATGCGGGGTCGTACATCTGGGCGAGGTACTCGCGTTTTTCGATGCCAACGCCATGTTCGCCGGTGATCGATCCACCCATCTCGACGCACAGGGTCAGGATGCGGCCAGCGAGTGCTTCGGCTTGTTCGAGTTGCCCGGGGATGGAATCGTCAAACAAGATCAGCGGGTGTAGGTTGCCGTCACCGGCGTGGAAAACGTTCGCACAGCGGAGCCCGGACTCGAGGGCGAATTGCTGGATCTTGACCAAGGCTTCGCCAAGTCGCTTTCGTGGGACGACGCCGTCTTGGACGAGAAAGTCCGGGCTGAGTTTGCCGACGGCAGAGAACGCGCTTTTGCGTCCGGCCCAGATCGCGCCGCGTTGTGCATCGTCGGCGGCGACGACGGTTTCGAAAGCGTTCGTGCCGGCGATCACATCATGCAGTTGCTGTTTTTCCAGTTCAATCCGCTCACGTGGGCCTTCGAGTTCGACGATCAGTGCGGCTTCGGCACCCTTGGGGTAACCGCAAGCAGTTGCCGCTTCGGCCGCTTCGATGGCCAGTGATTCCATGATCTCCATCGCACCGGGAAGTAAGCCCGAATCGATCACCGCGGACACGGCATCGCCGGCGTCACGAAGTGCGTGATAGCCAATCAAAACCGTGTGAAAACATTCGGGCTGTGGGATCAACCGCAAGGTGATTTCCAAGGCGATCCCGAACAAGCCTTCGCTGCCGACGAACAGTCCCGTCATGTCCGCACCGAGTGACTCGACCGAATCGCCACCAAACTCGGCGATCTCGCCTGTTGCGGTGATGACTTTCATGCCGATGACATGGTTACTGGTCATGCCGTATTTCAGGCAATGTGCGCCGCCGGAGTTGAATGCGATGTTGCCGCCGATGGTGCAGATTTTTTGACTGGACGGATCGGGGGCATAGTACAGTCCATGCGGCGCGGCGGCCTGAGAGACGTGCAGGTTGATCACGCCGGGCTCGACGACGGCGATGCGGTTGTTGGGATCCAGTTTCTTGATCGCCCGCAGTTTGTTTAGCGAGATGACAATGCCGTCGGAAACGGGCATCGAGCCGCCGGACAGACTGGTCCCACTGCCGCGTGCGACAAAGGGCAGATTGTGTTCGGCGCACCAGCGAACCGTACGAATGACTTCGTCTTGTGTTTCGGGGATCACAACGCCCATCGGGCGTTTACGAAACGCGGTCAGTCCGTCGGATTCAAACGCCGCACAGTACGACGGGGCTTCGCTGACGCGACCGGGAGGCAAGATGGCCGCAAGCGTGTGCAGCGGCGAGGTTAACGCAGGCATTTATCGAGTGCCGCCAACAAGGTCAGAATATTTTTCTCTGCCGCCGATTCACCCATCAAGCCAATTCGCCACGCCTTGCCGGCGAAAACGCCCAGGCCGCCGCCGATTTCGATATCGAAATCGGTCAGCAAGCGTTTACGGATGGCGGCTTCGTCGATGCCGTCTGGCACAGCGACGCAGTTCAGTGTGTGCAGCGAATGGTCGGGAATGTATTTCAGGCCCAGCGATTCGAGGCCTTCGCGAAGCAGCAAGTGCATGTCGCGATGTCGTTCGATACGCTCGTCGAGGCCTTCTTCAAGGACGATGGCAAGTGCTTCGCGGAGGGCGTAGACCATATTGATCGGCGCGGTGTGATGGTACGCGCGGCCGCCGCCACCGGTGTAGTAGTTTTTCAGCATCGTGACGTCCAGGTACCAACTGCGGACTGGCGTCTTGCGGGCGTCGATGGTTTCCAAAGCACGCGGCGAAAATGAAACGGGCGAGAGGCCTGGCGGGCAGGACAAACATTTCTGCGTGCCGGAATAGATCGCGTCGATGCCCCAATCGTCGACGCGGACGTCGTGCCCGCCGATGGATGTGACGGCATCGACGACTAGCAGCATGCCGGCTTGATGAACGATTTCGCCGACGCCGGAGAGGTCTTGTAGCGCGCCGGTGGATGTTTCGGCATGAACGACGGCTAGCAATTTGGCGTTTGGGTGGGCGGCGACCGCATCGGCGAAGTGCTGTTTTGAAAACGACTGGCCCCAGGGAATCTCGATCGCGTGCACTTCGGCGCCGCAGCGGGTCAGGATGTCTTTCATGCGTCCGCCGAAAACGCCGTTGACCATCACGATCGCTTCGTCGCCGGGTTCGATCAGGTTGACCATGACCGTTTCCATGCCGGCCATCCCGGTCCCCGAGACGGGGAACGACAACGCGTTCTCGGTCCGATAAACTTGGCGGATCATCTCGCAAGTTTCATCCATGTACCCGATGTATTGCGGGTCCAAATGTCCGAGAGTCGGTGACGAAATCGCTTTCAAAATTCGGGCGGGAACGGTACTTGGACCGGGGCCCATTAGTAAACGTTGACGCGGATTCAGGGCGGCGGGCATATCGGGCGAATGAATGGACAGGCGGGATGGGGAAGATCTGCTGCGTGATTGCTTGGGGCAGCAGCGACGGGCGATTCTACGCGATCGTGCTTGTCGCTGCAGCAAGTTCACAGGTGGAAGCGGCAGATCTCTGAATGAATCGAAGAGAGGATCAATGGTGCCCTATGGCAGACAACGAAAAACGTATGATCGAGTTGGAATCCCAGCTTGCCCACTTGCAACATCAGTACGACGTATTGAATCAAGTCGTTGTGGAGCAGTCGCGTGATTTGAATCGAATGAAGGTTCAGGTGTTGAAGTGGGAGCAGGAATTGGACCGTCTGAAGAGCGCGGTCGAACCACGCGGCGATCTGGCAGATGAAAAACCGCCACACTATTGATCCCAAGTCACGCATCCTCGAATCACTTGGTTCCAACTTGCGACCGCCGAAGTCAATGGCTGACGCGGTTTATCGCTCAAATGCGATGGGCTTGCTCCATTATTCCAAGGAAACCGGGACTCTGGGGTGCATTTGGCTGAACTGTTCAATGCCGTCAATGGTGATGTTGGTGTTGCCCACATGAAGCCAGTCGAGGTTTGGCGACTGCCCCATTGATACGAGCGAGCGATCGTCGATTTGGCTTGAGAGCACCATCATGGAATGCGTCTTTGTCAACTCGACGGGCGAGGGCGCGTTTTGGAAATTGAATTTGCAATCGGTGAAGGATAAAAAGGTCGGCAACTGGCCCAGTAGACGCATCGCTTGGTGATCCACCGTGGCGTGCATGATGTCGATGGCTTGCAAACCGCATTGGTTAAGTTCACATGGGCCATAGACAAAGCTTGGGTTGATCAGGCAGAGTGATTCCAGCTGTGGAACATCGGCTAGCGTGCGTAATAGTTCGTCATCAACCACTGCATTGGTCAGCCAAATCCGCTCCAGCGAATGGAGAGCGTGAACCCGTTTTGAGAGTGGGCGCCCTTGGCAGTCGAAGTGCAAATCGACCAGGCCGCTGAACTTGGTTAGTTCCGAGATCGCGTCATCGTTTAGGTAACCTTGGTCGGCATGAAACGTCCAAAGCAACTGCTTGTTTTTGATCGCAGAGATTGCTTCGACATCGACGTCAAACGGTTCGCCTGTGGCGGAAGCAATGCCCAGCCAACGGACTTCGTCGAGGCACCAACGTTTGACATTCTTGCGGTTAAACGATTGCTGTTCGATCGCGGCGCGATGTGCCCGTCCGGACCAAGCTTCACCCAAGACGTCGACAATGGGGGCAGGTAAAAACAGCCCCTCTTCATCGAGACGCCACATGCCGATGGCGACTTGGCCGCCGGTGTTGCGAATGTCATCGATCATCTGTTGACGAATCTTCATTCGCTTGGTGCCCATGCTGTAACCCGACATCATGATCGCGATCGCGGCGGCGGCGAAAAGCGTCGATAGGATCGAGATCTTGGTTTCGCGAAACAGGATTTTTTGCATCGCGATCCAAGCGAGCCCAAAGAGCCCCATTGCCATCAAGGTAAATCCGAAGGTCAGCCATCCGGATGGGAGCATGCAGATAACGCCAAACAAAGCCGTCATCGAGATACCGATCACACCGAATAGAAAACGGTGGTGCATGAAATAGTCACGCAGCGATTTGTCGAGTGATGTGCGATGAACGACCCAGGCAACTGAGAGCAAAATCGTCAAGATGAGTGCGACCCAGTACACGACGAGCTTTTGCCCGACGTCGATTCCCAAAATCGGATTACCCAGGCCAAAGTAGCGTTGTTGGACGGTCGTTAATAGTTCGGGCGAAGCATAAGGTTTAACCGTTGCCGGTGGCGGACTGTGGTGTTGGTCCAGAATCGCGGAACTGTCGCTATAGAGTCGCGTTTGGTCGAACTGTGGTGTCAGTTCATAGGTCGACTTTGCAACCTGAAACGTTTTGCCATGATTTTTGACCAAGGTGACTTGGTGCGGGAACCAGCGTCCCTGTTCGTCTTGTTGGAAGGCATCAACATTGGTGACCAAATTTTCGACTGCGGGGACAAACGCCGGGGTTCCGAACTCCATTCGAATCGGAATGTAGTTTCGGTCGCGGGCAAGGTACAAATCGCAATAGAGAATTTGCCCATCGCGTTCCATCGTTGCGAACCAACTGACGCGATCGCAGGGGTGCCCGTCAATTTCGGCGGACCGGATTTCAATCCCGTTGATCTGATAACCGAACGCAAACACATTTTGGACCGACTCCGGCGAGTAAAGCCAATCGATCGAGGGCGTGTAGTGAGTGCTGGTTAGCGTGATGTGGGGGCAGACGTAATCAAAGCGGTTTTCGAATGATCGAGCCACACGAGATTCGGGGCCATTTACCACACCGTGAGTGCTGCGGACGCGAGCAATTGTTCCGTCGAAACAGCAGCGGATTCGGCGGTCAGCGGGCGACGTTAATTCGGTGCGGTATTTCTCACCCAAGCGAAGCATCGCTTCGCAGGTCGTCTGTTCTGCATCAACCTTGTTCCACTTGGTGTTGAGAGCGTCGTCGTAAGTCGAGCGAGCAACCTTAGGGTATAGCGCTGTTTCTTTGCGGACGCCCCAGCTTTGATAGTTTTCGGCAGCTTGGGAAAGCTGGGCTGTTAGGCGTGCGAATAACTCTCGATCGTGTTCGCTACGAAAACGATCCACGAAGCAATTCGTCGGTGCAGTTGGCGGCAGCGAAGGCGCGATTTTGGTGGCGATAGGCTTCGCTGGGATCAACGAAGCGATCAGATCCCGCTCGGCAGCACAGAGCAACTGTGACGCGGGAGTTGAGACCAAACCGACATAGATCGAGAAGAATATCGCGATGCATTGCTTAGCGTTCATTCGCATTGGCTCAGCTCTCTCAGTTGTGATGAGTCTTTGTGAGGCGTCGCTTGTTAGCGGGATCAATGTAGCGAATTATGAAGGTCAGTGGGGTGGGTAAAAGCTCGTTAATTTTAGGTAATTGAAAAGCAAGCTCCCTTGTGGCGAACATTTACCTGCGCGAACATGTTGGGGGAAGCTTCCTAAAAAGCCCAGTAGGTATATTGCCCCACGTGATCACCCGTCGATCTTGCGTGGTCTGTAAGCCTTGCGCGTTCAGCATTGGCGTGTCCAATCGGTGATTGCCAAAGAACCTTCTAACCTTTGCCTTCTAACCCTTGTGCGACGAATCAAATGTCTTCTGTGACTGAACCGACCACCGATGCAGAGGCGGGCAGCGGGACTCGCGCTGAACTGACACTGCGAGCGATTCTCTTAGGGCTCGTGTTGTCCGTTGTGATGGGCGCTGCCAACGTTTATGTCGGTTTAAAAGCCGGTATGACTGTGTCGGCTTCGATCCCAGCTGCGGTGATGGCAATGTTGATTTTCAAGCTGTTCTTCAAGCGATCGAGCATCTTGGAAGCCAATCAGGTGCAAACTTGTGCATCAGCAGGTGAGTCATTGGCAGCGGGGATTATCTTCACCATGCCTGCGATGATCTTGATCGGGCATTGGCAGGAGTTCGATTTTTGGACCGTCTCGATGGTCGCGTTAACCGGTGGCTTACTCGGTATCCTTTTCATGATTCCGATGCGTCGCGTCTTTGTGGCAAACAATGACGAGTTGCCTTATCCGGAAGGCGTTGCTTGCGCGGCAGTGCTGGAAGCTGGAGAGGCTGGGCAGCATGGGGCGGCGCAGCGACTGGTTGCCGGTGGTGTCCTGGGCGGCCTGTTCAAAGTCATCGCCGGCTATTTCGGCATGGTGACCGAAACACTGCAGACGGCGATGGCTAGTGGCGGACGGATCTTTTACTTCGGCGGCGACTTGTCACCGATGTTGGTCGCGGTTGGGTTTATTGTCCGATTAAACGTTGCGGTGCTGGTATTCATTGGCGGGACGTTGGGATGGTTGATTGGGATCCCATTGATCGGTGAACTGGGTGAATCGGAATCGGCGATCGATGGTGCGTGGCGAATCTGGAGTACTGAGGTTCGCTATGTCGGCGTCGGTGCGATGGTGGTTGGCGGATTGAGTTCGTTGATTGCAGTCCGCGCCGGATTGAAAGCCGCGGTGGTCGAGCTTTGGGGTGGATTTGATCGGCAGAAGGCGACGCCTTTGGCTGGTGAACGTGATATCCCATCGGGCGTGATCATTTTCCTCGGACTGCTCTGCACCGCGATGTTGGCGATCGTGAATTATCGCTTCACCGGTAACGTTGGCGTCACCGTATTGGGGACGGTGGTGATGTTGGCGATGGGATTTTTCTTCACCGCGGTCGCGAGCTACATCGTGGGCTTGGTCGGCAATTCGAACAGCCCTGTTTCGGGAATGACGATCACGGCGGTATTGGTTGCCGGCGGCATGTTGTGGCTTTACGGCTCGTCCGGCACCGAAGCGATGGTGTCGACACTTGGTATTGCAGCAATTGTTTGCTGTGTCGCGTGTACGAGCGGCGATGTCTGTAATGATTTGAAAACCGGTTCTTTAGTTGGGGCCGCTCCGTTCCGGCAACAGATGATGCAGATTGGCGGGGTGTTTGTTGCCGCGTTTGTCATGGCACCGGTGTTGACGTTGTTGCATGAGAACACCGAAGGCGGGATTGGCGGGCCGAACTTGTCAGCGCCGCAGGCGAGCTTGTTCGCGTCATTAGCGAAAGGATTCGCCGGGGAAAGTCAGTTGCCGTGGAACCTGATTGGAATCGGTGCAGTCGTCGGCGTCGTGATTTTGGTGATCGATGAGATCTTGAAAAGGAAGTCTAAATTTCGAGCGCACCTGATGCCCATTGCGGTGGGGATGTATCTGCCATTCGGGTTGGCTACTCCGATTTTGATTGGCGGTTTAATCGCATACTTCACCACACGCCGCACGCCGGAAAAAGATCACGATAGTGTGTTGCACCGTGGGATTCTGTTTTCATCAGGTGTGATAGCCGGTGAGGCGTTGACGGCGGTTGGATTGGCCGGGTTGGCTGCGGTCGGGTACGCCTCGTACGAAGCGGAGATGTCCGAATCAGCGAAAACGATGTTTTCAATTGTTGTCGCGATCGTGATTGTCACCGCGTTTACGTTGATGGCACGTCCTGGTCGCGAGACAAGCGAAGACGTTAAATCGTCCTGATCGTGAAAGTGACGCCGCTGGTTTGCGTCACTTGTTGAGGGCGGTCGGGTTAGAATGCACTCACAGCCTAGAGGATCCTGGGCTGATTGAACCATTCCCCTGCCCGCTTTGGAGGCGGAGCGATCATGTCTACCCACGGTATTGTTGCGTTCCTAGCTTGTCTTTCGATTGGCTTGTCAAGTTCCGCGTTTTGTTGTGCAGAAGAAGCCAACATCTTCGACGGTAAGACACTTTCTGGATGGCAGGTCAAACCGTCCGAAGACACCGTGGGGCATTGGAAGGTTGATGACGGCATGATCATCGCCGAGAACCCGAATGAGAAAGGTTCGATACTTTGGACTGAAAAGAAGTTCGCTGACTTTGAAGTGGAGTTGGAGTATCAGACTCCATCGGAGTACTACGATACCGGCGTGATGTTGCGTGGCGAAAGTCATCAGGTTCAGATCGGTATTTCGGGCAGTCTTAAAAAAGACATGACCGCGTGTATCTATGCACCGGCCGACAAACGCGGCAGCTACCCGGCGATCAGCGACAAGGTGGCCAAGGTCCATCGCGTGGGTCAGTGGAATCACTTGCGAGTCATTATGAAAGGCAAGCAGATTCAGACATTCCTAAATGGCGAGCCATTCGTCGACTATGACGCCGTGACAATTGCCGACAAAGGTCCGATTGGTTTGCAGTTGCATGCCGGGCACCACATGCTGATCCGATTTCGCAATTTGAAAGTGACTGAGCTCTAGCAGCCAGCTGGTCTTCCTACCTGCCTTTTCAATTTCCCACCCTGAGAGTCTTTCGTATGAGAACTCTGTACGCATTGTTGGGCGTGGCCGCTGTAATCTTTGCATCCGGCACCGTGAATCAAGCTACCGCGCAAACCAACCTCTTGCTGATCACCGTCGATGACATGAGTTGTGATTCGGTTGGTGCGTTCGGATGCGAGCTTGAAGGCACGACACCGAACATCGACGCGTTAGCCGCCAGTGGGCTGCGCTACAATTATGCCCATGTGCAGGTCGGCAACTGTTTCCCGTCACGCAATGTGATGTGGTCCGGTCGCTATCCACACAACACCGGGGTGGAAGGGTTTTATCAAGTCCGCGATGCGTCGCATCCGCACTTGGTTGATCTGATGAAGAAAGGCGGCTACTACGTCGCCATCCGCGGCAAGGTATCGCATTCGACGCCGTATCAACCGTATGGATGGGATGACGATTTAACGACCTTGAATGGCGAGGCTCAGGACATGAAAAACCCTGAGTCCTACTATCGATCGACGAAGCACGGCATTCAATCGGCGGCCGATCAAGGAAAGCCGTTTTGTTTGAACATCAACATTTCGGATCCACACAAACCTTTTTATGCGATGGGCAAGAAGGGGCAAGTGGTTCCCGATTCCAATGTCCCATCGCGTGTTTACACAGCCGACGAAGTACCGATCCCGGGATTCTTGTTTGATGATCCCGACGTGCGATTGGAATTGGCGCACTATTACTCGTCAGTTCGCCGGGCCGATGACTGCGTCGGTCAAATCATGAAAGCCCTCGCCGAATCGGGACTGGAGGACAACACTGCAATTGTCTTTTTGTCCGACCACGGCATGCCGCTGCCGTTCGCCAAGACGGCGCTTTGGCATCACAGCACGCGTACGCCATTGATTGTCCGTTGGCCAGAAGTCACTCAGGCGGGCGAAGTCGACCGTGAGCACATGGTATCGGCCGTTGACCTATTGCCGACGATTTTGGACATCGCCGGATTGCCACAGCCAGGCGGTTTTGATGGACGAAGTTTTGCGCCGACGTTGCGTGGTGAGTCGCAGTCTGGTCGCGATCAAGTCTACAAAGTCTATAACGAGAATTCCGGCGGAAACCGCAGCCCCATGCGGAGCGTCCAGTCGAAACGTTTTGGATACTTGTTCAACGCGTGGCCTGACGGGAAACGTGTCTTTCGGACAGCGACGACAGGGACATTGTCGTATCGGGCAATGGTGAAACTCGCACCGACCGATCCGGAGATCGCAAAGCGGTTGGAGCTGTTTCAGCATGGCGTTCGAGAGGAGTTTTATGACTATGAAAATGATCCCAATGCGTTGGTCAATCTGATCGATGATCCGCGTTACCAAAGCGAGATTGCCGAGCACCGCGCTGCAATGCGACAGTACATGGAATCGACCGGCGATCACATGCTGCAAGCATTTGACAGTCGCGAGGACGATGCTTTGGTCAGTGAGTATGTCGAACGCAAGCAAGCGGAAGCCGACGCAAGGCGAGCCGGCAAGAATCGTGGCAATCGCAATCGCGAAGAGGACGCGGAGGAAAGCGATGAGGACGAAACGAAGCCCAAGCAGGATCGTTCTCTGTTTCGGATGAACGTTCCTGGTCAGGCCAAGATCGGCGAAGATTATGTCGTGGTACTTCGTCACCGATTGCCAGAGGACCTAGGCCAGCAAAGTTTTCATGTGACGCTGAAAGACGACGAGGGCAAACGCATCGAGCGAATCGTCAAAGAGGCGTCGGGGGACGGTCGTTTGGAATTTAACTTCAAGGTTCCCGAATCGATGGCTGGTAAATCGGTCTCCGTAGCGGCGTTCGTCGGCGAGTCGTTCCAAACCAATCGTTTGTACCTGACAAAGGGCGACGTCAAAGTCGACTAATCACGGGGGTTCAACGTCTCGTCCTCCGGATTCCCCTCAACTGTGGGCGAGACGGAAACCGATTGTATTGGTGAACAATCGAAAGCGGTGAAAGCGTGGCTAGACTGCCACTTGGGGGCATGATGAGCGTCACGATACTGATTCATTCGGAAGAACACGTTCGTTACGCAGCTGATTGGGGGCCCGTATTCGCCGAATCGCTCGACGCCCCAATCAAGCCGCTGGTGGTCGGCAGCGAACGGGAAATCTTGCGGCGTCACGCTCAGTCCCAACTCGAAGAACACTACAAACGCCAAAACCCAAATGGCACGACCGTCGCGACGGTGAACGAGTCGCTCGACGGTGTGTTTCAGTTTTGCGTAGAACACGGCACTCGCGTTCTGGTGGTCCTCCATGCAGAGCACCACGAGGAATGGCAGCGGGAGCTATTCGAAGCGTCGACCTTTCCCATCGTGTGGTTGAACCCGTCGGCACTTCCGCCGACTGACGAATCGCACTTGGTCGGCGGTTTCGAAACACAGGCTCGCACGATCAATCGCGTTTGCATGCGGTTGCTGGGGATGCGGCCGAAGCGGTGGGCGTTACATTTGCCACCGCCCGTCGACATGGAATTCGACCAGCGGTTGGATGTGGCGCGCCAGGCCTTCGACCAGCAGAGCAGCCATCCGGAAACTCTGGTGTTGATTTATATCGAATCGACTTCCAAGGAAAGCATTGTCTATCGGTCCGCTCTGCGACTTTTAGATCACGATTTTGGTACTTCGGTGGTGTTGGTACGCGAAGGCGAGTCGATCGTTCCAGGCTTGGTTACACGATTTCGACGTTGGACCGATTCAGTGATTCCGCCGTTGACTCGGTCGGAGCGAATTTCGCTTCAGGAGGACATCGAAAGTGGTTCGAGGCCCAGCGTCGAGTTTCTGGGACTGATTAGCGCTTCGAGTATGTTGGCCGCGTTTGGGCTATTGCAAAACAGCGCTGCGGTGATCATCGGTGCGATGTTGATTGCACCGTTGATGACGCCGATCTTAGGGGCCGGTCAAGCGATCACGCTTGGTAATCGCCCGTTGTTCAAGACCGCGTTTGCGGCGATCGGACTGGGGTTTGTCGGAGCGATGTGTTCCAGCATTGTATTTGGCGCGTTTGTATTGCTGTTTGACCAACCCGATTTATCGCCCGTGCGTGCGACGGAAATGTGGGCACGTTGCAATCCCTCACCGATCGATTTTTGTGTGGGGCTGATCGGCGGCATGGCGGCGGCGTATGCGCGGACTCGCAGCCACCTTTCATCGGCGCTTGCCGGTGCGGCGATCGCGGCGGCGTTGGTGCCGCCGATTTCTACCGCCGGGTTGCAAGTGGTGTTTGGGATATGGGAGCCGGTTGCCGAAGGGCGCCCGGTGGTGGGGCCGATTTTGGTTGTGGCAATTAACGTACTGACCATCATGGTCGGCTCGTCGTTTGTGTTGTGGGTTCGCGGGTTGCGAACGAGAAACGCGAATGACGGTCGGCGAAAAGATCGTTGGGAAGCACGGGCGGTGGTGGTGTTGGTGCTGGTGATTCTGCTCGCGTTGGTGGGAGTCTTGAACGTCTAGGCAGCCGAGGCGTTAGCGGAAAAGCCTCTGCCTATTTCGACTTCGCTCGGTGAAATGAAAGAACCGTTTTGGGCAGAGTGACATTTGGGCAGTGTGACAAATGACAACAGCCCGTGACACCGAAGTGCCACGGGCTGTTATCGATCGGAACGATTGTTTCTGTCGTCGCCGCTGCCGGCGAATGGGTTATCGCCGGTCGCCCATGAATCGGAAGACGAAGTACAGCAGCGTCATCACTGCTTGCAGCGTTCCCGCGACATAGGTCAGCGCAGCCGCGTTCAGCACCTTGGCGACAAAGTGTTCTTCGTTGGCCGAGATGATTCCGTCAGCGACTAAGTGGTGGCGTGCACGATTGCTGGCGTCGAACTCGACCGGCAGATTAACCAACTGGAAGAACACCACCGCGCCGAACAGCAGGATACCGGCGAGCAGAAGGATGCGTCCGAGCGGGATCGACGAGAGCATCAAGCCGATCGAAGCCAGCAGCACACCGGTATTGCTGCCGAAGTTTGCAGCCGGGACCGCTGCGTTTCGGATGATGAGTGGAGCGTAGTTTTTGGCGTCTTGGAACGCGTGACCGGCTTCGTGGCAGGCCACGCCAACGGCTGCCATTGAGCGTTGGTTGTACACGCCGTCACTAAGACGAAGCACTTTGGCGCGCGGGTCGTAGTGGTCGCTTAAGTGACCTGGGACGCGTTCGATCCCGACTTGGCTGAGGCCAGCCGCGTCCAGCATTTGGCGGGCGGCCTGTGCGCCAGTCATTCGTGCGGGGACTTGTGACATCGACTCGAATGTCGACTTGACCCGCCACTGGGCGAACATCGCCAGCAGGAGTGGCGGGAGGACGAACAGGAAGTAAACAGGGTCGAAGATTAACATGATCGATCGCTATTGAATCGGATTTGTGTCGGAGTTGACAGAAACTGTGATTCGGCCAGGTCAGTGCAATCTTTGGACCAAAATTCAAAAGTGCAAGCGGAGGCCGGACGCCGATCGGGAGGATAGCGTCAATGGATGAAGACGCTCGCTGGGCAGAAACAATTGGCGGCCTGATGACGGCGAAACCAATGGGGACAGCTGTGTCTGCCATTTTGACGAAACACGCTGGCACTCAGGTTCGGCCTGGTGGTGCCAATTCGCAGTTGGGGGGGCTGCTGGGTGTCTGGGGGCGAGGGAGCCGCCGTCTTCAGGATTCGGCATGATCGCTGGGGAAGCGGTTTAGTGCGGCGATTCGCGGCTTTTGGATCCAGGTCATCATAGGATTCTGGGGCTTGGAACCGCGGTCCAAGGGGCGACTGGCACGCCTTTTGCTCTCCCGCACCGCTGATGATTCGAACTGTCAACTTGGCGACGCCGAAGCATGGTTGTCGCGAAGCGATTTGGAGTAGAAAATCGTTGCCACCACGCCGTCGGGAAAGTTCCCCGGCGAAGTGTGAGACGCACACAAGCTCCCAGTTCGACTGCGTATCCGGGACGGAGAAGACCGCGATTGGTTTTGTCCCAGAGAAACATACGACACAGTCAGTCACATTCCCCGCACTTTACAAAAGGTATCCGCAACCATGGCGACTGCCACGAAGAAGAAGGCATCCGTTCGTCTGCAACCAATCGGCGAACGTATTGTGGTCAAGCGAGAGGAGAGCGAAGCAACGACGGCCGGCGGCATCGTTCTGCCTGATTCCGCGAAAGAAAAGCCAGCTCGCGGAACGGTCGTTGCCGTTGGCACAGGAAAGTTGCTCGATGACGGCAGCCGCAGTGACAGCCAATTGTCCGAAGGCGACAAGGTTCTGTTCAGCAGCTACGCCGGCGAGACTGTCGAAGTCGAGGGTGTCGAGTACCTGTTGATGCGTGAAGATGACGTCCTGGCGGTCATCGGATAAGACCTGCCGAGTCATCGCGACAAGATCCAAAGCATTTCTCAAACCAAACAAACTAGCTGAATATTCATGGCAAAAATCATTGCATTCGAGCAGGAAGCACGCGAAGCGATTCGCCGCGGCGTTTCCAAGCTTGCGCGGACTGTTAAAGTCACCTTGGGCCCCAAAGGCCGCAACGTCATCCTGCAAAAGAGCTTCGGTAGCCCAACGGTCACCAAAGACGGCGTGACGGTTGCAAAGGAAATCGATCTGGAAGATCCCTATGAAAACATGGGTGCCCGGATGGTTCGCGAAGTGGCCAGCAAAACCAGCGACGTCGCTGGTGACGGAACCACGACTGCGACCGTGATGGCAGAAGCGATCTTCAACGAAGGTTTGAAGGCTGTTGTCGCTGGCGTGAACCCGATCCAAATGAAAGAAGGGATCGAGACCGCCGTTTCGGACATCACCGAAAAACTGCACTCGATGGCCACCAAGGTCAAAGACCAGTCGGCAATGGCTGACGTCGCAACGATCGCCAGCAACAACGACCGTGAAATCGGCGAACTGTTGGCTGACGCGATGAGCAAGGTCGGAAAAGACGGCGTCATCACCGTCGACGAAGGCAAGAGCCTGAAGACCGAGCAAGAGTGGGTCGAAGGGATGCAGTTCGATCGCGGCTACTTGTCGCCTTACTTCGTCACCGACAGCACCAGCATGGAATGCGTTCTCGAAGACGCTTACATCCTGGTCTTCGAAAAGAAAATCAGCAGCATCAAAGACATGGTTCCGATGCTGGAAAAGGTTGTTCAACAAGGCAAGCCATTGTTGATCATCGCCGAAGACGTTGACGGCGAAGCGTTGGCCACCCTGGTTATCAACCGCCTCCGCGGAACGTTCAACATCTGTGCCGTCAAGGCTCCTGGCTACGGCGATCGTCGCAAAGCCATGATGGAAGACATCGCGATCCTGACCGGTGGTCAAGCGATCTTCGAAGCTCTCGGCATCAAACTCGAAAGCGTCGACCTGCCACAACTGGGCCGCGCCAAGAAGATCATCGTCGACAAAGACAACACGACGGTCATCGAAGGTGCTGGCAAGAGCGCTGACATCAAAGCTCGTATCGACCAAATCCGCCGCGAAATCGAAAACAGCACCAGCGATTACGATCGTGAAAAGCTGGAAGAGCGTTTGGCAAAGTTGGCCGGTGGTGTTGCCAAAGTGAACGTTGGCGCCGCGACCGAAAGCGAAATGAAAGAGAAGAAGGCTCGCGTCGAAGATGCCCTTCACGCAACCCGTGCTGCTGTCGAAGAAGGCATCCTGCCAGGTGGCGGTGTTGCACTGCTTCGTGCCAGCGCCAGCGTCAAGCCAGCTGACGAACTGACCGACGACCAAAAGGTCGGTTACAACATCGTCCTTCGCGCCTGCCGCGCTCCGCTGCACATGATCTCGACCAACGCTGGTCAAGACGGTGGCATCGTTTGCGAAAAGGTCGCCGCGATGAAAGGCAACGGCGGATACAACGCGTTGACCGACACCTACGAAGACTTGGTCAAAGCGGGCGTGATCGACCCGACCAAGGTAACTCGTACCGCTCTGGGCAACGCAGCCAGCGTCGCAACCTTGTTGCTGACCAGTGACGCCCTGATCGCCGACAAGCCAGAAAAGGGTGCCAAAGGCACCGGCGGCGACCACGACATGTACTAAGATCGCCTAGCGGGAAACCGCAACGCATCAAACAACGAAACGCCCGGAGTTCTGCTCCGGGCGTTTTCTGTTTGCCTCAACCTCCGTAGCGGATCTTGTCAAAGATCCGGCCCGTTTCCTCAAGTAGTGGATCTTGTCAAAGATCCGGGGCCACCAGATGTGTCTCACCAAAACACCAGTGAAGGCTGCCAAGCGAGCGCCATGCTGACACGTAGGGACTTCGGCAATCAATTCGGCCTGCGTGCTGGATAGCGTCACGCCATTGATGGTGTCCTTCGCTTGGATCGAAAGTCGACGGAGCGGCGGTAGCGACGCCGGCCCTCCGGGGCGATTGCTTGGTGGGGTTTTTAATTCTCGGGGCTTCTGCCCCGAGCTACCAAAGCCGGCCCCTCCGGGGCGAGCTTGGTATGATTGATTCGAATCGCGCCGCCTGCTTCTACAGCGACGGCAGGTTTGACTCTGGAGGTTTCTGCGTTGTTTGCTTGGGGTGGCAGCCTCGAAATTGCTTGGAGGCTTGATGAATCATTCAGGATCCAGAACAGTGCATGATCAGCGGGGGCCGTTGAGGTGGTCGTTGAAGACGATGCTGGCCTTGGCGGCGACGGTCGCTTGGTTGTGCGGTGCGGTTGTTCTGGCTAATCGTCTCGATTCATTGCGACCATCGGGCGGCGAATGGGTCACCGCTGCGGCTGTGATAGTCACGATCTATTACTGGCGGTTCCACATCGCGACCTCATCGACAACGCGAGTCGTGAAGGTCATCGCGTTTGTTGCGATGCTGCTTGGGTTGCTGCCTTATCTCTATCTGTATTCCGGGCTTCTTGCGGATTGGTCCCGCATGCCGGTCTCGAGATGGGTTGGAGATCCGGTCTGGGTGTATGCCATTCCGGCGTGCTCATTTATGGCGTTTGATCTGAGGAAAGATCCACGTCGATTAAACGCCTATTTGCTCGGAAGCATCGCAGAGGTCGTTGTCATCGTTCCGGTTTGGACGTACGCCTGGATTATCGTGCAACAGCGGTTGGGGTGGTGGTGGATGTAGTGTGGCATTCAAGCCTTGGGAATTCTGAAAGGCGATTCACGGACAGTCGATACGAACTGTTACGATGGAAGGCACCATCGCAAACAGATTGATTCGTCGAATCGTTCTCAAACTTGAGGCTGCTAAAATGGTGATAAGATTTCTCGCATTGTTCCTATTGGCGTTGTTTTCGGTCACCTCTAACGCGCAAGGTCCTAAAGGAACGTTGACGTTTCTACAGCCTGGGGATGATTACACGATTCGGTTTTCCGGTGATGTCGACCTCTTTACAAAGAGCAAGAGCAGCGTTGCTTACGGACAGACTTCCGATGGTCAACGGATCCCGGTGACGACGAGCATCAAACACACCGTGACGACGTTTCGAGTGATCGAGCTCGGGCCATCGCAATGGACGCTGTTGGAACATCCGGCGGTATTGACCGAGGCGGGCGTTTGGAACAGGAAACTTGCGTCGGCGGCAAAGCTGGTGCCCGCGACAATTGAGAAACTAGAGGAAACCGAAGAGGGGCAGAAACGCCTGGAAAAGCTTCGTCAGTTTTCGGAAGAATCGGTCGAGACGTCGAGAACGTGGGTCAACCTTTCACACGCGATTGCCATTTCACCGTTGCCGGAAACGGATTCTCAACCACGATTGTCGTTCGACATCTCGGTATCTCGAGCCGAGGCGAAGTAAGCGCGAATGGTAGGTGCCATCGTTGATCGTGAATCGAATTCAAACGTTGATTCTCGGTCGCGATGCCGGCCCGTCCGGGGCGATTGCATGGTGGGGTTTTTAATTCTTGGGGCTCCCGCCCCGAGCTACCAAAGACGGCCCCTCCGGGGCGAGTGATCAGGGTTGCGGCACGCACTGAGCACTCGCCAGAAAAGTCTGGTTGATTGGCGTGTCCCACCGTCCGTTATCTTGGCGGCGGGTGAATTGACTCCCGAGGAGTCCGCGTCGGTAGCTCGGGGTGGCAACCCCGAGACCGCGAGACAAACCGGACCGCTCGCCCCGGAGGGGCCGGCGGCGCAAATTCAGCGACTTGTGGCTGGATTTCGAGATGGCAGCTTTTGTTCGGCGAATGCTGCGGCGATGCCGCCTAGTAAACCGGTCAGGTGCCCGTCCCAGGAAACCTCACCGCCGAGTGGCAGGATGCCCCAGAGGATCGTTCCGCCGAATAGGATGCCAACACCGATCGCGACCGCCACGGAAAGCATTCGTTTGTGCAAGAAACCGCTGGTGATCAACAACCCGATCAGGCCGAATACCAATCCACTGGCGCCGATGTGAATGGCGCCGCGTCCGACCAGCCAGAGCAGCCCGCTACCCAACAACGCTGTCATTCCAATCACTGGCCAAGGGTCGCGGCGTGTCCCGCTGACAATAAACAGCAGCAGTGCTAGCGACGCCGTGTTGCGGAAGAGGTGCACGAAGCCGTCGTGCAGAAACGGCATCGTCAAAATGCCAGCGAGGCCCCACAGGGATCGCGGCACCAATCCCCATTGATTCAGGTCGTAGGGGATCGTCGCGTCGACGACACGAACCAACCACATCGCCAACAGCAATGCCCCGATCAGATACGCATTGCGATGAAGGTTCTGCATCCCTGGTCAGTTGCTTTCGGGCGCTGGCGGAAATGGCTTGATGTCGTGAGCTCAAGTCGATCGACAGGCCGCTAGACGCCGACTTCGCGGCGCAGCATCTCGATCGCTTGGGCCATCGTTGCGGTGTCGATCTCGTGAACGTTGACGCTGTCTCCAACGCCTCGCAACATGGTGATCGTCAAGCGGCCGCCTAGGTGTTGACGGAACTCTTCGAGTCCAACCAATAATCGGTCCAACGGCGACAACGCTTCGTGCCACAGCGACATCCCCATCGATTGCAAGCACTGGCAAGTGCGACGCACGTCTTCGATCGGAAAGCCGAGTTTCAGGTGTGAGTAGAAACAGTCAATCGCGACGCCGATGCCGACCGCTTCTCCGTGACGGATTTCGTAGTTGGTGATCGGTTCCAGTTTGTGTGCCGACCAGTGTCCGAAATCTAGCGGGCGTGCTTCGAGCATTTCGAATGGGTCGCCGCCTTCGGTGATGTGTCGCAAATGCAGTTTGCAGCTGACCGCGATCGCACGGGTCACGACGTCCATTTCGCGCTCGCGAATCCCGTCGGCGTTTTCGCACAGCCAGTCGAATTCACTACGGCTTTTCAGCAGCGCTACTTTCACCGATTCGCTGAACCCGCTGACGAAATCGCGCTCGGGTAACGAATCCAACAGGGCGGCGTCGTTAATCACCGCCCAAGGGACGGCAAAGGTTCCGACCCAGTTCTTTTTACCGAAGTAGTTGATCGCGTTTTTGACACCGACGCCGCTGTCGCCTTGTGCGAGCGTGGTCGTCGGAATACGAACCAAACGAATGCCGCGGTGTGCGATTGCGGCCGCATAGCCGACGGCATCCAGGAACGCGCCGCCGCCAACCGCGATGACATAGCTGCGACGGTCCAAATCGTGGTCGTTGATCTTGGCCAGCACCGCCTCGACGCCGGCCGAGTCGTTTTTGATGGTCTCGCCGCCTTCGAGCAGCATGGTGTGATCGACCAAGCGGATCGAGTCGGCGTCTTCGAGGTTGGATGCGATTTCTTGGACGTGATCGCTGGAGGTTGCGACGGCACGTTCGGCGATCAGCAGCACCTTGGCTGGGCCGGACCCGCCAGGTTGGAGGACGTCAAGCAGCACCGAAAAATCGTCGCCAGAGAGTTCGCCCGTCGTGCGGACCCGATGGGTGAACGGGACCGAAAAAGCGACGTCCTGGTTCAGTACGTGGTCGTCGCTGGTGGTCCCGATCGGTTCACGGCCGAATCGTTCGTGGTGCGGAGTGTCGTTGTGTGATTCGGTTCTGGCCAAGTCGTTTCGTCGTAACATTAGAACGTAAGGTCCTGCCATCCTCGCCACAGCCAACGCAGCGACTCGGGAAAGATCGCGCCACCGTGGTTTCCGTTGTGGGCGCCGGTGCCAAATACCAGTTTGTAATCGTAGTCAGCGAACTCAAGTGCTTTTGCCATCTGTTTGTTCGCTAATGGCCAATTACCGTGCTGGTTATCGAGGTCGTTTTCGCCGTCTTGCAAAAAGATTCGCAGTGGTTTCGGTTTTGTCTTGCGAATGAGTGCGGGGTAATTGTGTCCGCCACGAATGTTCACGAAGCTCCCAATGTGACTGGCCGCTTTGCGAAATTGGTCGGGGCGGTGCCAGGCGACTGAGAAGGCACAGATCCCCCCCGAGCTGTTTCCACAGATTGCGCGGAGGTCGGGGTTTTTGCTGATGACGTAGTCCTTTTCAACTTCGGGCAAGATTTCGGTCAGCAAAAATTCAGCGTAGTCACCGTTCATCGAATCGTATTCGACACTTCGGTTTTCCGGCTGCGGTCGCCAGCCACGGGTTTCCGGCAACTCGCTGCGATAGCCTGGATCGATCATCACGGCGATCGTGATCGGCATGTCGCCTTTGGCAATCAAATTGTCGAACACCACCGGGACGCGGAACTCACCGGTTTTGCCTTCAAAGGCATGCCCGTCCTGGAACACCATCAATGCGGCGGGAGTCTTGCCGTCGTACTGGGCAGGAACGTAAACGCTGTAGCGACGTTTGGTTCCGGGATAAACCTTGCTTTCCAGCCACGTGTGCTGTGTCACTGTGCCGTGCGGGACTGCATCATCGATTTGCGATTCCGGTCCAAGTTCGTAGGGGACGGGATCGGCAGCGCACAGTTTAGGTGACTGCGGCAAAATCACGGCGCCGAGGCAGATTGCACAAAACAGGCGAACCCATTGCGAAGGCAGCGGCTGGGGTGGGGCCGACCACCAGCTTTTTGGCGGGATGTTCATTGAGCGTCGTCAAAGAGGAGGGCTTGAGGCGGAGAGATCCGCGGAGGGTCCTAACATGATAGCAAGGAAGTCTCGAAGCTGGAAACGAAGCCGCCGATCCGAGCCACAAACAGAGACACACCTAGCAACGATCAGGACGCAGCAACCCCTCGTCATTGGTGGGGGAGTGTTGGATCTCCGTTGGGGAAATCCGTAACCGCACTTTCCGCCTAACTCGACTTTTTGCTAAGCCAACACTTCAAGAAGGACCAGGACGGTTTTTTCACCAACGGATTGTGACTCATGAAAGCGTTTGGCGTTCGACTCGCCGCAGGGATTGTGACCATTTTGACGGGCGCCATTATGGCTGCCCAATCACAAAAAGAGAAACTCGCGGCAACAGAATCGGCATGGACAGAGGAAAGTGTTCCACCTGCGAAGACTGTCATGCCAGTCGGTCTATCGGATCTCGATGCGAACGATGATCAGTCCAAATCTGCCGAACCGTCAAAGTCGCTGGTGGCAGGGTTGCTGAAGGCAGCGCCACTGAAGGCAGCGGATTCTTCGGAAGCGTCGTCCTTGCGGCAGTTCTCGGCGGCCATGCCCAGCATCTCGGACGGCGATTCGTCGGGTGAACACAACGCGGCCAGTGAATCGGCTGACAGTTCGGTCCGATTGGTCCAGCACACCGATGCGGCGGCGGGTGATACCGGAGAACATTCCGCGAGTTCGGGTCCGTCGATGGCGTTGCCTGGCGGAACGCTTGGTGCAGCACCTATTCATTCCAGCGGAGCCGGTTCGGCGTCTGGCCCCAGCATGCAATTGCCGGGGTTTGATGACATGCCTCCGATGGACGCCAACTTTGACGAAGACGAAGCTGGCTTTGCTGGCGATGTCGCGATGACCAATCAAGGTGCCGTCCAAAACCCCAACGCTCCGCGGATGTTGGGAACACCTAAAATGTCCTCGGTACAGTTCGCCGATACTGCGTCACCGGCCGCGGCACCACAGGCTGAACAAGCTCGCGCCAGACAATCCCTCGCTGAGCAACCATACGCTGGACCAACACAGTTCGGCAACGAACCGGTCAATGATCTGCGTTCGGGTGATGCCATGAATGCCGGGACCGGTTTTGACGCTGCGGGCGGCCCCGCAATGATGGGATCGCCATCGATGCATCAGGATGCGGCGATGTATGGGGACGTTTCTTATGGGGATGACTCAGCATACGCGAACAACTCTGACCTGGATCCGATGGACACGCCTGGACTGGCTGATACGGCCGATCCGTCCTCGGGCAGCCCTTCGTCGATGTTAGCACCCGTATTACCCGGAATGGACAACGACGCGGCTCGTCTTGCCGCAGCCCCATCGAGCACCATTCGAATCAATCGCGATCCGGTCGCTCAAACCCAAGTTGGCAACAATGTCGATCGTGCCGCTGCGGCAACCATCGGATTTGCGTCCAGTCCAAAAATCGTGGGTGCTGACGGAAGCGAATCGGCACCCTACGCACAAACCGGTGGTCAATTCGAAATCCCGTCGGATGCCGGACTGCCACCGATGCCAAATCAATCCATGCAAAGCCAGCCAGCGTCCGATTATGGCGTTGCCGGTGCGGGACAATCGTTTGGTGGGCAGGGTGGCTATGGCTTGCCTGATCAATCGATGCAAAGCCAAGCGGCACAGAATCTTTCTGTCCCGAACATGCGAATGGGTAACGCCCAGACCGCGCCGATCGGTGGCACCCCAATGCCGACCGACCTCTACGGCAATCAAGGGAGTGGCCAATCGCTGCAGCCGGTGTCGCCGTCGATGAATGCTCAGCCTTTGCCGCGTTTGCCAAACAACACGGCGATGAATGATTCAGTTTACCAGCCAGCCGGATTCAAACGGCAACCCGCCGGTGCAGACGCTCCGATCGGTTCAACTCTTGCATCCCCAGGTGAACGAAGTCTTGATGGACCTCAAGCTCCCTCGGTGATCATCGAAAAGCGAGCTCCCCAAGAAGTCAAAGTTGGCAAGCCTGCTTCGTTCGTGATCACCGTCCGCAATGTCGGAAATGCAAAAGCGCTGAATGTGCAGGTCTTCGATCGTGTTCCCACCGGAACTGTACTGACTGACGCCACACCACGTCCGAGTCCGCAATACCAGCCCGAGTTGTATTGGGAGTTAGGGGACTTGGAAGCAGGTCAAGAACGCACCATCACGCTTCAGCTAACGCCTCAAGAAGAAGGCGAGCTAGGCAGTGTCGCACGAGTCGCGTTCCAAGCGGCCGCGTCGGTACGGACCGTCAGCACACGTCCTGAACTGAAGATTGTTCAGAAAGCACTCGAAGAGGTGTTGATCGGACAACAGTTGGAAATCGAATTGGAAGTCAGCAACCCCGGAAGCGGTGCCGCAACCGGCGTGTTGTTGCAAGAAGACGTTCCCGAAGGTTTGGTGCACCCCGCCGGAAAGCAGCTCGACAACTTGATCGGAACCTTGCGTCCCGGTGAAGTCCGACGTCAAATCTTGCGAATGAAAGCGGTCAAGCCTGGCGTGATTCAGAACACGATTCGCGTCAAAGGCGACGATGGATTGGAAACGTCCCACTCGATTGCCGTGAATGTGATCTCGCCGGACTTGCAATTGACGCTGGCCGGACCGTCACGCCGCTACTTGGAACGGCAAGCGACCTATGAATTGCGAATCGATAACGTCGGTACCGCGGCAGCGGAAAATGTCGATTTGAGTTTGCAATTGGACCGCGGATTCACGTTCGTCAAAACCAATTTCGAAGGCCAATACGATCCGACCCGCCACGCGGTGTTCTGGTCGCTGGAAAAACTGCCTGCCGGCGAGTGGGGCAAAGTCGAAGTGACTTTGTTGCCGGTCGAAGAAGGCAACCGTGTATTGCACAGCGAAGCACGTGCGGACCTCGGCGTTACAACCTCCGCCGAATCGCAAGTCGTTGTCGATTCGCTTGCCGAATTGACATTCTCGATTGCTGATACGGCCGACCCGATCGAAGTCGGTGGCGTGACCACCTACGAGATTCGCGTATCGAACACCGGTTCGAAAGACGACAACAACGTCAACGTCGCGTTGCAACTTCCGCAAGGGATGACGCTGGTCGAGCAAGGTGACTACACCGCGCAAGGCAACGGCGTGATCACGTTCTCGCCACGAGGTTTGTTGAAAGCCAATGACGAAGTCGTCTACCGGGTCAAAGCACAAGGTGTTGCACCGGGACGTCACTTGGTCAAGGCGATCGTGACCAGCGACCAATCGAACGTGCCGGTCACCAAAGAAGAAAGCATCATGGTCTACGCCGACCAGTGATGACTGTCGAGTGTCGCTATTCGCTCCGCGAAAGTAGCGTTCTCTTCCCTGCTTTGCCGAGCAAAAGACGTTGTAGGGACAGAACAGGATTGAAAATCGACAGGCCACTCGCTGCCACTTAAAAAACGAAACGATCGAAGCGGTGAAAACTGCTTCGATCGTTTTTTGTTTAATCCAGTCGGTAGGTCGTGCTTGGGATGCTGTTGTTTTGGTGACGCTACAGCGCGGCGGCTTTCTTGGGCGTCAAGTCTTTGATCAGGCGATGGATCAGGTCGTCGACCGTAATCCCGTCGGCTTCGGCGGTGAAGGTCGGAACGATGCGGTGACGCAGCACCGGTAGTGCCAGGGTTTGCACATCATCGAGCGTGACCTGCGGGCGTCCTTGCATCAACGCACGGGCTTTGGCCGCCAGGACCAATTGTTGACTCGCACGCGGGCCGGGGCCCCATTCGATCAGGTCTTTCGCCCAAGACGCACATTGTGGATCGCGCGGGCGGACGGACCGCACCGCGTCCAGCACCCAGTCTTTGACATGGGGTGGCAGCGGCACGCGGCGGACGGTCTTTTGGAACGCGACGATCTGTTCGCCAGTGACGACGGCTTGGACCTCCGAATCGAAAGTCGACGTGGTGCGGTCGACGATTTCGGATTCTTCGTCACGTGTGGGATAGTCGACGACGACGTGAAACAAGAATCGATCGCGTTGTGCTTCGGGCAGCGGATAAGTGCCCTCTTGTTCGATCGGGTTCTGCGTCGCAAGGACGAAGAACGGTTCTTTCAGCGTGTACGTTTTGCCGCCGGCGGTGACCTCGTGTTCCTGCATCGCTTCGAGAAGTGCCGCCTGAGTCTTCGGCGGTGTCCGGTTGATTTCGTCGGCGAGCAACATCTGGGTAAAGATCGGTCCGCGTTCGAAGAGCAGCTTGCGGCGCCCCGTGTCGGGATCTTCCTGAATGATGTCGGTGCCGGTGATGTCGCCCGGCATCAGATCGGGGGTGAACTGAATGCGGTGAAAATCTAAGTGCATCGATTGGGCGAGCGTTCGGATCATCAACGTTTTCGCCAAACCCGGCACACCTTCGAGCAGGCAATGACCGCGAGACAAAATCGCGATCAGCAGCTGTTCGACCACATCGGTCTGTCCAACGACCACCCGTGCCACTTGGTCACGGATCGCTTTGCATGATTTGACCAGTTCCGATGCCAGCTCGGCATCGTTGGGATTGGGCTGCGAATCTTGGGGATGGATCGGAGGAGGCTGAACCATGCGGGCGTTCCTAAGCAAATCAAATGGTCACGACAAACGGTTGGTTGCTTGATGCTACCGTCCACTATTGTAAATCCTTCGCGGCGGCGGCGAACGTTCGGAAAGTTCGATGTGGAGCAGCTTTGCCTAAAATCACAGGCTTTCGGCAGAAACTCGGTCGCTCGGATTGTGAAGGTGCAATCTTTGTTTGCCGGTCGCCTCTGCTTACCGTCTGGTCGCCCCACCGCTTTTTTGTTGCAATAGACAAAAGCGATTTGCAGTCTCCGTCGGGACGTCGCATCGCCAAGCGAGTCATCGTTCGATTCGGGGTTTAGCCTTACCACCCACTTGCTTCTGTTTGGCACATGGCATCGTTGTACGTCGTCCGAGGTCGAGATCAGGGAAAGCATTTTGTGCTTTCGGGGCAAGTGGTGCGCATCGGAAGAGACACTGCGAACGACGTACAGCTACTTGACGGCGAAGCATCACGGCACCACGCCGAGATCAGAATTGACGGCGAAGGCGGCTGCACCCTGATCGATCTCAACAGCAGCAACGGCACTCAAGTCAACGGACGCCCTGTCGGCGAACAGCGTTTAGCAAGCGGTGACCGGATCGAGATCGGCGGCACGTTATTGATCTTTACCGGCACGGGCCAACCCACCGCGGTCGATGCGGCTCATGGAGTCGACATTGTTCGCCACGGCGGTGCGGCTGATGCCAGCCGAATCGTTTCATCGTTTGTCCGCCCGACGTCACGTCCGAACGTCATCCCCTTCCGCGGTGAAGGTCGTGGCGAAGGCAACCGAAGCGACATTCAAGGTGGCGAGACGATCCACGGCGAATCCGGATCCTCGGTGATCGCCGAGGAGTCGCCAAGGTTCGAGACCGCTTTGTCTGAAAAATCAGACGAGCCGATCGACGGTTCGATCAGCACCTTGACCGACACGGACCGATCGTTGGAAGTGATGTACCTGACGGCGCTCGCCGTGGGACGCACCGATGACTTGAACGAGTTGCTTGATCGGATTTTGCAACTGGTATTTGATTGGGTCGATGCGGACCGCGGGTGTGTAATGCTGCGGGATGCCGAAACTGGCGAACTGCGTCCCGCCGCGCGATGTGATCGCCAATCAACTGGTTCGCCGCAGCATGAGGCGCCAATCAGTATCAGTAGCACGATCTTGGATTATGTACTCGAACGTGCCGAAGGCGTGCGGACGAGTGACGCCAGCGATGACGCGCGATTTGATGCGGCCGCGTCGATTGTCCAAGGCGGCGTGCGCGAAGCGCTTTGCGTGCCACTGCAAGGTCGCTATGACATCGTCGGTGCGCTGTATATCGACACGTACACTTCGCCAGGCCAGATGGTTCGCCGCGGCAGCACACATCGCTTCACCGACGAACACTTGCGTTTGATCACGGCGATCGGACACCAAGCCGCACTGGCAATCGAAGACACGTTCTATTACTCGGCATTGCTGCAAAGCGAGCGGTTGGCCGCGATGGGACAGACGATCGCGACCCTGTCGCACCACGTCAAAAACATTTTGCAAGGGATCAGCGGTGGCAGCTATTTGATCGAGTCGGGACTCAAGCGAGACGATACCGATGCGGTTCGCCGTGGCTGGACGATTGTCGACCGCAACCAGGAACGGATTTCGAACCTGGTCCTCGACATGCTGACGTTTTCCAAAGAGCGCGAACCTCAAAAGGTCGACGCGGATCTGAATGAAACGGTCCGCGACGTTGCCGAGTTGATGCAAACGCGGGCTAAGGAATCCGGAATCGTTCTGGAAACCTGTTTGGCGGATGCGATGCCGGAGGCCTTTTTTGATCCAGACGCACTTCACCAAGCGATCTTGAATCTGGTGACCAACGCGATCGATGCGGTCAAAGAGCAGCACGGGGCGGCGGATGCGGATTCGGAAGCGAATTCGTGTGCCGGCAAAGTTGACTTGAACACCGCGTACGATGCTGAAAACGGTTGGATCGTCGACGTGATCGACAACGGACCGGGGATCGCCGAAGAAGACCGGCAGCGTGTGTTCTCGCTGTTCGAATCAAAGAAGGGTGCGAGGGGCACCGGATTGGGGTTGCCCGTTAGCGCCAAAATCCTGAAGGAACACGGCGGCGACTTAACGATCGTGGATTCCCCCACGGGAGTCGGATGCTGTTTTCGAATGATTCTGCCGCCGGCTACCTGACCGCGGCGACTTGAATGCTGCCATCTTTCAACCGCACCTTTGTTTGCATAGCATGTGCTGCATGAATATTACCAAGATGCACGGCGCCGGAAATGATTACGTCTATGTCGACTGTTTTGCACAGGACGTCCCGAGCGACCTTCCCGAACTGGCACGTCAGATCTCGCACCGTCATTTTGGTGTCGGCGGCGACGGCCTGGTGCTGATTCGCCCCAGCGACGTGGCTGACGCGCGAATGCAGATGTTCAACGCCGATGGCAGCGAAAGTGAAATGTGTGGCAACGCGATTCGCTGCGTCGCAAAGTACATCTACGATCACGGCATTGAGGCCAGCAAATCGCTGAAGATCGAAACGGGCGCTGGTGTGTTGGATTTGGAATGCGAAACCGGCGATGACGGTTTGGTGTCTCAAGTTCGTGTCGACATGGGCGCGCCCGAATTGGTCGGACCGAAAGTCCCAACAACAATTACTGGCAACGAAGAAGGCCATGTGATCGACGTTCCTGTCGAGTTTGAAGGCCAGACATTCAAGGTCACCTGTGTCTCGATGGGCAACCCGCACTGCGTGATCTTCGTTCCCGAAGCCACCGACGAATTGGTGCTCGGACTGGGACCGAAAATCGAGGTCGATCCGCGATTCCCCAATCGCATCAACGTTGAATTTGTCGAAGTGATCTCCCGCAGCGAAGTTCGCCAGCGGACTTGGGAACGAGGTTCGGGCGAAACCTGGGCTTGTGGAACCGGTGCATCTGCCGTTTGCGTTGCCGGTGTGCTATCGGGCCGTACCGAACGAACGATCGTCAATCACTTGCTCGGCGGCGATCTGACGCTGACTTGGGACGAAGCCAGTGGCCACGTGGTCAAGACAGGCCCTGCGACCGAAGTCTTTTCCGGTCAATGGAATTGGTGAGTGAATCGGTTGTGAGTGGCGGATACGATTTCGACGACGGCGATTCAAGTTTTGCTGACAGCGGCCCCAGCCAGGCGGTTTCGGTCAGCGAGCTGAACCATCATCTCAAGGCAGTGGTCGAAGGAACGTTCCCGTTGCTTTGGGTGGCCGGTGAAGTTTCGGATGTGTCGAAGCCACGCAGCGGACACATTTACTTCACGCTAAAAGACGACGACTCGCAAATTCGTGCCGTGATGTGGCGCAGCGTCGCGTCAAAGCTGCGGTTCGAAATCGAAAACGGACAGTCGCTGTTGTGTTTCGGTGGACTGGAGGTTTACACGGTTCGCGGTACGTACCAGATCGTCGTTCGCAAGGTTGAGGCCCAAGGTGTCGGTGCGTTACAGGTCGCGTTCGAAAAGCTCAAGGCAAAGTTAAACGCCGAAGGCCTGTTTTCACTCGAACGCAAATCTCCGCTGCCAACACATCCACGTCGCGTCGGATTGATCACCAGCCCCAGCGGTGCGGCGGTGCACGATTTTTTGGTGTCGGCGCGGCGGCGAATGCTGGACGCCGAGATCTTCGTTATCCCGGCGCAGGTTCAAGGACCCGGTGCGGCCGAAACGATCGAACGCGGGTTGCTTGCGGCCGCGATGATCCGTCCAAAATTGGACGTGGTGGTCGTCACGCGTGGTGGCGGCAGTTTAGAAGACTTGTGGACGTTCAACGAAGAACGCGTGGTCCGTGCGATCGCCAATTGCCCTGTCCCGACCGTTTCAGCGGTCGGTCACGAAGTCGACGTGACCTTGTCGGACTTGATTGCCGACATGCGGGCGCTGACGCCGACCGATGCGGCGACACGGGTTTTTCCTGATCGAGGCGCGACAGTCGGCCGCGTGCAGGAATTAGAAATGCGAATGCACCGCGCTGTTGCACAACAATTGCAACAGAAACGGATGATGCTGGCCTCGTTGGCGAAGCACCCAGCCTTGTCCAAGCCGATGGACATGGTTCACTTGCGGTCGCGCCAAGTCGACGAGTTGGATCAGCGTGCAAAGCAAGCGATCGAACGAAAGGTCGAGAAATCAAAAGCGTCGGTCGGGCAACTCGCTGCAACCTTGTCTGCCTTGTCACCGCTGTCGACGTTGGCGCGTGGATACAGTGTCACGTTGGATCAGGACGGTAAAGCGATCCAAGACGTCTCACAACTGGCGGTTGGTGACACCTTGCGAACGATCGTCCGCAAGGGCGAGGTGCGTTCGACGGTCACCGACGTCGACTCAGACGGCGCAGCGAATTAGTGCGTCTGGCGAATTGTGTTAGGCAGCCCGTGGGTGTGCCTTTTCATAAACCTGACGCAGGCTCGCAGCGCTGACGTGCGTGTAGATCTGTGTGGTGGCCAGCGACTTGTGGCCGAGCAACTCTTGGACGCTGCGGATATCCGCGCCACGATCGAGCAGGTGTGTTGCGAAGGAGTGGCGGAGCGTGTGGGGGCTCGTGCGTGCGTCCAGTCCGGCAACGGCGAGATGTTTTTCCAGCATCCGGCCGATACTGCGGGTGGTCAGTTGATTGCCAAAGCGATTGACAAACACCGGCGCGGCGGTGCCCAGCGAGTTTGCTTCGGCACTACGTTCGCGTTTCGACGAGTAGACCTGAATCGCTTTGATCGCGAATGATCCGAGTGGGCAGATGCGTTCCTTGCGGCCTTTACCGCGAACACGCACGATGCCTTCGTCCATGTCCAGGTCGCCGTCTTGCAGTCCGACCAATTCGCTGACACGTAATCCGGCGGAGTACATCGTTTCCAGGATCGCACGATCACGCAAGCCATCGGTTTTGTCGGCCGGAGGTGCAAGCAGTAATCGGCCGACTTCGTCGTCGGTCAGAACGTGTGGTAGTTTGCGTTGGCGACGCGGGTTGCGAAGCGGTTTTGCGGGATTGCTGTTGGCGATCCCTTCGCGCATCGCGAATTTATAAAAGCTGCGAAGTGCGGCAAGCTTGCGTGCGATGCTGGTGCGAGCGTAGTCGGCCTGTTGCAGCGCCGCTTGGAACGCTCGCAAATCTTGTGGCTGGAGCTCGGCCGGGTGTGGGATGCTACCGCGCGTGGATTCGAGCCACTCGACGAATGAGAACAGGTCTTCTCGATACGACTTGATTGTCAACTCGCTCGCGTTGCGCTCGTTGACCAAGTAACGCAAGAACTGTGCGATGGCCGAGTTCATGGAATCCTTTCAAGAATGGAGTTGCCGACTGGTTGTGCGGCGATGCCCTGCGTGTGAACTACTTAAAGTCCTCCAGTGACAGGTTATCCAGTTCATTGTCGATCATCATGTCTTCATCCGTCGGAACCGCATCGCGGATCTTTCGGCTGAGCATTGCGGCGTCGTACCATGAAAAATCCAGTTCCGGATTGGCCGCATAGCGAGCCAATTGGCGAAGGGTTTGGTCACGATTCGCGTCATCAAACAAGAAGATGAATTTCTCTTCTCCTTTGACGAGAGCCAGAACGTTTATTTCTTTGTCCATGAAAGGTATCGCCAGAGGCAAGACGACAATCGGTAACTTGGTTTTCGATCGAACGCATCGGAAGATTTCGTCCGTGTCGGAAGTAAGGCATCTGGTCCTTATCCAACGCTTCAGAAACAGATCGCCCGTTCCTTACGTGGATATCGGCAGGCCGATGTGTGCCCAAACAGGCCGCTTGCACGCATCGGGCTAGGTCGAATGGTGCCCCTGCGTCTGTTCGTTACGAGTGCCACGGTCGACCGAAGTGTGTCATCCGTCACAACCGTTCAACTTCAACACCTGATCAGGTCTTGGCAAGCTTCGAAGCTTACCCCGCAAACGCAAAAAGCAGCGTCTGAATCACAGACGCTGCTTTGCGTGTTTTCCCTTTCCTGATGCCGGGCGATGCGATCGCGGAATCGACATCGCCTAGCGGTTGTAATAGATCGGCACAACGTATACCGAAGGTTGAACATATCGGCTGTGCATCATCGGGATTGCATTCCAATTGGGACGCAGCGGTTCATAGCCGTACCACAGGTTGCGTTCCATGCGTTCGAGCCGTTGCTTTTCGATCAGTTGGGCGCGAGCTTGGCGGAGTTCTGCGACGGTCGGTTTGTCGTAGGAGCGATCCGACGCACTGGGGACATCATCGACCAGCGTTCGCACTGGTTCCAGTTGCGGTTTCTGGACAACCGCATCGGGGGCTTGGCGAATTGCGGCGGCCGGTTGGGACTGGTGCATTACCTCACGCGCATCCGCAATCGTGGCGGATGATTGAGGCTGGGCACCGAGGTCGAGTGTAGCGGGAGCGTCATTCCGCTCGGTTTCCGATCGTTCGTCGGCAAACATCGGAAATTCTTGAGCAAAAACATCGCCGTCATAAAGCGACGTTTCGAACAGTCTCGGGGCTGCCTCGTTTGCTTCGTAAGTGCCCGGTTTGGGATACTGAGTTTGTGTCCCTTGCGTCGGCGCTTGCGCACTAGCGGCACTGGTCATGCACAGGGTCGCAGCAGCAGCGACAGCAAATCGGCGAATGCGATCAATTGAGGTCATGTTCATTGCGGGTGCGGATTGCAGATGCGGATAGGTTTGATGGAGGGATGGCCAACGTGCCTATCGGCACTGGGCGGCGCTTGCGCTAATTGATTTCGCGTTTCGGAAAACAATTCAGTCAAGTGCAGGACCGGTCATGCCGGTTTTTTCGCAATGAGGGTGTTCAGATCCCCGTTAAGTCGTTTGAACAAAGAATTCTGACTGCCGGGTATGGTGCAATCGCCCGATCGTGCCAACAATCGATGGTGCAAATCAGGTTTCCAGTTTTTCCCACCTACTAAAGTTCCTAGGCAAATGAAGAAAGTTCTTTGCAATCTGCTCGGAATCTCGACCGTCGCTTTGGCTCTCGTTTCAATCGGTTGCCAGCCTCCAAAACCACCAGCTCCAGAAGCTACGGAAGAAGCGAGCGACAACACGACCGCAAACACCACCGCAGCGGCTGAAACTCCTGCTGCTGAAATGCCCGAAGCCGAAGAAGCCGCTGAAGAAGCTGCTGAGTAAGGCATTCGAAATTCATTTCGAACTTGATTTCGCCTGTCGGATGACGTGACCCGATCGCCCGTTCGACAGGGAAATCAGTTTTTCTAGATTCGGCGTGTCGCCCGACCGCCCTCCCCCGCACTTCTTTCGGCGGGGTTTCTCTGACGTCGCTCTCTAAACGTCGTTTTTTTGGCACTTCGATTCGTGTCATGTCTTGCAATGAGGCACTGTTTGAGAAGCGGTTCTCATGTCGTGGGTGCACAAATCACTAGGGATTCCATTGCCGGCTGTGGTAAACTGCGGGAAACCGTTTGCAATCACTTCCTCAGACCCCGTTTCGAAATGCGCCGATTCCGCTTCCGGCCGTGGCTTTTGCTTGCGTCTCTCGCGTTGTGCTCGATCGGATCCTCGAACACCTTCGCCGTCGATGTCGAAATCGAATTGAGCAGTGGTGATAAAGTTCGAGGACCGTGGGATGCAGCCAGTGGCGAGACGATTACGATCGGTCAACCGCCAAAAGTGATCGAACTTTCACAGGTCACACAGCTTCGCCCGCTCGATCCTGAATCGACGGGGGTTCCTCCAGCAATGGAGGTGACATTGGTTGACGGATCAAGCATTCGGGCCAATGAAGTGACGGCGGATGGCTCGACTGTGAAGGTCAGTCCGAACCGTCAGGCAACGATGAGTTTCGTTCTGAATGCAGTGCGTGGCATCCGTTTTCGTCCTAGTGCCGCGAACACCGATCCCCAGTGGTTGGGATTGTTTGAACGAGAGCTGCGATCGGACTTGTTGGTGATTCATCGTGGCAATGCACAATTGGATCCAGTCGAAGGCGTCGTTTTATCGATCGATGACAAGATGGTTCTCTTTGAGTTGGATGGCGAAAAGATCGAAGCGCCGCTCGATCGTTTAGAAGGCGTCATCCTTCGGAACCGAACAGAAACGAGAACTTCGAAAGTTCGCCTGGAAGACATCAACGGGACTCAGTTGGTGGTAAGCCGCATGGAGGTGGAACCCGCAGGCGAATCCGTGCGTTTAACGTTGGGCAGCGGCGTCCAGCATGAATTGAAGATCTCGCAAATCAAACGCATTCAATTCGCCAGCGGCACTCAGTTGTTGACCCGTCAAAAACCTGCGTCGCAGACGATGAGTCCTTACTTAAAGACCAACGTTTCCGAGTCGCTCTTTGATGCGTGGTTTGCACCTGCTTCAGAAGGCGATGACTTGTCAGCAGTCGCTGGCGGAAGTGTCGAATACCGCGTCGACGAAGGATTCGAAAACTTGGTCGGCAGTGTCGGTCGGGACCCGTCTTCCGAAGGTCAAAGCAAAATCAAAATTCAGATCGCTGTCGACGAGGAAGTTGTTTGGGAGCAGGACCTGGCCGATGATTCGATCGTCGGGTTTCGGCTTCCCGTGACTGGTGCGCGACGTGTCAAATTTACGGTTCTGCCAACCCCTGATGGGGACGTCGGTGATCTCGTTCGATTCTACAAACCACGATTGCTGAAGTGAGAACGATGCTCCGTTTTGAATGCTTTTTGGCATCGCTATTCATGTTGTGCGGGATGACGCTGGCAGACGCTGCGGAACCGCTGACATTGCCGAGTGATCTCGTCGAACTGGAACAAGCACGCGTTGCTGCTGTGCAGCGTGCGATGCCAAGCACGGTGTGTGTGTTTGTTCCCGGTGGCGGCGGAGGAGGCAGTGGCGTATTGATTTCGCCAGACGGTTACGCGCTGACCAATTTTCACGTGACCAGTCCTGCGGGAACCTTTATGCGGTGCGGGTTGAGTGATGGGCGTGTCTATGATGCTGTCTTGGTTGGTCTCGATCCGGTCGGTGACTTGGCGATGATCAAGCTGCTCGGACGGGATGATTTTCCCGTTGCGACGATGGCAGACAGCTTGGAAGCTCGCGCTGGCGATTGGTGCATGGTGATTGGTAATCCGTTCTTGTTGGCAACCAATTTGCAACCGACGGTCACATGGGGAATGCTCAGTGGCGTGGGGCGTTATCAGTATCCATCAGGCACCTTGCTGGAATATGCCGACTGTTTACAAACCGATGCGTCGATCAATCCGGGGAATTCCGGAGGGCCGATCTACAACAGCAAAGGAGAACTGCTTGGCATCGTTGGTCGTTGTTCGTTTGAAAAACGCGGTCGAGTCAATGTCGGTGTCGGCTATGCGATCTCGATCAATCAAGCCAAGAATTTTCTCGGGTATCTACGCAGCGGCCGTATCATTGACCATGCGACGTTGGGAGCGACCGTGTCGACCGATAGTGATGGCAGCGTCGTGGTCAGCAACGTGTTGGAATCGAGTGACGCCTATCGCCGCGGTCTGCGGTTCGATTCCGAGATCCT
This sequence comes from Rhodopirellula sp. MGV, assembly GCF_002251265.1. Classification (NCBI taxonomy): domain Bacteria; kingdom Pseudomonadati; phylum Planctomycetota; class Planctomycetia; order Pirellulales; family Pirellulaceae; genus Rhodopirellula; species Rhodopirellula sp. MGV. The sequence continues at coordinate 62,232 of NZ_NPDI01000040.1, read as the reverse complement.
TGAAATCGATGGTCGCGTCGTAACCTCGGCAAACGACGTTCAAAATATTCTGGGTACCTTGCCAAGCGGTTGGCGAGTGGAAGTGGCGTTTCGTGAATCCGGCAAAACCGTTCGGGTACCAATTCGATTGATGGGGGTGCACCGCCGCGACGAGTTGTTGTCAAAAATGGAGTCCGCACTGCCGCCTCCACCTCCGGTTCCTGATGAACCGGAAGACTCAAAAGATGGCGACGAGAACGCGGAAGGTGAGACAAAGCCGGGCGAAAAGGATAAACCAGACGACGCTCCTAAATCACCGAAGCCCACGGCGCACGGTCACGGGGATATTCCCGATGCGGCCGCAGAATTGATCGTCGACCGGAAAGGCTATGCGAACTATCACTTCAATCAGGTCCAACAAGATCGTGTGATGAAGCTGCTTCGCGACCAAGCACCGTTTAGCGATTCCGATTTGTCCCAAAAGAAACAACGTTGGCAAATCAAGGGTTCGAGCGGTACCGGCGACCCGGTGGTCGTTGATGTCGCCGACGAAGATTTGGCACTCACCATCGCCGGGACTCGGATGACCGCGGCGAACCCGTCGGAGCTGTTTGAAGCGGTTGATCAAGACGCGGTTGGCGGGATCTTGGCCGCGTTTGATGCGTGGCGAAAAATCGTGGAACTCGGACCCGAACAGTTTGGCGAAACCTACTATCACGGAACCATGCCGCTGGCTGGACAACGTCCACTGCGAGATTGCTTGATCGGGCTTTACGGAGGAATGGAAATCCGTTGGCTATTGCATCCGGAAACCGGAGTGCTCGAATGCATCGAAGTATTTGCCGATCGGGACTCCGATCCGGCAGAGCTATGGATCCATCAGCAAGACGAAAACGTTTATCACGTCGAACTGAAATACGGATTGGAACTGAAGCTGTCGCTCCTCATCGAGCAGTGGGATCAAAAGGAGGCAGCAACGCCATGATTCGATTCGCAGTAATACTTGCCATGGCGACTTTAATCGCCACCGGGTCAGCAGTCGCACAAGACAATGACGTTGCGATCTCACGTAGCGTTCAGCAGCGGATTGCCAAGGTTTACGGTGCCGGAGGCGTTCGCGGACTCGAAGCGTACCAAAGCGGATTTGTGGTTTCGCCGGAAGGTCACATCGCAACCGTTTGGAGCTATGTGCTGGACGTCGAGCCGATCGTGGTCTTGGACGATGGACGTCGGTTCGAATCTAAAATCATTGGGATCGAGCCTTCGCTTGAGTTGGCGATTTTGAAGATCGAAGCCTCTGAATTGCCTTACTTTGAAGTCGGCAAAGAGCTGAAAGCAACATGGGGCGATCCTGTTTTAGCAGCCAGCAACCTGTTTAACATTGCCGCCGGAAATGAATCGGCCAGTCTGATGCAAGGCGTGATCAGTGGCATCACGAACCTGGATGCGCGACGCGGCGTGTTTAAAACTCCTTATCGTGGCAAAGTGATGGTGTTGGATTTGATCGCCAACAATCCTGGTGCTGCCGGCGGTGCGGTGGTGGATTCCGGCGGCCAATTGGTCGGGATGCTGGGCAAAGAGCTTCGCGATGCCAACACCGGGGTTTGGCTGAACTATGCGATCCCGATTGATGCACTGCGAAAAGCGATTGGCGACATCATCGCTGGACGTGCGACGACGGCCCCGCCGGATGACACGCCGGTGTTGCCGCGTGATCGTTCTCATAACCTGACGACGTTGGGATTGGTTTTAGTCCCCGACATCTTGGAAAGCACGCCCGTCTTTGTTGATACCGTCAAGAAAGAGAGTGCTGCGGCAAAAGCAGATCTGCGACCGGACGATTTGATCCTGTTGCTCAATGGCGCCCGAGTGGGTGACCAAAAAACGTTTACCGAATTGCTACGGCGGATCGACCGACGCGACGCAGTCTCGTTGACCATTCAGCGTGACAGTGAAGTGCTGCCCGTCCGACTTGTTCCCTAAGAGAACACTTGCTGTGAAATCTATTTGTCTTTCTCGTTTGCAGTGTTGGTGCGCGTTCGGCTTGATGATCCTGTTCGCGTCGTCGCTGCCGGCACAAACGACGACGCAGCGTCAACAGATGGCGACTGCGATTCGCAATGCCGCCAATCGTGTTTTACCCGCGGTCGTGTCGATCGAAGTGGTCGGCGTGGCAGCCGCGGCGGCGGGTTCCGATTCCAGCGAAGTGGCCAGCGATGCGCCCTCGTGTGGCGTCATCGTCGATGCATCGGGATTGATCATCGCATCGGATATTATCTTGCGTCGTCCCTCGGCGAGCGTCCTGGTCGTCTTGCCCGACGAAACGCGACTCGCGGCGAAGGTCGTCGCTCGAGATCAACACCGAGGGTTGGTGTTGTTGCAGGTGAAAACCAACGCTCCGTTGACCGCGGTCGAATTGCCCGGCGAAGTCACCACACCGGTCGGAGCTAGCGTCATCGCCGTCGGACGCTATGGGACCGATCAGTCGCCAATGGTCAGTAGTGGGATCTTGAGCGCAAGTGGGCGACTCGAAGGCACGATGTTGCAAACCGATGCACGTGTTTCGCCGACATACTATGGCGGTCCATTGATCGATCTGTATGGAAATACGATCGGTATTCTCGTGCCTGCGGTCGCTCCCGGGGGCGCCCCCGATGACACCAGTTGGTACGACAGCGGAATTGCGTTCGCCGTGCCAACACCGGTGCTGGCTCAAAAATTGATTCGACTGCGTGAAGGCACTGATATCCAGCAGGGCTTGATCGGTATCGTCCCACGCTCGAAAGACCCGTTGGAGCAAGACACCGAATTGGCTGCCGTACGCGTCCGCTCGCCCGCCGAAAAAGCCGGTATCAAAGCGGGGGATACGATCATGGCGGTGGCCGGCCAACCGGTCACCATGTTTCAAGAGGTCAAGCAAGCCTTGGGACCATATGATGCCGGTGACGAAATTGAAATCCGTTACAAACGTGATGGACGTGAATCTTCGGTCCGAGTCACATTAACCGATTCGATCCCGCCGCTGCGTCCGCAATCCATTGGCGTTTGGGCCGTCGAACGAAGCGGCGAAACCGGTGATGATGATGACTCGGCGGTCGAGGTGGTCGTAGCCGATGTACTGCCCGAATCGCCCAGCGATGGCAAACTACGTGAAGGCGACGTGATTCAAGGAATGAATGGGGCGTCGATTGATACGCTGGCAACACTGCGGCGAAAGCTGGTCACCGCCGAACCCGATGCCGAGATCACGTTGGACGTCGTCCGCGAAGGCGACGCAACCCAGATCAGCTTGACACCGCGATCGATCGCAGGTGAGCTGACCCAGCAGGCTCTTCCCAAATGGACCGAGGAATTACCAGCCGATAAGAATTGGGGAACCAAGGAGCTACGTTTACCAGACGTTTCCAACCTTGGTGCTTACACCGCGCCAGATCCAGACGCGATGCGTGACGGACTGGCGTTGCTTGTTGTTCTGCTTCCTCCGGAGCAACGAGACCCCAAGGAAGCTCTTGCCGATCTGTTGGACGTTGCCTACCAGCAAGGCGTCGTGGTGTGCGCAATTTGCAGCGAAGACGATCAACGCTGGCAGCCAAAAGAAATCGACGTGGTGTCACGCATGACCACGATGATGGCGCAGCGTGTCCAGGTGGGGGCGACCGCGATCGCATCCCTGGCGGCTGTCAAAGGTGTGAAGCCCACAGCAGCCGATTCGATGGTCATCGCGATGGCACTTTCGGACCGAAAAAACTTCGACGGTATCGCGGTGTCCGATCAAGCACGTCCGCCGGCCGTCCGGCTACGTGAAAACGAACCTGACCGTTCTTTGCAAATCTTGCTGCCAATCAAAAGCGTCGACGAGGGCCCAACGTGGCTGACTCCGTTGGCGGACTCGGGCTACCCTGTCACGATCGGTGGTGAACTGCGATTCAAGGATTTATTTCGCTGGGCCCGATTGTTGCAGACGATTTAAGATAAACTGGCAGCCCCATCGTTGATGATCCCGCCTCCTATCCAACCTTGTGCTGCCGGTATGAAACGTTCGCTTTTCAACTTGCCCTCTCTCCTCAAGCAGTCGTTGCTCACACTGCTTTGCTTGGGACTGACCACGACCTCTGTTGCAATCTGTCATGCCGAAAGCGGTGTGCTGGAATTCCCGGCCAAAGGTGACAGCCACGGCAAAGTTGTCCTGGTCGCCGGTGATGAAGAGTACCGTACGGAAGAGTCGATGCCGATGTTGGCAAAGATCTTGTCCGTCCATCATGGCTATGATTGTGTCGTGCTGTTTTCGATGAGTGCCGATCAGTCGTACGTCGACCCAAACAATTCACAGGGTGTCGTCGGTTGGGAGCAACTCGATGATGCCGATCTGATGATCATCGGTACTCGATTCCGACAGCCATCTGCTGACGATGCCGCTCACGTCACCAAGTTCATTGATGCCGGTAAACCAGTGGTCGGGTTTCGTACCGCAACGCACGCTTTCAACGGAAGCGGTAACTTCGGTGGAAAGCTTTCCTACGGACAGTTCGGGCTGAATATTTTGGGCGAGCAATGGGTGAACCACCACGGACAGCACAAAGTCGAAGGTGCACGTAGCGTCGTTGCTGACGACCAAGCCGAACATCCGATTTTGCGTTCAGTAGACTCCATCTTTACGCCATCAGATGTCTACGGGGTTGTTCACTTGAGCGACGACGATCAAGTCTTGCTGCGTGCTGCCGTAACGAAGTCACTCGATCCTGAGTCGCCCAATATCGAAGGCAGCAAAAATTCGCCGATGCAGGCGTTTGCTTGGTTGCACCAGTACACATCTCCCGGTGGAGCGACCGGTCGGGCCTTTTGTACGACCGGTGGGGCAAGCGTCGACTTCGTTGATGAAGACTTGCGACGTTTGATCGTCAACGCGGTCTACTTTTTGACCGATCGAAAAATCCCGGCAAAGACGGATGTTTCCTTTGTCGATCCGTATTACCCAACGTTCTATGGATTCATCCGCGACCAAGATCACTGGAAGAACCTTGCGATTCAGCCAAGCGATTTCGAAACAGGCAAGGCACCCCATTTTCCTGATCCACAGGGCACTCCTGAATGGAATTTTCGCGAGCGTCCATAATCGCTGTTGTCATTTCAAAATCACCAATTCGCAGTGGTGACAACGGAACGCGGGAATGCGGTACGGGAAGCCGGATTTGCTACGTCCAAGTTTTCTGCCGCCCAATAAAAACTTCCGGAGCAGACCAGCCGACTTTGAACGCCAGCGAATTGTTGCTGTCGAGGTGATTGATCCTTCATCCATTTCGCCGTGACACCGTGGGCAGAACGCACCCGATGTCTCAGCGAGTTCAATTGGCGGTCTGTAGGGAGACGAATCCTGATCGTTTGGCAATGATGTTTACCTCGGACGGTTTGTTGAACGCGATTAAAGTGGGATTGGACGCAGGTCTGACTGGCTGACAATCGTGTTGAGGAACACCCGTCGGATCGCGTCATAGCCGCGATCGTTTGGGTCTTCGATATTGTCATAGAACCAATAGTGCGGATCATCTCGATCGTAATTCGCACGCCAAAATTGGCGACAATGTGATCCGTGACCGAGAAACGTATCGTAGAGCGGGACCACGAACACGTTTTCGAATTCATCCGCAACCGATCGAATCGTTCGGTTGTAACGGGCGTGAATTGTCAGTCCGTCGGGCCAATCAGGCAGAAAGATGCTCGGGGCATCGCCCACACCATCCGTTGGGTCGTAGATGTCGCCCAGATAGATTTCACAGCCCAGCGGAAACTTGCGCTGCAGTTCAATCAGCATGATCCGCAGACGCACTTCGAAGTTCGCGATCCATGGTTCGGCCTGTTCTAGTGTCGCGCCATACATTCCGCATTCGCGAGGGGCACTGCGGCCATAACTGTGGATCAGGTCGTTCCCGCCGGAAGTCATGAGCACGATGCCAAAAGCGTTGTCGTTGACCGGGATCGTGTCTCGAATGACTTCCAGGTGGGTCTCGGATTCTGATCCCGAGATCGCGTAGTTGTGATGAGTTAGGTTCGGCAACACTGATTTCAAACAGATGCCTTCCATCGCAACCTGCTCGTCAGAAGGGTTTTCTAGAACGCGATTGAAGTAAGAGTGGCTTTTGTTTTTTGCGCCCAGCCCGGCAGTCACGCTATCGCCTAATCCGATGACATGGATTGGTTGGTCGCTCCATGTCGATTGAAATGCCGCTCGGTCAACTTCGGGGCCAGCCGGGCCCTCTCCGATGGGTCTGGAGAATACAAATTCGATATATCCGAGTGCTCCGGCAATCGCGAATACCGCGATTCCGAGCAGGACAAAGATTCGTGTGCGACGTCGATTGGTTCGAGACATCAAAAAACTTGTTGGAGTCGTCGAGGTGATGGCGCTCAGGGTGTCGAAAGGACTGCGCTTTGAGTCCCTAGTTTATCCAATATCACGTGAAACACCCAGGAAACACGCTATTTTGTGATTTGGCACGTGGTCTGCAAATGTTGGCAGATAGCAAGAAAGCTACTCAACCGTTTCAGCACGAGGACTTACCAATGACCCGTTTCCTGCCTGCGATCGCCTTGTTGTTTGGATTCACTGCCCTGCCTCTTCCGGAAGCGGATGCGCAGTTTTACTTCGGCTCGCAGCGATTCGGTTCGCATGCGTCGCATCGTAATCGCCAACACGATTCGAATTTTCACCGAGTGGAAAGCCGTTTCGTTCATCGGCCGAATGTGGTGAAGCTGGACGAGTATGCTGACCGGTTGGCAAAAATCGCCGAACACTTACATGACGACGCACACGACCTCTCGCAGGACTATCACCACTCCGATTCGATCGAACGGTACGTCGACCAGTTGGAACAGTTGCAAAAGCACATGCATTCGATTTTACATCACGCGGCAGGTGACCATCATGTCGATTCGGGGATGTTACGCCACATCCAAACTGACGTGACCTCGGCGAAATCGTTGCTTGGACGACTCGATCGTGAACTGCGTCACCAAAGTCACGATGGGACGCGCCGACACGATTCGCAATTGATCCTGCACATGCGGCGGATCATTGTTCGCGAAGCATACCCGTTATTGGGATTGATGCAGAACGAACTGACGGGGGATCGATATGGATCGTCCACCGGACATCACCACCACCATCCGGGCTGGTGATTTCGTCTCGGGTTGATCGTCGACTATCATGAGCGAACACTAGGATTGGTGAACCATGGGCGCGAGCGTTGTGTCCTTTGTCGTCCGCCCGTTTCACGTTTGCTTCGATTGGTATGAACGATTTAGTCGTCAGCACGCATCTGACGTTGCCCGCTTCCGAATTCACGATTACGACCGCACGAAGTAGCGGTCCGGGAGGGCAGAACGTCAATAAGGTGAATTCGAAAGTGATTCTGCACTGGTCGTTCGAGCAATCCGAATTGATTGCCGACGATTGGAAAGATCGCTTTCGAAGAAGCTTTGGCAATCGAATCAACCGCGAAGGTCAGTTGGTTTTGCAAAGTGATCAACACCGAGATCAAACGCAAAATTTGGAAGAGGTCCGCACCCGATTGGTGAAGATGCTGACCGATACACGGCGTCCGCCTAAAAAACGCAAGGCGACACGGCCGACGCTAGGAAGCAAACGCCGTCGCAAGGAAGCCAAAATTCAAAAGAGTCAAAAGAAGCAAGGACGCAGCATGAAGTTCGACTGATGGAAGTTCGAAACAGTCTATTCACGATCGCCGGAAAGAGCCTGACGCATCGTAAGGAGCATGAGGTGCGGCAAAGACCAAGCGGCTACTTTCATGCGATGAGTTCTTCGATGACTTTGCCGCCGAACTGACTGAGCTGTTTGAAGCGACCGGCGTGGTAGAACGTCAGCTTGTTATCGTCCAGGCCCAGCAATCTTAAAAGCGTGACGTGCAAGTCTCGCACATGATGCACGTTCTCAACCGCTTCGGCGCCGGTTTCGTCGGTCGCGCCGATCGTGTGACCCGCTTTAACGCCTCCTCCGGCCATCCAGATTGACATCGCATTCGGATTGTGATCGCGTCCATAAGCTGTGCCACCGCGAACTCCATTGTCGGGTGATCGGCCGAATTCGCCACACCAGACAACGAGTGTTGACTCGAGCAGCCCGCGTGCTTTCAAGTCGCTGATCAGGGCTGCGATCGGTTGGTCGACCGCGCTGACCAAACTTCCGTGCGCTCGCTGGATGTAATCATGGCTGTCCCAACTGCCGTGATACAACTGCACAAAGCGAACGCCGTTTTCGATCAGCTTTCTAGCAAGCAGACATTTGCGTCCGAATTGATCGGTTGGCTTTTGATTGACACCGTAGAGCGACAACGTTTTTTGGTCTTCGTCGGCAATGTCGAGGACACTGGGGACTTGCATTTGCATGCGGAACGCAAGTTCGTAATTCGCCATGCGTGCAGACAAGTCGCCGTGTGTTGGGTGTTTTGCCGCATGCCGCTGATTCAATTCCGCGACCAGGTCAAGGTTTAATCGCTGGCGTGATCGACTGACACCTGCTGGCGGATTCAAATCCAAAATCGGCGATCCGGTCGGACGCAGGGCGGTACCTTGGAATTGTGCCGGCAAGTACCCGTTGCTCCAGTTGGCTGAACCGCCTTGCGGATAAGATACCGCTGGCAACACCACAAATCCGGGCAAGTCCTGGTTGACTGACCCGAGGCCGTACGTCACCCAAGCTCCCATCGCGGGGTCGCCACCGAATCGGTTCCCGCAGTTCATTTGATACATGGCGGTGGGATGATTCACACTGTCGACTTGGCAACCGCGATAAAAGCAAAGTTCATCGGCGACACTGGCAAGACGTTCCCAGTTTTCGGCCATGTCGGCGCCGCAGTCGCCTGCCTTGATAAAGCGGAACGGGCTTTGGACGAAGTACCGTTTCCCGCTTTCCATCGCGGACTTTTGTTTTCCACTACGGTTGAATTCTTTCAGGTGAAGCTGTTCGAGTTTTGGCTTCGGATCAAACGTGTCGATATGCGAAGGTCCGCCTTCCATCATCAAAAAGATGCAGCGTTTCGCACGCGCCGGGATCTGTTGCGGGCGAGGCTGTAGATCGTTCGGTGTTTCACTGGCGGCCAATTCGTCAGCCATCATTGCGGTGAACGCGACGCTGCCCAAACTGGCGCCGAGGCCATAGAGGACATCGCGTCTGGAGGATTGCAGATGATTCATGGTGAGTTGCCTACGGCTAGTAAACGTAGATGAATTCGTTTGAATTCAAGATCGCCAAGCAAAGGTCGGCAAATGCCCGTGTGTGTCGGTCGACTTGTGTCGGCTGCAGGTCGGCGACGAAGTCACGGTTGGCATGCAGTGTTTCGACAAAGCTGAATTGCTCACCAGTGTTTTCCTCCACGGCTTCACGCAAAATCTCCGTCGGTTGTTGTTTGAATGCAATCGCGTCTTCCGGGAGTAACTGTTCGACCGTCTGCCAATGCTCCAGCAGTAATCGCGTTTCGGTTTCGCTGGGCAAACGGCCGTAAGCGAGTTCAAAACAACGTGCAATTGCCTGTGCATCGTCTTGGGTTTCTTGGATGCACCGATTGGCAAATGCCAATGCACGGTGGTGGGAACGTTCGCTGTTGAAGAGTGCAAAGACTTGGGGAGTGACGTTGGACGCGTCGCGCTTTTCGCTCGAAAAGTCGGGGCCTGGCAAATTGAAAACTTCGTGCGCAGGATCAGCCAGTCCACGCAAGCGACAGGCATAGATTGAACGTCGGTGTCGGTCTTTGGGAAGCGGATTGGGCTGCCATGCGGCGGCAAAGGTACCCATGATTTGCCGTGGTTGTAGGGCGACTTCGAGATTGATTTCGGGGCGGCAGGGTACGCCGCCCATCGCCGGATTGAGCTCTCCGGTGATGGCCAGCATCGAATCACGAATTTCCTCCGCCGTTAATCGCCGCGGCAAGAATACGGCATAGCGGTCGCCCGCCGGATCAAGCTTTTCGAGCTGCTCGGGATCCGGGTGAATACTCGATCGTCGGTAAGCGTGACTGGTCATGATCAAGCGATGGATCGACTTGATGGACCAATCGTTTTCGACAAGTGTCGCGGCGATGTAGTCGAGTAATTTCGGATGGGTTGGCAATTTTCCGGTAGATCCAAAGTTATTTGGGTTGCCAGCGATGGGATTGCCAAAGTGCCACATCCAGATGCGATTAGCGATGGTTCGCGTTGTTAGCGGGTTGTTCTCGTCGGCAATCCATTGCGCGAACGCTAGTCGACGCCCACTGATCGAGTCGGGAATGGGAGCTTCTAGGGAACTGCCAAGGACGCTGAGTACACCAGGCTGAACCGTTTGTCCGGGCGAAAACGGATCACCACCGGTCAAGATCTGTCCCCGTTCCAGTTCACCGTTCGTTAGGTCGACGGGAATCCGAAACGGAGAACTGATTGATTTCACCGACGGTGTGTGTCCTCCATAAACAGACAATGCGAACGGTTTGAAGCTGTCGTCTTCAAAGGCGAGTGCTTGCAGCCCTTTGCGTGTGACGCGTTCAAGTCCGAATTGCTGTGGGGTGAAGCCGACCAATTTCGGTGGGTATTGATCCTCCGCCAAGCCTTTCTTGATCTGGTTGCGAGCCGCATTGAAGACTGACGTTTTACCTTGTTGTTGAAGCTGCTGAACGATCTGTTTCCAATGCGAATCGTCTAGGCCTTGCTCGCGATACCAAGCCAGCGCGTTGGCAAGCAACGCATCATCGAGCTCTTGGGAGAGGCGTTCGTATTCGGCGCGGCGGAGTTTCAGGTACGCTTGCTGATCAAAGCCATCGGTGTTTTCGCAATCCAACCGTTCGGCGCGTCGCTCGGCGAGTTGGGTGGTTTGAAAAACCGCCTGGATGCTGTAGTAGTCGCGCGTGGGAACGGGATCGAATTTGTGGTCATGACATTTGGCACATTGCAGCGAATGAGCGAGGAAGGTTTCACCGACGCTATTGGTGACATCATCGAGAAAGCGTTGCCTCGCGACCTTGGCGACTTCCATGCCGGTCAACTCCCAAGGACCCATGCGTAGATAGCCCAGTGCGATCAGCATTTCGGGATCATCGGGATCGAGTTCGTCACCGGCGATTTGTTCGACGATGAACTCGTTGTAGGGCTTGTCGTCGTTGAATGAGCGAATGACGTAATCGCGATAGCGCCAGGCACCGCCACGATGGAAATCGTTCGCAAGGCCGGAGGAGTCTGCATAACGCACGACGTCCAGCCAATGCTGAGCCATCCGTTCGCCATAGTGCTTTGATGCTAAAAGTTGTTCGACCAATTCGGCGATCACGACATCATCGTCGCGTTGGTCGGCAACAAAGGCTTCCGTTCGTTCGGGAGTCGGCGGCAGGCCCGTCAGATCAAAACTGGCTCGGCGAATAAACGTTCTGCGATCAGCCGGACCGGCGTGCTGAAGTCCTGGCGGCATCGCCTGTTGGATCAGCCAGTCGATCGGTTGAATGGCGTTCGGACCAATTACAGGTTTTTCGACCGGTTGGTATGCCCAAAGTAACTCGGGCTTGTAGCGACGATTGGTCCAGGCATCGTCTAGTCCGCCCGACGTTGCGATGGTAATGCCGTCTTCGGCGGACCAGCGTTCGGCATTGACGCGTTTGATTTCGTCGGCTCGTGATGTGGTGGGCCAGACGGCACCGGTTGCGATCCAGCGATGGACGTTGCTTAACTTGTCCGCGCTGACCGCTTCCGCTTCTTTGGGTGGCATCGCCGACCAGTCGTCGCTTGTGCGAGTCATCACCAGATACAGCGGACTTCGTTCGGGGTGACCGGGTACGATTGCTGTTTCACCGCTCTCGCCTCCGGCGAAAGCCGATTGTTTGATCCGGAGATCAAGTTCGCCTTCGATCGCATCCTGATCCGCACCGTGGCAGCCAAAGCATTTGGTCCGCAACAACGGTTCGATATGCCGCACGAAAATGGATTCTGATTCACCAATCGGTTGGATGTCGGCACTCGATGACGAAGAATCGTGCAAATCGCTCCGCTCGTCTGCGGTCACAACGGTGCCGGCGAGTAGGGCGACGACGGTGATGGCCAATTGCTGAACGCCACCGAATGCGAGCAGGACGCGGGGTGCGATAAAACTCGGAATCGAAAGCTGTTTCATTGGGAATCGCGGATACTTTGGAGAGACGAACCCGGATTTGGGAACAGATTGTGCACCTCGGAAAACTCGTTTGGTGCACTGCCATACTGGGCGTCGGATCATTGGCACTGATCGAATTCTACCACGTCTGGAGACTGGGTTCGAATCAGCCACCTTGCGCGGACTTGCCGCTGCCGCTATCGTTTCACGAAGCACGGTCCCCGATTCCGGTCGGGCCAAACAGAACAAATCAGCTAACTTCCCCGAATCAACATTGGAGAATGCTTCGATGGCTTACACATTGCCAGAATTGCCTTACGCCAAAGACGCCTTGGAACCACACATTGATGCGAAAACCATGGAAATCCACCATGGCAAGCACCACGCAGGCTACGTCGCCAAGTTGAACGGCGCCGTCGAAGGTACCGACCTGGGATCGAAATCGGTTGAAGATCTGATCTCGGACCTTTCGGCTGTTCCAGCTGATAAACAAGGCGCCGTCCGCAACAACGGTGGCGGTCATGCCAACCACTCGCTCTTTTGGAGCGTGATGGGACCTGGAAAAGGCGGCTCGCCATCGGGTGACTTGGCTGCGGCGATCGACAGTGCATTCGGCAGCTTTGACGCGATGAAAGAAGCGTTCGAAGCAGCCGCCGCGACTCGCTTTGGTAGCGGTTGGGCTTGGTTGTACGTCGAAGGCGGAAGCTTGAAAATCGGCAGCACTGCCAACCAAGATAGCCCTTTGATGGGTGCCGCTGTCGCTGGCATCAGCGGAACCCCTGTTCTCGGGTTGGATGTTTGGGAACACGCCTATTACCTGAACTATCAGAACCGTCGTCCTGATTACATTTCGGCGTTCTGGAACGTCGTCGATTGGGACGCCGTCGCAGCTCGATTCGCGGCTGCCAAGTAAATCCGACGCCTTCTTGCGTCGCACCGCAAAAGCCATGGGTTGCACCAGCGATGTGCAGTCCATGGCTTTTTTTGTTTTGACGGGTTTTGTTTTGGCGGGGCGAGTTGAGCAAGCAGCACGAGTCGGATAATCGGTCCCGTCGGAAAGGCAGTCAGCGGTCCTGGATCGGTTTTTCCGGGGTGAACGCTAACTGGGGTCTAGGGTTGGACATCAGGTACCACCCACACTTCAGCGCATGGCGCGATCCTAGTTCGAAGTAAAGAAGATGATTGAAAATACGTTGAAAGGTCATGCCATCTCTGGTGACATTCGGACCGCGTTGTTGACAGCTGATATCGATGGCAGTGGCGGTCAGCAACAGGCATCCGACCAAACGTTTACCATCAACGGTACCGAAGTCATCTACCTGCCGTATCGTCCCAACGCGATCAACTTTGTTATCCCGCAGGGTAAAGACGTTATCAGTTCGAACTTCACTGGCTGCTACATGGCTGCTTACAAGCAGAACGGTGCCCTGAAGATTGCTCACGTCGCCACCCCATCTTGCAACGCCGCTTGGGCGACCTTGAAAAATGAAGTCGAGGTCGTCGCCGAATTCAAGCCTAGCGACCACGTCCCCATGTCTGCCCTACAGGCGATCGCACAAGGCGGCACCGCACCGCAGATCATGGGCATTTACACCAACATGGGATATTGCATCGCGGCAGCCGCAACCCAGGCGAACGGCAACCTGATCGTGACTCATATGACGCTCGTGAAAGCGTCTTAGACCTTCCTTCCGATTCCGGGAACCTACCTGGGAATCGAGCTCGAATCAAAAAAGAAGAGCCCCCGGGTCATGCGATCCGAGGGCTCTTTTCGGTTTGCTGGCTCGCGATCGAGCCTCGTGTCATTGGTTGCCGATTTAGTTTCCGAAGCCGCTACCAAATCCCGGCAAGCCTTGGAGTCCCGGAGGAGCGGCGGGGTTGAAGGCTGGTGCGGCGGGAGTGTCTTCGCTTTCGAACAGTTCGTCGCGGCTGATGTGAAGCTTCGAATACGTTTCTTCGGGGATCACGTAATACCAGTCGGCAAAGCGTTCGTTGAGCGATTTGCTTAGCAGCTCTGCTTGTTGAAGTTGCTCTTTGCGATCTTCAATCTTTCGCTCGTTTTCCTTTGTGATCTTTTCTTGGATCGCGGCAAGTCGTTCCAGTTTTTCACCTTCGGTTTCGGCGACCGGCTGGGGTGTGGGCTCATCGGCCGGGGTGTCTTCGGTAACTGCATCGGAAGATTCGTCATCGGACGATTCCTCTTGGGCAGCTGGCTCTTGGCCTTCGCCGACGGTTGTCGCTTCGCCTTCGCCACTCGCTTCGACTTCACCGGTTTCGCCGGTTGGTTCCGTTTCCGATTCTGGGGCTTCCGCGGCTTCGCCGTCCGTCACTTCCTCAGCGGTTTCGGTTTCAGCGGCGTCGGCTTCCGAACTTGCTGTCTCTTGCATGTCGGCTTCTGAGGCATCTTCTGAAGAGTCTTCGGTTGTCGCCTCTTCCGTCATCTCGGGCGTTTCCGAGGTTTCAGGAGTGTTCTGATTCAGCTCCGGTGGGGCTGCCGCGGCTGCAGCTGCTGCTTCTTCGGCAGCGTCTAACGCATCGAGTTCTTCGATCGTTTGCGGGATCGATTTCAGGTCTGGCGGTGGGAATTTTGATTCGTCGACGATGGTGCTGACCATCAAGAATCGGTTCACGCCACCGGCGGTTTCGTCGGATTCTTCTTCGTCATCCTCTTCCGATTTTTCGGTGGTGCCGCTGATGTTGCCGAATCGCAAGATGTACTGAACACCGTCTTTGGTCGTCGCAGTCATCTCGCCGTTGGCGGAGAGAATTTCGATTTCTTGGTTTTCGCCCATCGGGACAGGAATGAAACCACGTGCGGCGAGTTGCCGAGCGGATTCTTGGTCTGATGAGAAGTCTTTGTCGGCTTTCAAGTTCGCGCTAACGCCTTCGGGCTTTCGTTTAACGTCGACGAATTTGAGATCGTCGAGTGCGTTTGCCAGATCGTTCAGCTTTTGGGAGTTCAGCGTTTGATCGGGATCGATTTCAACTTCGGTTGGCTCGGCACGAGGGTTGTCCTTGTCGTATTCCTTTAGTGAAACAAGGTTCCAGTTGGTGCCATCTTTTTCGAGATCGACTTTGTAGTTTCGCGACAGGGTAACACCCTGAATTCCCAGGGTCGCGCTGTAGTCTTTGATCTCGACATTTTCGACGTCGATGCTGCTCATTTGCAGCAAGTCTTCTTCGATCCAGTCTTCGAACTTGGTGGTCATCGGTTGGTCGTTCAAGCTAACGACATAGACTGGATCTTGACCGGGCTTACGAACGTAGAGCTGTCCCTCTTGGCCTTTGACGGGGTTGCCGATGATCAGTGACGCGAGTTCTTTTTGGGACTTGTCTTTGAACGAGACCAACCGCCCGACGCCTTCGTCACCAACGTCGAGTGTTTCGATTTTTGGCTCGACGACACCCATTCCCGAATGGTCTTCAGGGTTGTCGGTGGGAACGTCAAGAATCTTCAGTCCGACCAAAGCGTTCGCCGCGTCCTTCATCTGTTCGACTGCGTCGGCGGGATAGCCGCCCTTTGACGGGATCGTCCAGATACCCGATTCAGAGTCCTTGCGAACTTCAAAGTTCTTCAGTTCGCCCAGGGTCTCGTTGAAGGTAACGATTTTCAAGCTGGATGCGGCCAGCGCGTCCTTGAACTCGGGGAACAGCAATTGGCTAATCAAGTTGCCGTATCCGTCTTCGCTTTCATCGTCGTTTTGTGGCCAAACGATGACAGCGGCGATCAACGCGACCGCCAGGGCGATGCCCCAGAAGATCCCAGTTTTCTTGGTTTCGTTCACCGTCAATTCTCTTGATTGAAACGTTGTATTTCGAGGTTGTTCTTCGATCGATTGCTTGCCGAGCCGTGAAGGAGGACGCAAGCGAGTCGAGGTGTGTCAGCTTGTTTCTTCCGCGGCGGCAGGTGCAATGACTGCTGCCGGGATTTCATTTCCGATGGACTATTTCAGTCGAGCTTTGCTGATGTTTTCACGTTCGCGAAGACGACGTGAAGCGAACACGCAAACGCCCACGACCAGTGGCGGGATGCACGGAAGTGCGACGGCGTAAGCTTTGACTTGGTTCTGAATCGCGGTGACCTTTTGGTCGGATTCACGCTGGATGCGAGCAATGTTTTGCTCGGCCTGGCGTTCGGCCTTCGCACGTTTGACGTCCAAGGCACGTTGCAACTGGCTTTGGATGGTTTGAAACTCGATCGCTTTGGCATTCATCACCGACTGCGGGATATTGCCACTCTCGCTCTTCTTTTCCAACTCACGAAGTTCTTCCTGAAGATCTTTTAGCTCGCGGTCCATCGCCTCTTCGGCTTCACGGACGGCGGCTTTCGATTCGTCTTGGTACTCTTTGCGTTTCTTGCGAACCTCGCTGCTGGCGACTTCTTTTTCCGCATCGATCATCGTCAAGCTTGCGAAGTGCGGTTCGTGCTTTCGGACTTCAATGAAGTCGGTTTCGTTGGTCAACCAGTCAATGATGTTCAGCAGGAACGTGACGTTCTGGAATTGGAAACGCAGCTCGGTGGCGGTGTTTGGATCGGCCCGGATCTGCAAGAACACGTCCAACATCAAATCGGTGTCGGCAACGTAAGCTGCTTTGATGCCGGATGCTTTCGGCTTGGGGCTGTCTTCGGGCGCATCAGCGGGATCCGCGTCGGTTTCGGCCTTCGTGGGCTGATCGCTTTCGCCTTCGATTGTGATTGCCAGAACTTGGTTCGGATCGGCACCGTCAATGGCGTTGGCGAGTCCGTCCATTCCGGTCCGCATCAACTGGGTCAGCTTCGTGACGTTTAACGTTCCGCTGACAGCACCGGTGCTTAGCAGTGGAGTGTGTTTCAGCGTCGCATTTTCAATTGGCGCGACCGACCCGGCGTACAACGCCAAGACTTGACGCAATCCATCGGTGATTGGGCTCTCCGAGCTGAGTGCTTGTCCGGCATCGATCCCAGGGGCGCTTTCGTCGATGAAAGCCCAGAACGGGTCCACGTTCATTTCCAGGTTTGGATAGGGATTGTAGTCCTGCCAAACGATGTCGCAGTTGAAATAAGGCACGCCGGGTTGGCCTTTGCTTTGCAACTCGAGCACCTTCCACAGAGCACGGATATCGCCTTTGGGCTGTTGTCCGCCTCCGCCAAACATTCCGCCGCCGGATTGTTTGGGGTCACCCGTCGCCGTGATTTCTGGGCGTGCATATGGGAATGGGTCTTCGAAAATCGCGGTCGGTACTCCCGCTTGGACGGCTTCGATCAGGCGTTCAAATTGTGGAGGTGCGAGCGACGACGGTTGAACACACAAGATCGCGTCGAAGACTTCAGGATCGACCGGAGCATCGAGATTGATTTCTTCAACCTCGTATTGTTTGCTCAACTCGTCGATCAGCGGGTGCTTTTCGATCCGTCGCATCTGCATTCCCGCCATCGACACGCCGCCCATCAATTGGGCATCGGTGCGGACGACGCCAAGACGTTTGCGTTCGCCGCGTGCGACGGTGTTGATTGAGCGTACCAGTTCGTATTCAACGGGAATGCCGTATTCAAAAATCGGCACGACGACTTTTTCCAGGCCCGCTCGGAAAGCGGCACCCATAATCAATCGTTTCTGTTGGAACGAACCTTGTTCGCGAACCATTCGGGTCACCGGTTCGATACCGAAACGCTCCGACGCCAAGGCGGCATCTTCGCTGAAGAGGTCGATCCCGTCGTGCAAGTTGACTTCGATGGTACGGCCACTTGCGGCCGCTTCGCTGCGGAACTCTTTCAGCAAGTTGATCAGTTCGTACCGCGTCCGGGCGTACATCTCGGGGATGTCTTTGCTGATAAACGCATCGATTTTGATCGGGCGGTCTGTTTCCAGCGTGCTGATCAGTTTGCTGGTCGCGGGCGCCAAAGAGCTGACTCTGCCCTCGGTCATATCGAAACGTTTGGGATCACGATGCCGGAACAATGAAACGGCGCTCGTGGTGATCACGACCAATGCGATGATTCGCGCGAGATAGTGGTACGCCATCGTGTTGCCGTCCTTGCCGCCAGTCCAGTGACGGCGACCGATTAGCACCATACAGGCATAAAGCGCGACGACAGTGACCAGAATGAAGTAGCTGATCGATGAGGCACTGACAACACCACGGCCAAAGTCATCAAACGGCCTCGCGATCCCGCTCGCTTGAACCAACTCGGCGAGGTTAAAGCCGAAGATTTCTTTCTCGGGAACAACCGAATTGGCAAGCGACGCAAACGCGAGTGGCGCGTTAAACAAAGCACCCAGGATAAAGCCGACCGTCAAGTTCCCTGTCAGGAACGACGCGACCATGCCGATCGCGATCATCGTGATTCCGACGAACCAGTACCCGAGGTAAGTGCTGAAGATCAGTCCCGTGTCCAAGCTGCCTTCGGTCAAAATCGTCAGCGTGACGAAGGTGCTCAGTTGGCTAAATAGCAGCGACGCGGTGAAGATTGCCGCGGCGGCCATGTATTTACCGATGACGATGTCAAAGTCGTCGGCCGGCAGTGTCAGCAGCAACTCATCGGTGCCCGCACGTTTTTCTTCTGCCCAGATACTCATCGTGATCGCCGGGATGAAAACCAGCATGATCAACGGGTACCAGTAGTTCAGCTGATCGAGTGTGGCGAGGTTCTGATTAAAGAACTCGTAGGGCCAAAACGCGGCAACCGAGGTCAGGAACACGAAGATGCATAGAAACACGTATCCGGTCGGGTTGCTGAAATAGCCGACAAAGTTCCGCTTCATCACCGCAAACGCGGCCCGTTTGGTACCGGCCAGCAGCCCGAAGATGGCCAGCACGACGCACATAAAAATGGCGTCCATGATGACAAGGTTCAGCAACGCAAAAAGACTGTCGTTCATGTCGAATCGAGCAGAGAGATGTGGGGGAGTTCGTTGGATGTTGTTCAAAGCGACCGATCACGCGGGGCACGGTCAGCCTTTCGCACGATGTAAGACGTTGATCAGGTCGATTCGGCAGCCGCATGGTCGGGGCTGTGCGTGAGCCGATAGAACGCTTCGTCCAAATCGTTGTCGCCACGGACCCGCAAGCCTTCGACATCGCCGTTGTAGACCAGTCGACCTTCATTGATCATGACAACGCGGTTCGCCATCGCTTCGACTTCTTGAAGGATGTGCGTTGACAACAGAATCGTTTTGGTCTCGGCAAGCTTCCGCATCGTTTTCCGGACGCCGCGAATTTGGTTGGGGTCCAACCCGGCGGTCGGTTCGTCCAGAATCAGAACGTCAGGGTCGTGCAAGAGCGCTTGGCTCATCCCGACCCGTTGCTTGAAACCTTTCGACAGCTTGCTGATCGGCTTGTAAATCACCGACGACAGGTCGCAGATATCGACAACCGCGTCGATTCGATCGCGTTTGCGTGCGCCGGTCAGGCCGCGTGCTTCGGCGAAGAAATCAAGCATGCCCGAGGGCGTCATTTCCATGTACAGCGGGCCGCTTTCGGGCAGGTAACCGAGGTGCCGGCTGCCTTCGATTCGCTTGTGCATCATGTTGTGACCGGCGATTCTCGCTTCCCCTTCACTGGGGGCGATGTAGCCGGTCAACATTTTCATCGTCGTGCTTTTCCCAGCACCGTTGGGACCGAGAAACGCAACGAGTTCGCCCTGCATCACGGAAAACTTGACTTCGCGAGCGGCGGCAAACGGGCCGTAGAACTTGCTCAGTCCGTCGGCTTCGATCATGGGTCGCCGCTGATCGTTCTCTGACATGGTCGTTCTATGTTGTGGAATGAGACTCAGACGTTAGGCGACAGTTACGCCTGTTGCCTAGCGAAGGTTCAGCCAAACCAAACAGAATTTTTTGGCTGGGAAGGTTGGGTGCATGTGCCGCGCAGGGCACGTGGTGGGGAGCGGCCTGGTCGGGGACGAAATCGTCCGGCAATGCATCAAGCGGTGTATCAAGCAGTGCATAAAAAAATCCGGTCGGTCGGATCCACGGATCTAACCGACCGGATGCTCGATTGAACGCGGTCAAGCTTGCTTGACGCGACGATGGCGGCCCGATCGTGGGCCTGCGGTCTGATCAAGCGAGAAGCTGCAATCGGAACTAGGCGTTGAGGCCTTCGCGTTCGATGATGACGTCCGCACCGGGAGTCAGAGCGCGAAGCTTGCGTGCGACTTCGCCTTTTTCCATCGAGCCAGTTTTGGCGCGGGCCAACAATTTGGCAACTTTCTTACGGCGGGTTCGCAGGCGACGGATCTCACGGCGGCGTTCAATGCCACTTGGCATAGGATGGCTCCAAAAGCAGGGTTTTATTGATGTATTGATGTTCGGGCCGCGAAGTTTAGTCATTTTCGCGTCCCGACGGAACTCGGTATCTGACGATCAAGCCTTCTTCTTGGTGGCTTTTTTCTTCGTCGCTTTCTTTTTGGTGGTTTTCTTCTTTACGCCTTTTTTCTTCGATGCCTTTTTCTTGGCAGCTTTCTTTTTCGTGGCTTTCTTCTTGGTCGCCTTCTTCTTTTTCTTCTTCGATCCCCCTTTGGCGGCCCGCTCGGCTAGCAAATCGAGGGCGGATTCGAAGGTCAGGTCCTTCGGTTCGGTTCCCTTGGGAAGCGACGCGTTGGTGTCGCCGTCGGTCACATAGGGGCCATAGCGTCCGTCAAGGACCTTGACCTCGCCTTCGGTTACTGGCGACTTGTTTTCGAAGACCTTCAGCGGTTCTTTCGGTGCCGCACGTCCACGGCGTTTCGGTTCTCGGAGCAGCTTGATCGCTTCTTCGAGCGTGACTTCCAGCGGCGAGACACCGTCGGGCAGCGACCGTGTTTCCTTTTCGCATTTGACGTAGGGGCCATAGCGACCGTCGAAAGCTTCGATCGGTTGGTCGTTGTCCGGGAAGTTACCAAGGTTTCGAGGCAATTCCAGCAGCTTGCAGGCGGTTTCCAGGGTGATGTCTTCCGCCGTCATGCCCTTCAGCAGCGACTGGTTTTTCTTTTCCGGGTCGTCGGGTTCGCCCAGTTGGATGTAGGGGCCGAAGCGGCCGATTTTGACGTAGATCGGTTTGCCGGTTTCGGGGTGATTTCCCAGCGGCTCGTCTTCGATCTGACCGGCTTCGAGCAGTTCGAGTGCCTTGGCCAAGTCCAGCTCGTCCGGTGGCATGCCGTCAGGAATCGGGGCCTTGCGTTCGCCCTGCTCCAGGAACGGACCGTACTTGCCGACGCGGACGAAGACTTCTTCGCGGAACTCGCCTTCGGTAGGAACTCCAACCAGAAAACGAGCCGTTTTACGCGGATCGATCTCTTCGAGTTTTTTCTCCAGACGCGGTTTCAACGCGACGTTGTGGTCGACCATGTTGGGATCGTCCAGGGTCGCCACGTCTTCGGCGTCACCGAAGTAAAACCGGCGGAGGTACTCTTCCGAGCCGCCTTCGTTGCGGCTGATCGAGTCCAGGAAGTCTTCCATGTCAGCGGTGAATTGGTAATCCACCAGAGTCCCGAAGTGTTCTTCCATCAGCCGGGTGACGCTGAACGCACGCCAGCTGGGGACAAGGGCATTGCCTTTTTTGTAGATGTAGTTCCGGCGTTCGTCGGTGATGGTGCCGATGATCGACGCAAACGTACTGGGGCGGCCGATGCCTTTTTCTTCGAGCGTTCGTGTCAGCGATGCTTCGGTGAAACGCGCCGGGGGCTGCGTCGTGTGACTCTTCGGATCCATCGTTTTGGGATCCAGCGAATCGTTTTCTTGAACGTTTGGTAGCAATCGTTCTTTGTCGGCCAGTTCGGCTTCTGGGTTGTCGCTGCCTTCGACGTAGGCTCGCAAGAAACCTTCGAACAGGATGCTTGTTCCGGTTGCGGTAAATGCCGCTTCACCGCCTTCGACGACGACGCTGATGCGTTGCTTCTTGGCGTCGGCCATTTGGCACGCGACAGTCCGTTTCCAAATCAGGTCGTAAAGGCGGAATTGGTCGTTATCGAGATTGCTGCGGACCGATTCGGGCAGACGGAACGAAGTACCTGCGGGGCGAATCGCTTCGTGAGCTTCCTGGGCGTTTTTGACTTTGCCTTTGTAGACGCGGACGTCTGGGTGCAAGTAATTCTCACCGTATTCGCTGCGGACCAACGATCGAGCGGCGGAGATCGCTTCCTTGCTCAAAATCGTACTGTCGGTACGCATGTAGGTGATGTAACCGTTTTCGTACAGCTTTTGGGCCGCCGTCATGGTGCGTTTGGCACCGAAGCCCAGCTTGCGGTTGGCTTCCTGTTGCAGCGTACTGGTGGTAAAGGGAGCTCGCGGCCGCTCGGAAAACGGTTTGACTTCGACCTTGGTAACCGAGAACGCGGTCGAACGCAGTTTTTCGGCCAGCTCGTTGGTCTGTTGCTCGCTGAGCAGCAGCAGGTCGTCGCGAGTTGGTTTGCCGGTCGCGCTGTCGAAGTCTTTTCCGCTGGGGACGCGTTGATTTTGGTACCGCGTCAGGGTCGCCGGCATCGATTCGCCGGATTCCGTTTTGAAAACAGCGTCGATATCCCAGTAGGTCGCGCGGACGAAGGCGATTCGTTCGCGTTCGCGTTCGACGATCAAGCGGACAGCGACGCTTTGCACACGGCCCGCGGAGGTACCGCTTCCGACCTTGCGCCACAGCAACTGCGACATGTCGTAGCCGTACAGGCGGTCGATGATTCGCCGTGTTTCTTGGGCGCGGACCAAGCCCGCATCGATCTGGCGGGTGTGCTCGAGAGCGTCGCTGATCGCTTCTTTGGTGATTTCATGGAACACCAAACGGTGGACCGGGACCTTGGGTTTGAGCAGCTCGTGCAGGTGCCAGCTGATCGCTTCCCCTTCGCGGTCTTCGTCGGTCGCGAGATAGAGGTTTTCGGCGTCTTTCAGAGCCGCACGAAGTTTGGTGACCTGTTTTTTCTTGTCCGTCGGGACGATGTAGAGCGGTTCGAAGCCCTCGTCGACGTTGACACCCAAGTACGCCCAAGGTTTTTCCTTGAACTTCTCGGGGACATCTTTCTTTCCTTCGGGCAGATCGCGAACGTGTCCAATACTGGCTTCCACCTGGTAACTACTGCCCAGGAATTTAGAAATCGTTCGTGCCTTGGCTGGTGATTCGACGATCACCAGGCTCTTGCCGCTGCTCTTGGCCATTAAAAAGATGCTCTTCTCAGGTACGGTAGAACGGAACCGGTCGGTTTAGTGGTAGCGAGAGAAACGCGACTTCGTCAATCCACTGTATCCGAATAAGATTCGCTAGACTGCCAAAATTCGGCGAGAGTGATTTCCGTAAACACACGCGATTTTTCGGTTCGTCGGCAATTATGGCCCACGACTTGGAAAAAGTTTGGAAAGTCGGCAAGTATCACAAACTGTCTACGACTGGTGAAGCTGAATCGACTACTAAAGCGGTGGATCTATGCCGATAAGGGCGAGTTTGGCCCAATTCCCGCTTGACCCTTGAAAACAGGCGGCGATACGCTTTCCGCTTCAATCTGACTGGTCCGATTCCACTTCACTGCAAAAAAGTTCGCGCTATGAATCCCCTGGAGCTGTTTCGACGCAATCAAAAGGTCATGATGACCGGCTTGATCCTGCTGGCGATGTTTGCCTTCGTCGTGCTACCGGCGGTTTCCCAGTACATGCGCAGCTCCGGCCCCGGAATGACCGATCCGGTCCTCGCTGAATTCGATGGCGTATCCCTGACCGCCAGTCGAGTGGGATTGTTCACTCGGAATCACTACGCCACGGTCCAGTACCTGCGCAAGCTGGCGCAACTGACCGTTGCCCGCGGCGGGACACCTACTCTGTTCACCGTTGATCCGCAGAGCCAGCAGGTCCAGGCGGTTGGCATCCAGCAGACGCCCAGCGAAGAGCTGTCCATCCGCACGCTGCAGTTTTCTAGCTTGGCCCAGCAAAAAGGCTTGGAGCTGGACGATACATCAATTCGCAGTTGGCTGGATCGCTTCACCAGCGGTTTGGTCACCGAACGCGAACGCTATGCCCTGCTTCGTCAAGAAACAAACAACCAGATGGGTGAGTACCAGTTGCTGGATATGCTGCGTAAACAGCTGCTGGCACAGCTTTATTTCCAGGCCGCTGACGCATCGGTCAGCATGGGTGGGATGCCAGTGGCATCGCCGCTGGAGCATTGGAACAATTTCCTGAAGCTGAATCAGCAAGCTTCCGTGGCAGCTTACGGCGTGTTGGTCAATGACTTTATCTCCAAGACCGACGAAAACCCGTCCGAGTCGACCATCGTTGCCCTCTACGAAGCTGGCAAAGAGCGTTACCCCAGCGACCAATCCCCCGAACCCGGTTTCCGACGCCGCGATTCGGCGAGTTTCGAGTACCTGCTCGCCGACTTGCAGGCATTCCGTGATGCCGAAGCCGCAAAGCTGAGTGACGAAGAAATTCGTGCCGAATACGAAAAACGCAAAGAAGGCGGCGCGTTCGTGCTGCCTCCCGATGTGATCGTTGAGCCCACCGTTGAAATGCCCGCCACGGAAGAAACTCCATCTGCCGAAGAAGCTGCGAGCGAAGAAGCGATGACCGAAGGTGAGGCAGAGCCAGCGGCTACTGAACCCGCTGCGACCGAGCCAGCGGAAGCCGCTGAAGAAGAAATGCCAGCCGAAGAGACCCCGGCTGAAGAAGCCCCCACCGCGGCCGAAACCTTTGCCGCTGGCGTTGATGGTCGTATGGAGCAAGTCGAGTCGTTCACCAAAGAAATCGAAGAAGCCTCGAAGCTGGACGATCAGCCAGCAGCGACCGAGGCCGAAGAGCCAGCTGCGGAAACCGAAGAAGCTGCGGCCGAAGCAGCTGCGACCGAAGACCAGTCAGCGAACACCGTTGAACGTGCAGTTCAATTGGTCGCGTTGCAAGAACCCGCGTCCGACGAAACAGCCGCCGAAGCGGACGCTCCTGTTGCAGACGAGGCACCTGCAGACGAAGCACCCGCAGACGAAGCACCCGCAGACGAAGCACCCGCAGACGAAGCACCGGCAGACGAAGCACCGGCAGACGAAGCACCGGCAGACGAAGCACCGGCAGCTGAGGAAGCGGCAGCTGACGAAACACGCTACCAACCGTTCGAAGACGTGCGTGATCAGATTGTCGAATCGATGGTCGAGGCACCTGCTCGTGAAGCTCGCGACGCCGCATTGGCGAAAGCTCGCGCGGTGATGAAGCAGTACTTCAGTGCACGTGCATTGGCCGAAGGCGACGCCGAACCGCCGGTTCGTCCAAACTTGGAAGCTTTGGCAAAAGAGTTGGGCTTGAAGCATCGCCAAATCGGTCCTCACACGATCGTTTCATTGCAAAATGAGCCAATCGGCGAGTCGGTTGACGAGTCCACCGCCCTGACCCGCCAAGCGATTCCATTCGGATTGCTGATGTTCGGTTACGGCGAACAAATCATTAAGCAGCCTTTGTTCCGTCCTGTTGATACCGTCGACTTGGGCGCCGAACTGCACTACCTGACGTGGAAAACCGAGGAAGCCGAAGCTTACATCCCAGAATTGGATGAAATCCGAAAAGAAGTCATTCAAGCCATCCGGGTTCAAGAAGCTCGCAAGCTTGCCCAGCAAGAAGCAGAGGCGATTGCCAAGCAAGTGAACGAAGGCAAGAAACTGGCTGACTTGGTCCCCGAAGACCGCCAAGACAACTTCTACGCAGAAGTTGGTCCGTTCAGCTGGTACAACATGGTCGGGTTCCGTCAGTACACGATCGGCAATGTGCCACAGCTCGATTCGGTTGGTCCCGAGTTCATGGAAGCTGCCTTCAATACCGAAGACGGCAAAGCGGCGGTTGCAAAGAATGTTCCCGAGCGAGTGTTCTATGTCGTTCGACGCGAGCGACTGCAACCGACGAGTAGCGAGTTGCACACGATGTTCCAGCAGCCAGGACAGCGGATCATGGCAACCTTGATGCCAAGCGTCGAGGCAACGGACATCCAAGAAGGCTTCTATGACAAGGTTGATGAAGAGTCTTCGTTCAGCCGCTTTCGTCCGGAAGCACTCTAGTGAAGTGATCTTTATCAAGTCGGGGCACCGGTCGGAATTCGGTGCCTGACGACTAGACAAATAAAAAAGCGGAGGACAATTTTGCCCTCCGCTTTTTCGTTGGTTTAAAGAGTCTGCCTGCATCGCGACCTTCATTAACGCGGCGAAAGCGATTGAATCGGATTCGCCGCGTCTTTCGCGGTCAGAGCTTGCTTAGCTGTTGGCTTTGGCAAACGCACGCATGTCGGCTTCGAGTGACTTGAGGCGTTCGCCGAGTTTGGCTTCCGCTTCGACCAAGTCTTGCGATTCATCTTTAGGAAGCTTGGTGAAGACATACAGCTTGATCTTCGGTTCGGTTCCGCTGGGACGAGCCGCGACGTAATTGCCGTCTTGGTCGAGATCCATGATGATCAAGTTGCCGACAGGGTCGCCGAGAGGCTCGGACTTGCCGGTCGCGGTATCGGTTTTCGTGCTGTTAAGGTAATCGCGGATTTGGCTGACGCGGAGTCCGGCCAGCGATTCCGGCGGGCTGTCCCGGAACGCTTGCATCAGGCGTTGCATTGCGGCCATTCCCTCGCTGCCTTCCATCACAAGGTTGATCAGGTATTCCTTGTGGTAGCCGTGTTCGCGGTAAAGTGATGCGAGGTATTCGTGCATCGAAATGCCACGTCGTTTCAGATCGGCAGCAAGTTCGCTGAGCAGCATGCAGGCGACCGCACCGTCTTTGTCGCGGCAATATTGCCCCACCAAGTAGCCGTGTGATTCCTCGGTCCCGAAGACGAACTTGTCGGGCCCATGGGCGTCCATCGCGGCCGCAATATGCTTGAATCCGACCAGCAAATCGCCAACCGTTTTCACGCCGTAAGACGTCGCGATGCTGCGAATCAGTTCGGTCGTGACAAGGGTTTTGACAATGTAGTGATCTTCGGAGAGCGTTTCGGCATGTTTGCGTTTGTCGAGGATGAAGTTGGCCAGCAACGCACCGATTTGGTTCCCGTTGAATGTCGCCCATTCGCCGCTGGTGTCCGTCGTGAGCGGTGCGGCAACGCCAAGGCGGTCGCAGTCAGGGTCAGTTGCCAGGATCACGTCAAAGCCGTTGGCTGCCGCGTATTCGATCGGTTTTTCAAAAACGGCCGTGTTTTCTGGATTGGAGACATGCCCGGGAACGTTTGGGAAGTCACCGCTTTTTTCTTCGTGTGGGCCATAGACTTCGACACTTCCGAATCCGTCAGCTTTTAGCAACGGGATCACCGCTTCGGCGCCGACGCCGTGCAGTGGGGTGTACAGGATGTTGACGTCGCGTGATCCGGCGAACGCTTGGGCTTTGGTGACTTTCAGGAATTCGGCGTCGATTTCGGCAGTGACGATTTCGACACGTCCGTCACGCAGCGCGTCTTCGAATGGGACCTGATTGATTTCCTGGCAGTTCATCACACGATCGATGATCGCTTTGTCGTGCGGAGGCAGGACTTGTGCGCCGCTTGACCAATAAACCTTGACCGCGTTGTCGCTCGGCGGGTTGTGGCTGGCGGTGACCATGATGCCGCAATCGCAGCTTTTGTGGCGAACGGCGAAGGACAGTTGCGGCGTAGCGCGGTAGTCATCCAAGAAGTAAACTTTGAAACCCGCAGCGGCCATGATTCCCGCACACAGTTCCGCGAAGTGACGGGATTTGTGCCGTGTGTCGTAAGCGATCACGCAGGACAGGCTTTTTTGGCCGTTGTGGTACTCGGTGACATAGTCTGCCAGTCCTTGGGCGCTTTCGCCGATCGTACGGTCGTTGATCGCGTTGGATCCGATGGGGTTCATCCGACCGCGTCGACCGCCGGTTCCGAAAGGAATTATGGTCCAGAAGGCATCGTCGAGTGCCTTCCAGTTCCCCGCTTCGATTTCGGCGGCCACTTGGTCACGGTAATCCGCATAGCGGTCTTCGGTTAACCAGCAGCGAATATTTTCGACGGCGGTGGCGGTGATCTTTCCGTCTTCAGCGGCTTTGGTTACCGCAGCAAGTGACTCGGTAGCGTTCATAAACGATTGTGTTCGCAGGAGAAAGTAATGGTCTGGTTGCCAGGAACATCGGTACGCGATTCTATTGTGTGTCACGCGGATTTTGCAACGAGGGCAGCCAAACCGGCTAACTGTTCCAGCTCTTGCCGTCGACGCAGTTTCCGCCGGAATCCCTGCACCGCGCACGCCCCTTTTCCCCGCATCGGATGGATCGCCAGAGTCACCTATGAGCAAGTTAATCATCAGTGTCAGTGGACTTCGCGGAATCATCGGCGAAACCTTGACGCCGGTCGTCGCCGCACGATTTGTTGCCGCATTTGCCGCCCAACTGCCCGCCGGCAAAATCATCGTCGGCCGTGACGGACGCAGTAGCGGGCCGATGCTACGCGACACGATCGTCGCGGCCCTACGCGCCTGTGGGCGGGATGTGATCGATGCCGATGTGGCGGCGACTCCCACAATCGGTGTGTTGGTGAAAACGAGCGGTGCCGCAGGTGCGGTGCAGATTTCTGCGAGCCACAATCCGCCGCCATATAACGGGATCAAGTTGTTCGGTGGCGACGGTCGTGTCCTCGATGCTGTCACGGGGGCGAAGATTTGTGACGCTTACCATGAAGATGTTGCCGCGTGGTGTGATTTCGACAAGATCGGTTCGGCGGCGGTTCACGATGATCCGCACGCCGCTCACCTCGAGGCGGTATTGGCAACAGTTGACGTCGATGCGATTCGGGCGGCTAAGCATAAGGTGCTGCTCGACAGCAATCACGGAGCCGGTTCCTTACTCGGCCGGCGATTGTTGGCGTCGCTGGGGTGTGAAGTGGTAACATTCGGAGAAACGCCGGACGGCCAGTTTGAGCATGTGCCCGAACCGACAGAAGAAAACTTGGCGGGGATTTCCGATCTCGTCCGTCAATCAGGGTGCGCTGTCGGATTCTGCCAGGACCCTGATGCGGACCGTCTCGCCTTGATCGATGCGGACGGAAAGTACGTCGGCGAAGAATACACACTCGCGCTCTGCGTTCGCCGTGCGATGTCGTGTGAAGCAACTCGTGGTCCGATCGTCATCAACGGTGCAACGAGTTCGATGAGTGAGCGAATTGCGGCGGAAGCCGGTGCGGCATCCTTCCGTTCGGCCGTCGGCGAAGCCAACGTCGCGGACATGATGATCGCGAACAAGGCGACCTATGGTGGCGAAGGGAATGGCGGCCCGATCGACCCGCGCGTCGGCTATGTGCGAGACAGCTTTGTCGGGATGGCACAGATCTTGGATTTGATGACATCGACTAAGAAAACCTTGGCGGAACTGGCAGACGAGATTCCTAAGTTCGCGATCGTCAAAGACAAGGCGTCCGTCTCGGCCGACGGTCTACCTGAATTGTTTGGCAAGTTGAAACAACAGTATCCCGAAGCGAGTTGTGACGATGGCGATGGTTTGCGACTCGCTTGGCCTGACCGTTGGCTGTTGGTGCGGGGCAGCAATACCGAGCCGATCGTGCGTTTGATCGCAGAAGCGGAAACCGCAACGCTGGCACAAGAGTTGTGTGATTCGGCGCGGGCCTTGTTGGACGCGGACGCATAAGGCAGCGGACAGCAAACGAAAAAAGACGAGGCCTCTGCCGAGCGAACAGCGTCCGCACGGCAGGAGCCTCGTCCTGATGAAAAGTCGGTTGGTTCTAAGTGCCGCAGCCTTAGAACTGGCCCCCACCCAATGCTTGGTAGGCATTGACGACGGCGGCAAGTTGTTGCTGCTTGGTCTCGATCAAGACCAGGCGGGCTTCCATCAAGTCACGCTGTGCGAAGAGGACTTCCATGTATTCCGCGCGGGCGTTTTGGAAGAGCTTCGTGGCGTTGTCGACGGAAGATTCGAGAGACGCGAGCTGTTGCTTTTTGATCTCGATACTCTTGCCGTAGTTGTCGACCTTGGCCATCCAGTTGATCACTTCGGTGAAAGCGTTCAAGACGGTCCGTTGGTAGTCGTACACTTTCTGCAACTGGGTCGCGTTTGCAGAGAGGTAGTCCGCCCGGATCGCTTTCTTGTTGATCAACGGTGCCACCAAGTCGCCCGCCACGTTGTAAATCAACGATTCAGGGCTGTTGAAAATGTACTTGGTGTTGAAGGCCTGATAGCCGACGCCGGCGTTGAGTGCCAAGGTGGGATAAAAGCGAGCACGTGCTGACTTGACGTCCAATCCGGCTGCGGCAAGTTCGCGTTCCGCTTGACGGATGTCAGCGCGGTTGCGAAGCAGTTGGGACGGGATGCCAAGGCTCAGGCTGTGCATGCTCAAGTTGATGTAGTCATCGGCTTGGCGTGCGATCGGTTGTGGATAACGACCGAGCAAGAAGTTGACGCGGTTCTCGACTTCGATGATGTCCTGCTGGATGATCAGCTTTTCGCTTTGGTTCTTGCTGATGTCCGCCTGGAAACGTTGGACAGCCAGCTCGGTACCGCGACCGGCTTCTTTCTTAGCGAGCGCGAACTCTTTGCTCTGCTGTTGAATCTCGATCGTCTTGTCGATCGTTTGCAAGCGGTTGTCGAGAGCCAGCAGCTCGTAGTAGTTTTCGGCAACTTCCGCGACCAAGCGGGTCATGACAAAGGTTCGCCCTTCGCGAGTCGCGAGGTAGCGATAAGCGGCCGCGTTTTTCGCATTGCGCAGTCGTTTCCAAATGTCGATTTCCCATGTGACGTTTGCACCGAGCAAGAAATCGGGCAGCGGCTCGGGAAAGCCTCGTCCAGGAGCAGCGGTCAGCTGATCCTCGACGGCACCTTCGCGAGTAAAGCGGCTCGATTTTTCCAGACCAGCACCAAGGCCGGCGGTGACAAAGGGAAGGTATTCACCCTGGCGAGCTTGGACTTCCAAGCAAGCTTTACGGATTTCTTGAGCCAGGATTTTCAGTTCCTGGTTCCCCGTAAAGGCTTCGTTGATCAGGCTAGTCAGGTTTGGATCGTCAAAGAATTCCCACCACGAAATACGCGCCGAGTTCTCCCAGTTGATCACTTCGTCATCGAAATCGGTGACGCCGTCATCTTCAAACTCCAACAATTCCTCGTAAGGATTTGTTGCGGTAACGTTACCGGCGCTATCGCCGACGGCCACGTCGCCATTGCTGGGCAAGTCACTGGGGCTCGTTTCCGAATTCACTTGTGCGGGCTGCAAAGTGGTCGGCGAGTCATCGCTGAGTTCTTGCGTATCGGCAGCTTCGATAAAGCTGGCGAATGTGGTCGCGTCGCTTTCCTCGTCCGAGGCGGAAACCTGTTGAAGGGTCTCCGCACTCGGCGCGGGGTTCATGCTCGGCGAATTGGTAACGGCATTGAAGGATTCTGGTAGGACTGGTCCTGGTTGAGGACAGCAGACCTGCGGGATCCCACAAGCCGGAAGCACCAGCATAAAGCCGGTGGCTATCGCGGCCGCGCAGGCTCGTTGCTTAGAGCAGGCGCGGTCTTTATGCGTGTCCTTCTCTTTCGAAGAGCTCGCTGAGCGGTTCATCATGTTCATCCCTGATTAGTTGACGCCCGTCGGCCATCCTGCCGAACAGGTAGTAAAGTCCTGGTATCACCAGCACCCCAATTAAAGTACCGACCAGCATCCCACCGACCGCGGTGGTACCAATGGTACGGTTACCGATTGCTCCGGGACCGGTTGCCCGGACCAACGGAATCAGACCGACAATAAAGGCAAATGATGTCATTAGAATCGGTCGGAAACGCAACTTGCCACCCTCTAGACCGGCGTCCTTCAGGGACAACCCTTCTTGCCGCCGCTGGACGGCGAACTCGATGATCAAGATCGCGTTCTTACCCAAGAGGCCAACCAGCATGACGAGTCCGATTTGAGCGTAAACGTCATTGGAGAGCCCCATCGCGTTGAGGAAGGCAAAAGATCCGAACAATCCGATGGGCAGTGAAATGATCACTGCCAGCGGAAGCAGAAAGCTTTCGTACTGTCCGACCAACACGAGGTAAACGAACATGACCACAATCAAGAAGATGTAAGTCGCGGTGTTTCCTTTTTGTGCCTCGTCGTAGGAGAGACCTTGCCAACCGATATCAAAACCACGAGGCAGCGTCTCCGCGGCGACCTGTTGGATCGCTTCGATGGCTTGACCGGTGCTGAAACCAGCAGCCGGCGCGCCTTGGATGGCTGCGGTCGGATAAAGGTTGTATCGAGTGATCTCGTTCATGCCCTGTCGCTTGACCAGCTTCATGAAGGCCGAGTATGGGACCATCTCACCGGACTCGTTTTTCACGAACATGTTATCGAGGTCAGTCGGATACCGCCGAAATTCTGGAGCGGATTGGACGTATACCTTGTAAAACTGTCCGAATCGAACGAAGCCCTGTTCCCAGGTACTACCCACAACGATGGATAAATTATTCATCGCATCTCCAATCGACACCCCTTTCTGCATCGCAACATCGTTGTCGATGATAATTTCGTACTGAGGGTAATTGTTGTTGAAGAATGTGAATAACCCCTTCAGTTCCTTACGCTCCGACAGAGCGGACATGAACTTGGTGGTAACTTCGTCAAGCCTTTCGTAATCGCCAGAGTTTGTCTTATCCAACAAGTTCAGCGAGAAACCACCCGCGGCACCGAAGCCCGGAACCGCTGGCGGTTCATAGAATTCGAGCTTCACGTTGGCGATCTCTTGCCCTCGTTCTTCGAGCAACTCGATGATCTCTTTGGACGTCCGCTTGCGGTCAGCCCAGGGTTTCAAGTTGATGATACAAGTACCAGCATTCGAACCCCGACCTTCGGTCAATACTTCGTAACCGGCCAGCGAAGACACTGACGTTACTTCGTCGAGTTCCTCGCAGATCGCTTGCAACTCGTGTGACTTCGCGTTGGTGTATTCCAGTGTCGATCCTGGTGGCGTCTGGATAATCCCGTAAATAATCCCTTGGTCTTCCAGTGGAATGAAGCCTGAGGGCAGGACTTTGTTGACGACCAAAATTCCAAAGCTGAACACCCCGATCACGACAAGCGACAACAGACGCTGCGTGACCAAGCCGCTCAGTACCCAACCGTAACCACCAGTCAGCTTGACGATCCCGCGGTCAACGATACGCAAGAAGATCGCCAGCGGACTCATGCTGGGTTTCTTGTTCGGATCGTGTGGCTTCAGCAGCATCGCACACAGAACGGGAGTTAGAGTCAACGCGACCACGCCGGAGAGCACGATCGACATCGCCATCGTTAAACCGAATTGGCGATAGAACACGCCGACCGGTCCGGGGATAAAGGTCACGGGGATAAACACCGCGGTCATCACCATCGTGATCGCGATAATAGCGCCGCTGATCTCGTGCATGACCTCTTTGGTCGCCGCGTACGGCGAGAGGTGTTTGCCGTGCATCTTTTCGTGGACCGCTTCGACGACGACAATCGCGTCGTCGACCACGACCCCGATCGCGAGTACCAACGCGAACAGCGTGATCAGGTTGATCGACATGCCGAAAATCAGCATGAAGAAGAACGTCCCGATCAATGACACCGGCACCGCGAGCGTTGGGATCAACGTCGAACGGAAGTCACCGAGGAACAGGTAAACCACAAGTGCGACAAGCACGAACGCTTCGAACAGCGTGTGCAATACCTTTTCGATTGACGCATCCAGGAAGTTCGAAACGTCATAGCTGATTTCGAAGTCCATCCCCGGTGGGAATGACGCTTCTTTAATCTCCTCGAGTTTTTCCTTCACGTTCTCGATCACGACCGCCGCATTCGAACCCGGCGTTTGCTTCAAGACAATCGCCGCCGAAGGGTCGCCATCGATGTCGGAATACAAGTCATAGAACGACGACCCAAGCGATACTTTGGCGACGTCTTTGATCCGCAGAATCTCGCCCTCCGAGTTCGCTTTCAGAATGATGTTTTCATACTGCTCGGGCTTGTTGTATCGCCCGACCCATGTCAACACGTACTCAATGGTTTGCGAGGTTCGTCCGGTCGCCTGTCCGAGACGTCCGGGCGATCCGATCATGCTCTGTTCGGCGAGAGCTTCCATCACGTCTTCGGCGGACATGTTGTACGCTCGCAAGCGTTCCATGTTCATCTCGACGCGCATCGCGTACGCCCGGTTGCCTAGAATGTTGGCACGGCCGACCCCCTGGATCCGCTTGATCTCTGGCAGGATGTTGACGTTGGCGTAGTTGTACAAGAAGTTCTGGTCAACGTTCTTGTCCTTACTGAAGACGTTCACATACATCAACATGCTGGACATGTTCTGCATGACGATAATACCTTCGCGTTCCACGATGGGCGGAAGGTTGTTCTTCACCGCTTGGACACGGTTGTTGACGTTCAGAACGGCGACGTTGGGGTCAGTTCCGGGTTCGAAAATGACCTGAATCGTCGCTTCGCCCGCACTCGTCGCCGCGGACGTCATATATCTCATGTTTGGAACGCCGTTGATCGACTGTTCCAAAATCACCATCACCGATTCGACGAGTACTTTTGCACTCGCACCCGGAAACGAAATCGAAACGACAACGCTAGGTGGGGCGACGGTGGGAAACTGTGAAATCGGCAGCGTGTTGATCGCGAGGCCGCCCATAAACACGATGAGCAGCGAGATCACAATCGCCAACGCTGGGCGATGTAGAAACTTAGCAAACATCTAAAAACGCTCCCTACTCAGCCTTGTATTTAAGGTTGCTTAGGACGTCTTCGGGGCTTCGGAATTCGAACTCCACCTCTTCGCCATCATGAACCTGTTGGACGCCTTCGAGAATGATTTTGTCGTTCTCGCCGATGCCACCCTTGATCAAGAAGATGTCTTCCTTCTCATTCAGGATTTCGATTTCACGTTGGTGAACAATTCCGAAGTGACCAGGCTTTTTCTCGTGTGAAGCGACATGCTCGGCCCCGTGTGCTTTTCCAGCAGGTTCGGTTCCGTGGTGCTCTTCGTGTGCCTCGCCGTGTGCTTCCTCATGGGCAACAGCATGTTCAGTCGCATGCGTTTCTGCTTCGTGTGATTCGCCATGACCTTCGGCGGCGTGTTCGCCTTCGCCATGTTCGGCGTGCAGCGACTTGCCATCGGAGTCTTCGACGACATAAACGTACTTCTTCGCCAAGATCTCGTAGGTCGCACGTTGTGGGATCACCACGGCGTTCTTCTCGACCCGGCTGATCAAGATCGTTCCGGTTTGGCCGTGACGAAGCAGTCCGTTGGGGTTGGGGAAGTCAGCACGGAAGGCAATGTTTCCGGTTTCGTTATTGAAGTCAGCTTCGATTGCCCCGATCGATCCGGGGTAAGGGAACTTTTGTCCGTTCGCCAAAACCAACTCGACTTGCAATTCTTCTTGGTGTTGGCGGAGCTCTTCCATGTACTCCAGGTAGCGAGCTTCAGGAACGTTGAAGTACACCCACATCAGGCTGTTGTCAGACAAGGTCGTCAGGATCGCGCCTTCTTCAACCAAGCTGCCCTGTTGTTCGTGCAAGCGGTCAACGATTCCGTCGAAGGGTGCCTTCACATCGGTGAAGTTCAGCTCCGCACGGGCCAACGCGACTTTCGCTTGTGCCTTGGCAAGTTTCGCTTTGGCAAGTGCGACTTCCTGTTTCGAAACCACGTTTTGGTTGAACAGGTTTTCGGTGTTCTTCAGCTCGATCTCGGCGAGCTGTGCTTCGGCGACTTCGGAGTCTAGCCGAGCTTCGTACAATGTCGGGACGATGTCGAAAAGGTTGTCGCCTTTCTTGACCGACTGGCCTTCGCGAATTGTGATCTGCTCGAGATAACCGCCTTCAAGTGCTCGGACTTCGATGTGCCGGCAGGAGTGAATCTGGCAGACGTACTGCTGAGTGTTGACCACGTCTTTTACTTCGGGACGTGTGACAACAATCTTGTGCGTGTGTTCGTGCTGTCCCTCGGCGTGCTGCGCTTCCAGGCGTGTGCATGCGGGCAGGCAGAAGGCCGAGCTGATCAGCAATAGGATCGGAATGGGTGAAGCTTTCATCGTGTCGCTGCTTGCGGGATGGATCCAGAGTGGGAGTATGTATTCGTTTAGGTTGTGATTCGGTGGGATGATCGGAGAGTTTTTTGAAGACCGTTCAGGGCCGAGCACCTTCCCTTGGGATCCGCTGACGTTGCTGTCCTTGCACGTCGCTTAAGCTCGGCTTTGCACTCCGAAGAATCTCAGTGTTGAGGTCACAACGCAAATGTTGCGCCAAATACATTCGTACAGGCGAATTTCTGGGCCAGTCACCACGTGGATCTGGGCATGCGCCACGCGAGTCGGCCTCTACGGTCCCGTAAGCTTCCCTTTGCGGCATGCATCGAGTTGTCGGCACCATTAAATCGCAAGATCGGCAAAAACGCCGTGTTTTTCGCATTCCTCCAGAGTGAGTACCAAATTCGATTAAGTTCTACTCGGGGCGATTAACTTCTAGTCGGCCGTGCATCGATTGGCCGGGTGGCATCTGCAAAACATTGCATTTGATTCTGCAAGAACTGCAGAAGAAGCGGCGCGTTTAGGGGGAAGTGACACACCAGCAGGGCGGTCGCAGCAACGGCCGGTGTTTTAGCGCTTGAGCGGTAGCGATTGAATGCACGAGCCGCTTGGAAAAGACGGCGGAGGACTACTTTGATTGGATCGATGTTTGCCGCTCGACTGACATCTGCAGTGACTCGAGCCGCGACCGCAATGTCGTTCGCGTAATCCCTAAACGCTTTGCCGCTTGGGTCAGATTGCCGTCAAAGTATTCCAACGCTTCGGCGAAGATCTGTCGCTCCACCATGCTGACGAGTTCACGGTGAATGTCATTGCCGCCGGCCTTTAAACGGGCGCGTGTGAGCGCCGCAAAGTCGATGGCGTTTTCATTCGTTGCGGTCGAGGGCGTGGTCGGCAAGCCATGCGCTTTGCGCATCGATTCAGGAAGAAACGCGGGGACGATGACTGGCGCGGTCGCCTGCAACAGCGCGTGTTTAATCGCGCTTTGCAGTTCACGCACGTTGCCGGGCCAAGCATAGGTCATCATCAGGTCAACCGCTTCGGATGCGAATCCACCGAACTCTTTGCCAAGTGTTTTCGAAAAACGGCTGCCGAAGTAGTTGGCGAGTTCCAAGATGTCTTCGCCGCGGTCACGCAAAGGTGGCAGCCGGATGGTGTAGATGTTCAAGCGATAGAAAAGGTCGCTACGAAACCGCTTCTCTTCCATCGCGAGTTCGAGGTCAACGTTGGTTGCCGCGATCAACCGAGCGTTCGTATGAATCGTTTCGCTTCCGCCAACCCGTTCAAACGATTGGTCTTGAAGGACACGCAGGATCTTCGTTTGCATCAGCGGTGTCATGTCGCCGATTTCATCAAGGAACAGCGTGCCGTTGTTGCACAATTCGAACTTGCCAACACGTTTTCGGTCGGCGCCGGTGAACGCTCCCTTTTCATGACCGAACAATTCGCTTTCTAACAACTGTTCGGGGATCGCGGCACAGTTGATCGGCAGAAAACGTTCGTTCGATCGAGAGCTGTATTGGTAGATCGCCCGGGCAATCACTTCCTTTCCGGTTCCGCTTTCGCCAAGGATCAAAACGGTGACGTCTTGTGCGGTCACACGACCGATCGAGCGATAGACTTCTTGCATCTGTGGGCAAGAGCCGATCAGCAAGTCCGAGTCATCGTTGGCGACCGAGTGATCGATGTTGTCTGGGACCACCGCGGGGACACGAGCCATGCGACTGGTCTCGGTGGCATTCTCGATCAAAGGGATCAGTGTGTCTGGATCGAGAGGCTTGAGGACGTATTCGAACGCACCGCGTTGCATTGCTTCGATGGCGGTCCCGGCGGTTCCTTGACCGGTCATCAGGATGATGGGCACCTTGGGCTCGATCCGATGAATCTTTTCAAAAATTTCCATCCCGGTGATGTCCGGCATTCTGATATCGCACAGGACGACATCTGGTGTTTGTTCGACAAACGCGTCGATACCGGATTGGGCGTTGTCGGCGGTCACGACATCGTCGTCGGGGAACGTCATGCTGATCGCTTCGAGGATCAGCGGTTCATCGTCAATGACTAGCAGTCGCATGATTGGCCTATGATTTCTTTTGTTTGTGCAGGACTCGGTGAATTGTTTGTAGCAGGTTTTCGTCGCTGTAGGGCTTTGACAAAAACGCGTCGAAGTCGCTGAGGTGAACTCCGTCATTGCCTGGTCGCCGCAAACCGCTGCTGGCGACAATCAGGACCTCGGGCTGTAGCTGTCGCAGTTCGTTTTTGGTGGCGTTGCCATCCATTCCCGGCATCATCATGTCGACGATCACGAGGTCAAACGGTTCGGGCTGTTCTTTAAAGACCTCGATTGCCTTGCGACCGCCGGGCGCGGTCCAGACTTGATAACCGTTTGCACGAAGTGTTTCCGCGGCGGTTTCCAAGATCAAAGCCTCGTCATCAACGATCAACACTGCTTCGCCAGAGCCACCGGGAGTTTTCGGGGCACGAGTTACTCCGGTAGGTCCGGCATCGGACTCGACACACGGGAGGTAAATGGAGAACGTCGTTCCCACACCTGGATCACTTTGGACATAGATGTCACCGCCGTGCGACCGCACGATTCCGAGCGATGTGGAAAGGCCAAGCCCTGTGCCCTTACCCTGCTCTTTTGTCGTAAAAAACGGGTCGAAAATGTGATCGATGTGTTGTTTTTCGATGCCCGATCCGGTGTCGCTCACTTTGATCAGAACGTAGTGGCCTTCGCCCAAATCGTTGATCTTTTTGGCCCGCGCGCTGTCGACGAAATCGTTTTCGGCGGTGATTTCGATCTGCCCTCCGTCGGGCATCGAATCACGTGCGTTGATCACCAAGTTCATGATGATTTGCGAAAGCTCCGTCGCGTTCCCATTGACCGATAGCAACGCGTCATCGGTCGTTACGTTAAGTTCGATGGACTTCGGAAGCGTGTGTTGCAGAATCCCGTGCGCCTCTTCCAGTACATCGGCGATATTGATTTTGGCTCGCGGGCCGTCTTCGCCACCGGCAAACGCGAGCAGCTTTTTGATCATCTGGCCTCCGCGTTCGGCGCTCGTCAAAATCGTTTTGGCAAGACGTTGATGATCGCTGCCTTCACGCATTAACAGTTTCGCACCCATCAAGATCGGAGTCAGTAGATTGTTCAGATCATGGGCGATGCCACCGGCAAGTGTGCCGATGCTGATCAGGCGTTGAGAACGTCGTGACCGAGACTCCTCGCGTTTGCGTTCGGTCACATCAAAGTTTAAGCAAAGTTGCGCATACGGAATCCCTTGTTCGTTACGGATCAAGGTTCGGCGGTGTGCGATTGCGATCAAGCCGCCGTCTTCTCCTTGATGGTTGATCTCCGTTTGATAGACACCGGTGTCAGAAAGCGTTTCCTGCCCACGGCTCCAAAAGTCAGAGATCTCCTTGAAGAGCAAGTCGACCACATTGCGGTGCATTGCCTCTTCGGCCGAGTAGCCAAAGAGTTGTTCGGAACCACGGTTCCAAAACAGGATTCGCCCTTCCATGTCACAGACCAGAATCGCATCACGCACCTGATCCAATATGGCAGCCTGTTCGCGAATCTTGGCTTCGTTGGCTTTCGATTCGCTCAAGTCTCGAACCATCCAGGTGACAAACTCGTCGCCGGCAATCGTCTTGGTCATCGTGCCTTTGTAAGGGAACTCTAAACCGTCTGATCTCAAACCGATTGCTTCGGCAATCACAGCCATCGATTCGCCAGAGGCGAGGAACTGCTGGATCCTTGCTTCACCATCGGCACGTCTTGCCGAAGGAAAGAGCGCGAGCACATTCATGCCGAGGATCTTCTCCGGCGCGACACGGTAGATCGCCGCCGCAGTTGGGTTCATCAAGCGGATCTTTAAGTCGTGCCCGAAGGTGATGATGCCATCATGCGATGAGTTGATGATCGAGACCAACTCGGCTTGTTTGGCAAGCATCTTCGACTCGGCATCGTCACGGCGTTTTCGGTCCAAATGTGCGATCGCGCCGGCACCTACCAAGAGGCTGAGCGCTAAGAAATTTCCTGCAACAATCAAAAACTCGGACGCGACCGCGCGTTCTTCGGAGAGCGCTTCTTGTTGAGTCAGTTGACGGTTTTGTTCGGCGAGAATTTCGTCAACGATATGACGTATCTCGTCCAGCTTTTCTTTTCCACGTCCCGAAGACAAAAGTTCGAGGACATCATCGGGGATTCGTGGCCCGGGCGACGAGCGTCGTCGCTCGATCGTTTCGGCGAGGTAGGTTTTTCGGTCTTCGTTTAACCGTTCAACGCGGTCAAGGTGATCCGACTGAATCTTGTTTTGGTGGATCAGCTTCCGCAGTTCTTCGAAGTTCGTGTCGACTTTGCTGAGGCCTTTGAAATACGATTCAAGGTACGCGTCGTTGTCGGTGATCAGGAAACCGCGCTGTCCCGTTTCCATGTCTTTCATCGACGAGAGCAACTCACGCGTCATTTCACGGATGTTGTGCGACCTTGCGATTTCGCGTTCGCCTTCTCTGACAGCGATGGTGTTATGGAATGTAACGACACCGAAAATCGCAATGGCGACGAAAGCCATCGCAATCGCCGCCGGCAACCAATAGCTGTTGTTGTCGTCCTTCATCAGCATTCGCCTTTTCTGCTGATGGAAGTGTTGCTGCAAATCAAAGCAGTCTGCCAAGCGGCATCATGGCCATGGCAGCGATTGCGTGTGTTCATCAAGTCATCGAGTGGGGTGGGCGTCGGTGGGATGGTTGGTCAAAGCATCTCGGCGTGTTTGGCCGTCCGAAGACAACCCGGATACTAAAAGATGACACACAACGTTCGCCTGGTCGGAGTTCGGATCGACGGTGTCCCGAATCAGTTCGAGCAATCTCCGTCTTCCGCTGTGTAGAATCTGTACAAGCGAATCTCATACCAATTGGATTTTTGCCTATCGCAACCGGTTGGAAGGCATGGGGGCATCCCGCCAAGTGCGGGGTGAGACGCGATGGAGTTAGTTTAAGGCAGTTTGGGAAGGATGCGGGGAGTTGAATCCTGTGTGCCGGTTCGCGTTGAACTGAACGAAGTTACCGTGTTGACGCAAGTAATTTGTTCGTAACGAGCAATCCTTGTTCGCGCCCGATCGCTTGAACCAACTACTCCATTCCACCTGGAAGCGTGGACGGTCAAACGACTTTTCAATATTTCTGCCAGTGGTCAGCAAGAATAAAAAAGTATCGAAAAGACGGAGCAAAGCATTGTTGAAGCTGGCCTGAGCGTTGGCCGCAGGGGGCTCGTGGGCCGGTTTTCTTCTGATCGATCAGACGCATCGGTACGGCACTTGCCAAGTGAATTCGTCAGCCAAAACGATTCACCTTCAACAACAAAATAAAGGATTGGTCCCATGAATCATTCCAACACCTCTCTGCTATTGAAACAGTTGGAGTCCCAGGATGGCGTCCAACGGACGAGGGCTCGTGAGAAACTAGTCGCGATCTCCGGGCCAGACATCACTCGAGCTCTGATCGGC
Organism: Rhodopirellula sp. MGV; assembly: GCF_002251265.1. Lineage (NCBI taxonomy): Bacteria > Pseudomonadati > Planctomycetota > Planctomycetia > Pirellulales > Pirellulaceae > Rhodopirellula > Rhodopirellula sp. MGV. The sequence continues at coordinate 20,719 of NZ_NPDI01000040.1, read as the reverse complement.
AAATTGATCAGCCCCAGGGCGCAAGTGCGTTGGGAAGCGGCTAAGTGCTTGTTATCAATCTCCGATCCTATCGCGGCGATTCCTTTGGTGCATGCGATGGACGACGAAGATGAAAACATCCGCTGGATCGCATCCGAAGGTGTCGCCCAACTTGGCGAATCAGGTCTGATGGCGTTGCTTAGCGGTTTGACCCGTCAGGCTCCTTCGTCGGTCTTCTGTCGAGCTGCTCACCACGCCTTGCGTGACCTCGAGAAAAGCGGCGTGCATCGCGAAGTTGTTCGCCACGTCATCCAAGCGATCGAAGGATTCGAACCGACGCTGTCGACACCAATCGCTGCGTACAAGGCCCTACGGTCACTGCAAACAGCTCAAGCACAACCTGCTTGATCACAACCCTCGGGGTGCAGGAACGCCATAATTGGTTTGCGATCGGATTTCCGGGCAATGGTGCCGACGCGAACCGTCTGGGTGTGAGAACTTGTGGTAAGGCATCCGCTTTGCCTCGCATCGTTTCAAAGTCAGTTGCCCCAAGCGATGCGTCTTAAGGATGGATTCTAGGATCAAGTTCAAGCAGGCGTTCCTGCACCCGTCGCCCCAACCCGTTCGAATCACGCATCGCCGAGATGCTTTAGCGTTGAACGGACATTTTGAAAGGTGGAATGAAGCTGGGGGCCAAACTTGCGTCGTCAATGTTCACCCCAGCTTCGGCCGCCCCGGCGTGATTTAAGAATGGATTGTCACGCATCGAGTCGATCGCTTCTAAGCAGACAAAGCGAACGGCACCGTTTTCGTAAAGCACGTTGATCCCGTTGCCACCGTGTGAGTACCCGGTGCTGGTGATGCCGAATTCGTCCTGCTGGGCGATCGGAGCATCGGCCATAATTGCGAATGTGGCGCGGCCTTCATAACGCGGCGACGAATAGCCTCGGTCGCCGATCACGCCAAGCGAATAGGCATAGTGTCCGCCAGCATATTGTTGGGTCCACTGAAGCTGGTTGACCGAGAGCTCATGCAGTTCCGTCGCGGTCGGCAAGCGATAGGAATCAGGTGCCAAGTCCGCTGGCGAATTCTTTCCCGCAGTCGTTTGATTTCCGCGTGCAAACGACGGTGTGTCCATTGAAGGGCACCACTGGGTGTTGCCTTCGGGGAGCAACCCGGCGTCGTTGAGGCGAATCGCATACACCCCCGCGAAAGCTTCGGGACCACTCGCGTTGACTTGTGGCAACCGTCGTTGGTGATCGCGAGTGACATACTGCATCAGCGCGGTACCAAGCAAACGAAGGTTATCTTGGCAGGCGGTTTTACGTGATTCGAAGCGGCCAGCAGCAATCGTCGGCAGGAGTAGCGCGAGCAGCGTTGCAACGGAAAGCAAGCCGCCGATCGAATCCATCACGCTCCAGCGATTTCCTGTCCGCATGGATTCACGTGACAGTTCGACGTCGCTGAGTGTCACCTTGTGCTGATGGTGCAGTGAATCGTCGCTTACCGGCGGGATTCCGTCGGGGATCGCAGCCATTGTGCGAGCGAGCAGATCATCACTGGGGGCTTCGATTGCTTCAAAGCCATCTTCGAGTGGTTTTAAGGCTCGTTCAAGTCTTGCGAGTTCCGCTTGTCCCTCTGGATTGTCCTTCAGCCAATCCGAGACACGTTGCATCTCGTCTGGTTCAAGCGCACCGAGAAGGTAACCGAGCAGGTCTTCGTGCATAGATTGAACGGTGGGAAACGAAGGGTGGGAGTGAACTTGGCAACTGGGATGTCATTTTCGACATCGGCAGGTGCGCCATGATCACTTTCACAAAGCGGAAAATGACGGATTGATTGGTGTTACGTGAACATCAAGAGGTTGGTTCGCGGCTTGGGCGAAAACCGTCAACCTGTCGTCCGTCACAGCCGACCGCCTAGGGCAGCCAACACTTTATTCTACGCGTCCGCGGCGGCTTCGTGTGAATCTTCCCACATCACACCGAGTCGTTGGACGGCGGCGTGTAAGCGACTTTTGACGGTTCCCACTGGGATTCCCAAGACATCTGCCGCCTCGCGGTACTTCAAGCCTTGGTAGTAGACCAGCTGGATGACTTGCTGCATCGGTTCGCCGAGTGTCTGGATGGAATCTTTCATCCAGTTGCCGTTTTCTTGGGTCGCGGCGGCGGCAAGTGGGTCTGGCGTTGCACCGACGAGCTTTTCGGCCCAACTGGCGTTCCGCTGTTCGTTGTCGTTCGGCGTCCGGTCGAGGCTGACCATGCGATGCCGTTTATTGCGGCGTTGCACGTCGATCGCCTGATTCGTCGCGATTGCGTACAGCCAGGGGCGAAACCGCCGCGAGCTATCAAACTGGTGTGATTTCAGGTGGACCTGCAGAAACGTGCCTTGGAAGGCATCTTCGGCCATTTCCACGCTACCGATGTAGCGGCGCAAATAGCTGTAGATTTCGCGCTGGTATCGCTGCATCAACTGGTTAAAAAAGCCGCGATTACCTGTCTCACGGTAGGCCGCCAACAACGCTTCGTCGGTCAGTTCGTTTTGATCCGCTGCCGCAGACGCAGCTTGATCGGCGTTCGAAACGGAATAATGAGGCAAAGCGGAGGGAGCGGACATTGAATTTGCCTAGTTGCGAATAGCCGTGAAATCGCCGTGGTTCGAAATCGCTGCGTTTCGATAAGAAGCCTTCGTTAAGGGAGCCGGGGGTTCCGTAATGTTCGGATAGTGGTTTTGATGACTTCCGTTGAGGACGGGGAGCCCGGTTGCCCATTGCTACGCATTATCTCGTCGATTGGCTCGAACGTCAAAACGCTTTTTCCAGATTTAGTCAGACTCTTTGGTGGGCAAGGCTGGCTGAATGGCGCAATCGTAGATACAACGCGATAGCAAAACGAATTTTGCCTTCGCGCGACCCGATTGATTCAGCGTGCAGGCCCTGACAAAAGAGGAATAGCCTTGGATTTGTCGAGCGAATCGAACGTGAAGCCGAATTCTTATTCGGCATCAAAGTCACCCGAGGGTCCCGATTGGACCGGTTATCAATGGCTCACACCGGGGGACGTGAATGCGTTCTTCGGCTTAATGCTCGACAATTTAACCGGGCTGTTTTTAGTCGTCATTCTTTTGGCCGGTTTCGGTTTCCCGACAGACTTTGCGATCTCTGCCCTCGTGCCAGGAACCGCCCTGGGCGTCTTGATCGGTGACTTGGCGTTTGTGTACTTCGCGTTTCGGCTCGCGAAAAAGAAGCGGTCCAGTGATGTGACTGCGATGCCGTTGGGGTTGGATACGCCCAGCGTGTTCGGTGTTTCGCTACTGATTTTAGGCCCCTCGTTTTTGCAGGGCGTCGAGACACTTGGGTTGGCACCCGAAGTTGCCGCCCGCCGAACCTGGCATATCGGAATCTGGTGCATCGTGATGAGCGGGGTATTGAAATTAGCGATGGCCCCGGCCACCAACTGGGTTCGACGTGTCGTCCCGCGAGCTGGCTTGTTGGGCTCGTTGGCGGCGATCGCGTTGGCCTTGATCAGCTTTTTCCCGCTGACCGAGATCTTCGCTCAGCCGCTGCCAGGGATGATCGCGCTTTCGATTGTTTTGACGACGTTGATCGCCGGCATCCCGCTTCCGAAAAACATTCCGGGAACCTTGGGGGCGTTGATTGCAGCGGGAATCGTTTTTTACTTGATGTGTGGCCTGGGGATTGAAGGCTATCACTTTCCGGCGATCAGCCAAATCGAATGGTTTCCAACTCGTTGGATGGATGCCACCACGGGCAGTTGGTTTTCGTCCTTTCCTGATGCGTTGCCGTATCTTCCGATCGCATTGCCGTTTGCGATAGCGACTGTTGTGGGCGGAATCGATTGCACCGAAAGCGCGGCGGCCGCGGGCGACGATTATCACACGCCCACCGTGGTCGGTGTTGAAGCGGTCGCAACGCTAATCGCTGGTTTGTGCGGCGGAGTGATTCAAACAACTCCGTACATTGGCCATCCGGCGTACAAAGCAATGGGAGGCCGTGCCGGATACACATTGGGCACAGCACTGGTGATTGGCAGCGCCGGGTTGCTCGGCTATTTCACGTTTCTTAACGATGTGATTCCCAAACCTGCGGTCTTGCCGATTTTGGTTTTCATCGGGCTTGAGATCACAGCACAAAGTTTTGCCGCGACGCCGAAGAAACACTACGCGGCGGTAGCGATCGCATGCTTGCCCGCACTTGCCGCCCTGGTTTTCAATTTCTGTGATCGGATCCTGACGGACTCGTCGCTCGCCAAGGCTGGGCTATCGGCGGCTGATCTGAGTCCACCGTTTCAGGAGGCCTATGGTGTGGTGATGATGCTGGCCAGCGGCTTTATCTTGACCAGCTTGCTTTGGGCCTGGGGGCTGGCGGCGGTGATCGACAGGAAACTGAAAATCGCGGGTGTCGTCTTTTTTGTCTGTACCGCGTTCACCTTGGTTGGCTTGATGCATTCGCCATTGCAAGGCAACCGATTGTTTGTTCCCATTGGCCCGGAAAGTTGGGGTGACCTCGTCTTGGGATCAGAGTTTCGAGGGCGAGTGTTTGAATTCGCAGCCGGTTATGCTGTGGTGGGATTGCTGTTTCTATTGTGGGACCAGCTGATCGACACGCGTGAGGCTTCCCACCAGCACGAATCGCTGACAGAAACACAGGGACATGGGTAAGCGGCAAGAACCGGTTGATGTACGACGAATGATGACGCTGATCGCTGCGGTCATCATGTTGACCGTCGCGCTTTTGTCGTACCTGTTTTACGACACCAGTTCGGGGACGTTTTTTAGTGCAGCGTTCGGAAGAGTCGGCTTGGTGCTGGCCGCATTATGGCTGGCGTGGCCGTCGCTGAAGAAACCGGCCAAGTGGTTGCCGGCGAGTGTGCCTGTAATCGGCGTCTGTGCAATAATCGTGATTGCCGCACAACCGAGATTGTTGATCCCGGCAATTCCGATGGTGGGTGCACTGATCACACTTTCGACCGTGATCAGTGCGTTCAGGAAGCAACCCAGAAGTTAAGGATTGCCAAATCGAGTGTTCAACTCCTGAGCAACTTCCTGTGCACCACCGCAGTGTCTTTTCACGGTTCTAAGCCGCTTCTTTACACTTGGAATTTATTCTTTCGCGGTGCTAACGATGAAAAAAGTTAGCAACGTGAAATTGGATTAGACGGGTTCACCGCCTTCCATCAGTGCCAGGTCAGCACCGTCCAGGAAGCTTGCCAGAGATTTCGAACGATACGGTTGTTGCAGTTTGCGAACCGCTTTGCTTTCGATCTGACGAACACGTTCACGAGTGACTTGGAAGATACGCCCGACTTCTTCGAGGGTGTAGGTGTATCCGTCAGCCAGGCCGTAACGCAGACGCAAGATTTCACGCTCGCGATAGTTCAGCGTTTCCATCGCTTGATTGATCTGAGCTTTCAACGCTTGACGGTTGGTTTCGAGCAACGGATCGTCATCACGGTGATCTTGCAGAAACTCGCCAAAGACGCTGTCTTCGTGATCGCCGACAGGTTGATCCAGCGACAACGGTTGGCGGCTCATTTTCAGGATCACACGGGTATCATCCAAGCTCAAACCGCTGCGAGCACAAACTTCTTCGGCGGTCGGTTCGCGGCCGTTCTCTTGCACCAAGTCACGGGTGATTTGGCGGATCTTGTTCATCGTGTCGATCATGTGAACCGGCACGCGAATGGTGCGGCTTTGGTCAGCAATTGCACGGGTGATCGCTTGACGAATCCACCAGGTCGCATAGGTACTGAACTTATATCCGCGAGCGTGTTCGAATTTGTCGACCGCACGCATCAGGCCGGTGTTGCCCTCTTGGATCAAGTCCAGGAATGACAGGCCACGATTGCGATATTTCTTGGCGATCGAGACGACCAAACGCAGGTTGCCAGCCGACAGGACTCGTTTCGCGGCTTCGTAGTCATCGCGGAGGGCGATGCAGCGATTGACGCGACGGTTCAGCGTTTGTGGCGACTCGTAGGTCATTCGCATCAGGTAATGCAGTTCGCTTTTCAGCTCGGTTTGACTCGGCATACCGGGCATGTCCGAAGCTTGACCGCTGACAAGTTGCTTGTGGATTTCGACCATGCGGCGCGACGTCTTGGTCAGCTTGTCGAACATCGGCTGAAGTTTTCCGGTTCGCAGGTTCATTTCTTCGACCAAGCGGACCGCTTTATTGCGGCGGACGACGAGGTTCTTCCATGCGGCACGTCGTTGACGCAGTGGCAAACGCTTGTTGATCGCGGTGAAGTAGTCGGCTTTGTTTTGTTTCAGCAGGAATTCAAGGGTGCGTACGTTTGGAACGATCCGTTGCATGATCGCTTTCTTTTCAGACGCGTTGGTGACGCTGACTTCGATGGTGCGGTCCAAGCGAAGTTGTTTGTCGCGAACTTGTTGCAGCAACTTCAGTGCACCTTGCAACATGAAGTCAGTCGCCAGCATGCAGTGGCGGTACTTTTCGCGAGTGTGTTCGATTTGTTTTGCGGCTGAAACTTCTTGGTCGCGGGTCAGCAACGGAATTTGGCCCATCTGCATGAGGTACATGCGAACCGGGTCTTCGGTGGGGTCGGCGTCCATGTCCAGCTCGTCGCCCATGCCGCGGGTGTCGACCGGGGTATCTTCCATGTGCTGATCCGCGAATTCTTCTCCCATGACGCGAGATCGGCGATCGACCGATTCTTCTGCTGCGAAGGCGTCATCTTGCAAGCTGCGGCCGCTGATCCTGTTACCCATGAACGTTTCCTCTGATGCCGGACGTGAACACTCGATTTGGTCCGGGAGGGTTTCAGCATCTGTGATGCCGAGACGACCGCGTGGGCTGGCAATAATCATTGCAACCTGTTGTGGGGAAAGAGTTTAGGCGAGCGAATTGCCACGGGCCGGTCGCGGGGATGTTTCGAAAAGCCCACGTTCCGGTGTTGCATATTCTCAACCAGGGAGGCGACAAGTCGTCGTTGTGGGGAACAGGCGACGGTCGATCGAATTGGCGAGAACCCCGGGGGCCTCTCCTGCCCCGGTCAAGTTGGTGGCAGTCAAACGTAGGTCATCGGACACGGACTTAACGGAAAACCCTCTACGATTTAGACTAGAAGTCCGGATTTGAGTTCCCCTCTTCTCGACCCAGTTCCCGAATGGATCTCGAGAAGAATGCTCAGCGGGTTGGGCGGTAGGTTTTGGCCCGTCATCGGAACAGTTGTGCCACCTTGAAGTACGAGCGATCGTATTCGGTCATCTATTGGTGTTGACCGAGGTAGCTAAACTGAAAAATTGTCCTTTACCGTCCACTTCACTCGTAACGCAGAGGCGTCCGTGCAGTCGCCCCCCCGTTCAACCGCCGACTCACTTGACCACTCTTCGGAAGACGAATTTGGCTGGATCAATCCGGCGCGTTTTTCGAATTGGTCCACCGCCCGACACCACCTGGAATCGATTTGGCGATGTGGCGCGCCAGGTGATCTGTTGGCAATGCTGCGCGAACGTTTGTTGCAGCAGCTGCCTGACCTCGTCGATTTCGATGCGACGGTTTCGAATCTCGACCGGTTTATTGCGGCCAGTCGGTCACCTACATCGTTGCTGTCGCTTTTTGAGCGTGACGAAAAAGCACTTTCGACGTTGCTGCAGGTTTTCTCGACGAGCCAAACGCTTGCGAATCGGTTGATCGCGGACCCTGAAAGCTTTGATTTGCTGCGTGCCAGCGATGGACAACCCGCCGAACGCGAGTACTTGGTGGACGAATTGGTGGCCGAGCTGGCCACGATCGACAGCCGGAGTCGAGCCGCCCTGGCGATTCGGAAGTTCTCCAGCCGCGAGACCGCTCGCATCGCATACGGCGAATTTGTCAGCGATATGAGCCCGGAACATGTCGGACGACAACTTGCCTTTGTCGCCGACGCGATCTTAGAAGCCGCCTTGGCATTCACCCTTCGACGGTTCGAATCCCAGGGCCGCACCCCGATCCGCAGTGACGGAAGCCCGATCAAAATCTCAATCGTCGGACTTGGGCAACTCGGTGGTGCCGAGATGGGCTACGGCAGTCCGCTCGAGATCATGTTTCTCTACGACGCGATCGAAGAGAAAAGCGATTCGCATCGCGAGTTTGTCAATCAAGTCGTTTCCGACATCGTATCGCTGACGGATTCCGAAGATTCTGCGGCGCTGAGTATCAACGTCGATACATCATTCCGGCCGCTCGGCGAAGACACCGTGATCGGTAGCGGTGATTTGATCGCCAAGCGATTGGAATCTGACGGGCGGACTTGGCAACGCATCGAGATGATCAAATCGCGAGTGGTCGCTGGCGACATCGATGTGGGCAATGAACTGATCCAGCGACTTCAACCGTGGATCTATCGTCGGTTTATGAGTCGCCGCGATTTCGCCGATATTCGATCGCTGCGCCGCAAATTGCAACGTCGGTTCGAATCGGAAAGCAGTGAAGGCGAAGACGTCTATTTGGCGCCAGGCGGACGCCGCGATGTCGAGTTGATGATGCGGTTTTTGCAACTGCTGCATGGCGGCGAAATCCAAACGGTCCGCGCCGGTAACACTTATGAAGCGATCGCCAATCTGGAACGCGACGGCTGTTTGACGCACCAAGAGTCAAGCTTGCTTTCGCGAGGCTATGCGCGGTTGTGCCGATTGCAGCACCTGCTGTCTGTGATGAGCGGAAGACACACCAGTTGTTTGCCGCATGACGAATCAATGCGGCGACGTCTGGCATGGCACCTCGGGGTGCGTGCGGAAGACGGGACTGTCGGTGACCTTTCGCGTTTTCAGTCGCAGCTTCAAGAAACATTCGAGCTCAATCGCAAAGTCCTGAACCACTTGATGGTCGACGCACCCAAGGGGGACGACGTCGATGACCTGAAGGACTTCGCGGCCGAAACGGAGTTGGTGCTGGACCCTTCACCCGATGAAGAACTGGTCCGACAAACATTGATCCGCCATTCGTTGACTGACATCGAACGTGCGATGGTTAACATTCGTGCGTTGTCGACCGAGTCGGTGCGATTTTTGTCCCGGCGGCGGTGCCACCACTTCTTTGCGTCTCTGGCACCGAAGTTACTCTCCGAAATCGCCAAGACGCCGGATCCCGATCGGACGCTGCAGACCCTTGCCGAAGTCGCCGATTCATTGGGCGGCAAGTCGAGCTTGTGGGAATTGCTCAACACCAACCGGGCAACCTTGGAATTGATGGTGCGGCTCTGCGCGGCGACGCCATACTTGAGCGATTTGCTGGTCGAAATGCCGGGCATGTTGGACGAACTGATCGACTCACTACTGATGAATCGATTGCCGTCAGCCGAACGATTGGATACCAAGTCAATTGATCTCTGCCGTCGTGCGATCGACATCGATGTGGTGCTTCACGGATTCAAAAGCAGCGCGCATCTGATGATCGGTGTCCACGACATCCTTGGCAAAGAATCATTGGAGTCGCTACACGGTGCGCTGAGTGATACCGCCGAAGCCTGTTTGCGGCGAGCGATCGAACACGAACAAGAGCAGTTGGCCGCACGTTTTGGTGACCCAGTCGATGCCGAGGGAGAACCGGCGGATCTGATTGCGGTCGCGATCGGGAAATTCGGCGGGCGTGAACCGAACTATCGCAGCGACCTGGACATCGTGTTTCTTTACACCGATGAAGGCGAAACGCGGCGTCGTGTCGGTGGGCCGCGAAAAACGGTCAGCAACGCGCAGTTCTTCAACATGTTGACCAAGGCGGTGATTCGTCGGGTCAATGATCCCAGTGACTTTGGCCAACTGTACGAGCTTGATCGACGATTGCGTCCCGCCGGTGAAGAAGGCGTGTTGGCGGTAACGTTGGAACAATTCGCAACAAGGTTTCGCCGGGGGATTGCACCGCTTTGGCAACAGATCGCGCTTAGCAAAGCTCGCGCAATCTCGGGCGGTCGTCGTCAACGTGCAATGGCGAACGAACTGTTGATGTCGATTTTGGAATCCGTGACTTGGCGTCCATCAATGCTTTCGGAGCTGAAGGAGCTGCGAATGCGAATGCAGGAGACCGCCAGCGACGAGAACACCAAAAGCGGTGTTGGCGGGACCATCGACATCGAATTCATCACTCAGATGTTGACGTTGGCAAACATCCGCGAACACGGTCGTGACTTGATCGGTATCGGCATTCTTGATTCGCTGCAGAAACTGGCTGGCGCAGGACTGTTGTCGGGTGAGGACTGCGAGGTCCTTTCGAAAAATTATCGAACGCTGCGTGGCATCGAGGCAAACCTGTGCTTGATGAAGAATGAAGCGCGACACGAATTGCCCGAGGCAGAGTCGCGTCTGCGAGATCTCGCTTACCTGATGCATCAACACGACCCGCGCGAGATTCAAATGACGTTGTCCGAGGCGAAATCGTCGACACGAGAGATCTTCGATCGACTCTTTGCTTTGGCGTAATACAACGCGTCGACGTGATCGGATTTGAATTTGATTTTAAGTCCGCAGAAAAAGTGCCATGATCGCGACGAGTGTTTGACCATGACGACATCGTTCACGACATACCACGCCCGATCGGGAAAGGCTAAACTACGGGGCGACACCGCCCCGCCGATTCCCCTTCCCCAGATCGTGTCATGAATCTCGAGTTCGTCTCACACCTTTCAAAACAAGAACGCGACCCCAGCAAATTGCGTTCACACCGTTGGTTTGGTCCCGATGACATGCGTTCGTTCGGTCATCGTTCTCGGCTGAAAGGGATGGGCTTTGACGATGTTGATTTTCAAAATCGTCCTGTTGTCGCGATTCTGAACACGTGGAGTGAGCTAAACACTTGCCACTCACACTTTCGAAATCGCGCGGATGAAGTTCGACGTGGGATCTTGCAAGCAGGAGGTTTCCCCGTCGAAGTTCCGGTAATGTCGCTTGGCGAGATGTTGATGAAGCCAACGACAATGCTGTATCGCAACTTGCTGGCGATGGAGGTTGAAGAAGTCTTGCGCTGCCATCCAATCGACGCAGCAGTGCTGATGGGCGGTTGCGACAAAACGGTTCCCGCGATGTTGATGGGAGCGATCAGCGCAGACATCCCATCGATCTTTTTTCCGGCGGGGCCGATGCTGAAAGCACGCTGGAAAGACGTCACACTTGGCAGTGGCAGTGATGCTTGGAAGTACTGGGATGAACGACTGGCAGGAAACCTTTGCGACAAAGATTGGAAAGGCATCGAAAATTGCATCGGACGTTCGGCCGGAACGTGCATGACGATGGGAACGGCCAGCACGATGGCCTGTGTGACCGAGGCGATGGGCATGTCTTTGCCTGGTGCGGCATGTATCCCATCGGTTGTTGCTGACCACAGTCGGTTGGCGACTCAAACCGGACGCCACGCTGTCGAAATGGCTTGGGCAAATTGGAAGCCCTCGGACGTTTTGACTGCCGAATCGATCGACAACGGCGTGATGACCTCGCTGGCAATCGGTGGCAGCACCAACGCGATTGTCCATCTGATCGCCATCGCCGGACGTTTAGATCAGACACTAACGCTGGAACGGTTTGATGAACTTTCGCAAGCGACACCCGTGCTTGCCGATATTCGTCCCGGCGGAAAGTATTTGATGGAGGACTTCTTTGATGCCGGTGGATTGCCAGCACTGCTCGAACGCATGCGAGATCTTTTGAACGTCGATTGCAAAACGGTTCTCGGTGGCACCTTGGGCGAACAGATCTCTGGCTGCGAAGTGATCGGTGACGAAGTCATTCGCACGCGGGAGAAACCGGTCGCGGCCGCTGGTGGGACCTGCGTGTTGCGCGGCAACCTCGCCCCGTCTGGCTGCGTGATCAAATCATTGGCTGCCGATCCGAATCTGCTTTCCCACCGAGGACCGGCAGTCGTCTTTGAAAACTATCCGGACATGAAAGCTCGCATACACGATCCCGAGCTTGATGTGAGCGCCGACAGTGTCATCATCTTGCGGAGTGCGGGCCCCTTGGGAGCTCCGGGATTTCCGGAATGGGGCATGTTGCCGATTCCCAAGAAGCTGTTACAAGAAGGCATCCGTGATATGGTGCGAATCAGCGATGCGCGGATGAGCGGCACCAGCTATGGGACTTGCGTTCTGCACATCGCGCCAGAAAGCGCTGCCGGCGGGCCGCTTGCTTGGGTGCAAACGGGCGACGTGGTCGAGATCGACGTACCCAATCGCAAAATCCACTGGCATATCGAAGACGAAGAACTCGCCCGACGTGCCGCGGCAACCCCATTGCCCAATGTGGTGCCGGAACGCGGCTATGGGCAACTTTACGCAAAGCATGTCACCCAAGCAGACTTGGGCTGTGACTTTGATTTTCTTGCCGGTCGCTCACCCGGACAGGAGCCCGGGATTCACTGACCGTCATCAACTAGCGGTTGTATTCGTTCAGAAAACCGCGATTGGATGCCGACCGAGGACTAAAAATCTTTCGCTCTCGGTGCGGATGGTAGGCTTGGTCAGGGGTGATGTCATCGTGAATGACCGGTGGCAACAAGGTTTCGCCAGACTCGATGATCGTTCCGTCCATCACTGGACCGTAGCTGCTTGATGCACCGCAGCTGCACCCGCCTTCACAACCACAGGCTGGTTCACAACTGCACGGCCCTTCGCAGCCACACGCCGGTTCGAATCCACACGCGGGCTCAAATCCGCAGCCCGGTTCGACGAACGAGTCGCAGTCGCATGCACCTTCGCATCCGCACGCTGGCTCGGCGATGCATTCGTCGCACCCCGAATCACAACCGGTGCAACGCGGTGCAAATCCGCGGTTGGTTGTTCCGCCGGGACCGGGGTTACATCCGCAGTAGTAACCCCACAGGCTGCGCACGCCGGAGAAGCTCGCACGGCACTTGCCACACGATTGTCCGTTAAAGTTGCCGCAAGAATCGCACGGATCTTTGCAATCGGGCGGGTGATTGACCCAAGGATCAACATACAGTTCGCCGCAACCGGTGCACGAGTCACAGGTGCTGCCGCAGCCTTGCATTTTGCAGTGCATGCCCATCGGACCTACACATCCACTAAGTCCGAATGCCATGCATCCGATCATCAACAGTCCAAGTGCGCGTGACATATCGTTCGCTTCCGTGAAACTCGTCGTGCCCCCCAACAAACAGGGGCGATCCATTGTGATGTCAGAAACCTCACCGGAAGCAGTCATCGTCAACCTAATCGTCAAAGTTGACTAATTCTGGGCAAACGGACTTGGGAAGGTTTTCTCAAGTGAACTGCGCTTTCGCCGGGGCTGTCCGATTCGATACGCTTCCGCACTGGTGGAATGAGATGATCGCCTTCGAGCGACTGGCCTGCTATTCGATGCATGGATGCAATGAGAGCAACGATTCCGATGAACCAACCTTACGAGGATGGCGCCGCAGACGCTGAAAAGACCTGCGACGCCACAATGGCGGCTTACCATTCGGCCTGCAAACCTTCATTACTCAATTACCGATTCCGATTGTCGACTTTGTTCGGGATGGGAATCATGTTGTTGCTGTGCGTCCCGATCGTCACGCTGATTGACGTTCCAGTGGCGCGGTGGTTTGCCGGTGACCCTCTGCCACGCGAGGTTTACAACGCGGTCGAATTGATGCGTGTGTTCTCACACGGTAGCGGCGTCTTTTTGGTTCTCTTTGGGATCTTCCTGATGGCGCCTCATTGTCGCTGGCAATTGCCGCGGCTCGTGACCTTGGCGGTTGGGGCGGGAGCCTTTGCCACCGTCGGCAGAATTTTTGTCCTGCGGCCGCGGCCGACCGGCTTAAACCTGGACGTCGCTTCGATCGATTCGGCTTGGCTCTGGGCTTTCGATTGGACTCTGTCTCAGGTCGCCACGTTTGACGCAAGCACGCGAGCCTTTCCCAGCGGAAATATGGCAACCGCGACAGCGCTGACCATCGGTTTGTGGATGGTGTTGCCAAGCGGCAGATTGTTGTTCGGGCTGATCTGTCTGGGCACCGTGGTACAGCGTCTTGCGTGCAGTGCGCACTTCCCCAGCGACATTTTTGGCGGTGCCGCATTCGGTGTGTTCTGGGCGTTTATTTGTTATCACCCCAAACTGCTGGGCAATCTTTTTGACAAGATGCAGCCCGAATCCGAGCCACGGCGTCGATCGCTGACTGTTATCCGTTCCGAAGACGAACGCCCCAATATCGCGGCCTAAGACGTTAGCGGACGACGATCAGACCCCGTTGATAAACGGGATTGGGACCAAGATCGCATGTTGCTGCACCCAGGTTTGCAGCCCGTCCCAACTGGTGTATTGGCTAAGCGTGACGAATGCCAAGTAGATCCCGACCACCAGCGGCATCATCAGTCGTACCAGCCATCGCGACAGGAAATTCGTCCAGGTGTCAGGCTTGATTGCGCCGTCGTCATACTGTCCCGCGATACGTTTCGCACGACGTAGGGCTAACCCTGCAGAAAGTCGTGCGGGCAGAATAAACGCGACGAACACCAGCGTCGGCAACCAAGCGACTTCGCGTGGCAAGGCTTCGATTTTCAAGAGGTACAGTGGAATCGGAAACAGTACGAGGCTGAGCACCATCGCGCCAAACCAAGCCCAAGGCGCGTAGCAAAACAGCCGCCGAATTCTTTTCACTTGGAAAAGGGCTCGAATTCGATTTTCGCTCGCGAAATGCGCTTGCAGCATCGGCAGATACATCAGCACGACGCCCAGTGCAAACGCCGCGACGAAACCGACGAGACCAGCCAAGCCAGTTTTTCCGTTACGGTTGGCGGCAATGATGATCATCGCCGGAATCAACCAAAGTAGCGTGCCGATTGCCCCACGCAGTCCCAGGTAAAAATACTTTGGCAACTGCAACGAACGCGTGAAACTCCACAATCGATCCGGCAGTTTGCTGTAGGTGCTCGGCCGCCACGCGCGACGCAGCATGCCAAGCGGTTGGGGCCAAACAAAGTCGATCAGACGCCCACCACGTGCCAACGCCCAGAGTAAATAGAACATCGCGAGGCCGGCCGCGATAAACGCGAACACACGCATGCGTCCCGCCTGATTCGAACCAGGATCAATCAACGCGGCCACGCTTTCGAGGTGCACCAGCACTTGTACGGGAATCGCACCGATCACGACCGCTCCCACAATCAGCCCAATTTTTCGAAAGGCTTCCAGATGTGGCAGACTGTCGCGCAGTTTGTTTCCACGGGCTAGACCGCCTGCGACCTCAAGCAAATAACCGAACGTGATCAACTGCACGATTGGGATCGCAGCGACGAATGCCAAGCAGACGATCATCGAGAGGATCGCAAACGTGCCGGATATCCCCCAGGAAATCCATCCGGCGAATCGGCGGATCACTCCGGGCGGCGGCTTGGCACTGAAATCGACCGCTTCTATCGCAGGGGGCGACGTAGTGGCTGGCAAGCAGGTGCTTGGCAAGTCAGTTTCACGCGTTTGACAGTCCATTGTCGCTGTCATTCCGATGGAGGATTCGTTCACGACCATCACTCACGAGCAAAAGAAGCGTTCAGAGGACCGGATTCAGCTGCGGACTGGGTTCTGCTGCGACCGCCTTGTTGGCACTGATGAAGTTTTCAGTTTCCCGGGGCGAAGTTGCTAGCTTCTTACAGTTTCGCGGAGTGGGCGCTCAACTTGGCAGCGGCTGGGTGATTTTAGGAAAATTTTTGCGTGGGCAGGCATTCAGCGTCGTCGGAACGCTCATTTGGCGAGTCGACGTTGTTGCTGATCCCCCGAGAATTCACGGAAGAATGGCTTCTTGGGTAGGGCCGATTGTTAAGACTGGTAAACCTTGCGGCATTGATCTACAGCCGTCAAGGGATCGTAGCGGTTGTTCCGATTCACACTCTCGTGCCGGGCACTCCGGCTTTGCCGTCATCGCGAACATCCCGCAGTGTTCGACCGGTGACGGATGCATCCAGTTTTGCTCCACCGGGTACGGGGACCAATGCGACCGATCCAAATCACCCCGGCCATCGGCCGTCGTCGACGGAAGACCCAGCGATGGTTCGAGCGACTCACCAAGTACGGATTGACGTTTTCGATCGCCTCAGCCTTTTTTGTCGCCGATGCTTCGGCACAACAATCAGCGCTGACTTCGTTCGAGTCCTCAGCCGCCGTGGGACGAGTCACCGATTCCAAGCGAGAGAATCCGATCGTCTTGGCGATACGCCGTGCTAGCCCGTCCGTCGTCAACCTTCATGGTCAAAAGACCGTCCGCTCGACTGCTGCCGGAATGGCGGGAGCGACCGGCGATGGCGGATTCAAGCACGTCAACGGAATGGGAACCGGTGTCATCATCGACCCAGCAGGCTACGTGATTACGAATTATCACGTCGTCGAGGACGTCGATAACATCCGCGTGACGCTGCAAGACGGCTCGGTAACATCGGCACAATTGATTGCCGCTCGGCCACGAAACGATCTCGCGCTCGTCAAAATCGATAGCGACTATCAACTGCCCACGGTCCCGCGTGGCACGAGTAGCGATCTGATGGTGGGCGAAACCGTGATCGCCATCGGCAACGCCTATGGTTACGTTCACACTTGCACGGCAGGCATCATCAGTGCTCTGCACCGTGACGTTCCAGTCAACGACACGCAAGATTACCAAGACCTGATCCAGATCAGTGCGGGAATCAATCCGGGCAACTCCGGTGGCCCGTTGCTGAACATCGACGGCGATATTATCGGCGTTAATGTCGCGGTTCGTGTCGGTGCACAACAAATTGCCTTTGCAATCCCCATCGATCAAGTTGTAGAAATCGTTACAGCGATGATCGATGAGCACAATGCGAATCGACTCGATACCGGATTGAGCACCCAGGGTGGCCCTCGCGATGGCGATGGAGTGACCATTACCCATGTCTCCGCTAGCAGTTCTGCCGCACGGGACGGATTGAAGCCGGGTGACCGCGTGGTCCGCGTTGGGGCTCGACCGGTCGATGACCATCTCGACTATTCACTTGCGATGCTGCACGCTCGCCCCGGGCAAGATCTGTCCATCGAGGTCGAACGCGACGGCAGTCCACTCCAGTTGGCACTCGCAACCAACTCGGCTTCGCAATCATCCCGAGGAACCAGCGATACCGCTTGGTCTGTTATCGGAATCCAAGCGAAACCGATCAGCCAATCGGCGATGACTCGGCTGAATGCTCGGATGCAGACTCCCTACCGAGGCGGTCTGATGATCACCGCAGTTCGCAACGGATCCGAAGCCGAAGAACAAGGCATCCATGTCGGCGACGTTCTGCTGGGGATCCACAACTGGCAAACGGCAAGCATGGCTGACTTGGCCGGTATCCTGGATCACCCGGATATCAAGAAAGGGCCACGCGCGAAGTTCTATATCATTCGCCGCGAACAAGCGTTGTACAAAACCTTGTACGGTCATTTCCAACTCGCCGCTCGAGATCAAAACCAGATCCACTAGCGGTCATCCAATGGACGTGAGCCAATACAACGCCCACATCCAATCGCACCCGTCGGGGCTTTCCGGTGCGGTAACCATCGTGTTGCCACAATCGCCACGCCTCGACATCCCCCCGATTCGTTCGAGTACTCGTCCCGGAGCAAGCTCCATTGGTCCCGCAACACCGATGGAGTTTGCTGACCCAGCCGGGACGAGTGCTCGAAACGATTCCGGACGCATTTGGGCGAACCAGTTTTGTGTCGTTCGAAGCGTCAGCTAGACTGGTTTGATGACCAACGCATTCTTCAAATCTTCGTGTGCTCTGCGAGTTCTCGCTCCAGCGTTTCTGGCTGTTTTCTGTGGCAGCGGATTAATCAACGCTGACTTCGGCGCTGACGTCGTGTCAGCTGGGGATCGAATGGTCGTCCCTGCGATCACAATCGGCGAGACCTCGACTTCGCCATCCACAGATGTGACGCCGCTTTCCAACGACCCTTGCTCGCGCGTTTGCGTCGGTGACGCGGCGAAAGGAATCGCGGAGTGGGACGTTCCCGGTTGGGCGAACTACTTGAAACTTTGGTCGGCCCTGGCAAGCGACCCCGGCAACAAAGCGATTCGGCAGTGCTTCGGTTTGCCACTCGGAGGCGACGGTCAATCGTTGGCCGCCATCCGTGCCGCACGCGGACGCAGCGCACCTGATTGGATCGGTTGGAAACCTGGCAGCTACGCGCAAGTTGATACACCACACTTCCAGATTTTTTCGCGTGCCGATCGCGAGCAAACCACTGACGTCGCCGAAGACCTCGAACGCTGCTATTGGGTTTGGACGCAAGCGTTCTTTCCGCTTTGGGAAGGACGTTTGCAAGTCGCACGGTACTTGGGGCAGACAGACGCGGTTTCGACCGATGAGTTGCTCGACGGTTTGCGACTTCGGCTTTCGTCTCGCAAAAAGATGCGGGTCGTGTTGTTCCGCGACAGAGAAGATTATGGTCGCACACTTGCCCGCTTGACTGGCGGATCACTTCAAGCACTCTCGCAATCGACGGGCTTCTACAGTGCCGAACGCCGCACTTCGTTTTTTTATCCGACCGAATCCAGCGACGGGACCGCATCGCGACGCCACGAGTTGGTGCATCAATTGTTTCGTGAAGCGACTCGCAACGGATTGAGCGGTGACGTCGCGGGTGAGCAATCTGATTTTTGGATGGTCGAAGGCATCGCGGGGTATTTTGAATCGTTGACCTACGGTGATCGTGTTGCAACCGTTGGCGGATGGGATAGTCCCCGGTTGCAGTTCATCCGCCATCGTGTGTTCGCACGCCAAGAAGTCGTGCCACTGGCTGCGCTGCGTCCCGACGGACGCGATGCCGCACAACAGCGTGGTGACTTGGCCCAGTTCTATGCCTTTGCGATCGGATACACGCATTGGTTGATGGATAGCGATGACGTGATGGCGCGGCGTTGGCTGTATGCAAATCTTGCGGCCCTGTACCGCATCCCACTCGAATTGCCTGATGGGCTTGTTGCGACCGATGAACCGAACGAACCGGAACGCGGAATGGTCGCACTGCTGCGGATCGACAATGAAGTGATCCGATCAAATCCGAACGACCGGTCGATCGAGGAACTGTGTCTGCGCGGTTGTTTGGTGGATAAGACGGGTTTGGCGACGATTGAGAAGACTGATCAGCTGCGCTGGCTTGATTTGACCGGTTTGCCGATCGATACGACGACGATTCTTCAGGTTGTTCCGAAGGCAGATCAATTGCGGCAACTATCGCTTGAAGCCTGTCCGGTTGATGATTCGATTGCAGCTTGGATCGCTGTGAAGTCTGAACTCGAGGAATTGGATCTATCAAGTACCGTTTGTGGTGACGAAACCGTTTCGGCGATCGGTGAATTGCAAAAGTTGAAAACGCTGTGGTTGACGAATACCAAAATCACCGATGCTGCCGTCGATGCGTTTTCCGGTTTGCCTAATCTGAGATTGCTGGACCTTCGTGGTACCGCGGTCACGGCGCAGCAGATCGCACGCTTGCGTCGCGCGCACCCTGAATGGACAGTCAATCCGAACTGAGCGTTCTTGGGCGGTGTGATGAATATCTTGGCGATCGAACCGTACTTTGGTGGCAGCCACCGTGCCTTTCTGGAAAGCGTTGTTCGCCATTCGAAACACCATTGGCATTTGGCGATACTGCCCGCTAGACATTGGAAATGGCGGATGCGTTCGGCACCGGTGGCTCTTTGTGATGTGATTGCCGCAACGCTTTCTCTTGAAGGTCAGCGGGAGGATGGGCGGCAAGAAACCGTCTCGCCTGATGTGGTGTTTTGCAGTGACATGCTGGACCTACCGACTTGGCTTGGCTTTGCCAGTCGCGATAGCAGACTGAAATCGTGGATCGGTCAGGTCCCAATCATTACTTACTTTCACGAAAACCAATGGGCCTATCCGGTCGCCGCAAAATCGCAGGCCGATTATCACTACGCATTCACGAACCTGTTGACTGCGTCATTAAGTGACGAATGTTGGTTCAATTCAAATCACAATCGTGAAACTTTCTTGTCACATGCGCGAGACTTCTTGAAGCGGATGCCAGATAGTCGCGCCGCTTTCGATTTGGATGCGATCGACAAGCGTAGCTGCGTCGTCGTGCCTGGTTTTGAAGCCTTTGAGGTTGACCGCCAAGAAAGCTTGCCTGGCGATCCTTTACGAATCGGATGGGTTGGGAGATTCGAATCTGACAAGCGGCCTGATCGATTCGTCGAACTGTTGCAACAATTGGAATCCGATGGAGTGGACTTTCAATTGGTGTTGCTTGGTGAACGTGGGCGTCGGGACCAAGAACACGCTCGGTTGATCGAAGTATTCAGTCACCGGGTGTTTGTCGACGAATACGCTGGCAGTGTCGCGGAGTATCACAACCGCTTGTCAATGATTGACGTCGTGGTCTCGACGGCTGACCACGAATTCTTTGGAATCGCGATGTGTGAAGCGATCTGGGCGGGAGCGGTTCCCGTCGTGCCTGACGGCTTGAGTTATCCCGAATATGTACCCGACCAGCTTCGCTACGAGACTTTAAGCGAAGCCGCCCAGCTGATCCAATCACTTCAAGACCCGGCAGTTCGCAACACCCAATCCGCCACCTGCCGAACCCGCATCGAAAACTGGACCGCCACCAAACTCACCCCCCACCTCGACAAAAAGGTGTCAGGTACAATACTGTTCGGCACGGAAGTTGTGGTTCGCGATTGATCGGCCCGAGCTGCTCTGGTCGCCTCGCAATTCGAACACTCTGTTTTCAATTGTTCGCGGAGACCGTTGCCATTAGCGCAGCGTGAATG
>NZ_NPDI01000039.1:0-86539 GCF_002251265.1 Rhodopirellula sp. MGV | reverse complement strand
TGTTTGGTTGTTTTGGTCGGTTGCAAGCGATCGGCACTATCGGGCGGTTCAAGTTTCACGGCTTCGTCGCTTGGGCAATTTGGCTATTGATTCACTTGATGTACATCACCCGTTTTCGCAACCGAGTCCTTGTGTTGGTGCAATGGGGGTGGGCGTTCTTCACACGCGATCGGTCTGCCCGTCTGATTACCGGACGACATCGCTGGGAAAAAGAAGACGCGGTCTCGGAGAGAGCCCAGTCGGCTTAAAATCGGTCGTGCGTTTTGAAAGCTTCGCGATTGAGACGGGCGCACTGGCTGACTAGGCCAAGCAGACTTCCAACCCGGCTGTTCCCCCGGCCGCGTTTGCGCCCGCCAAGGCCGCTGATGTGGCGACCGGCTGCATGGGCACTGGCATGATCACTTCGACCGCAGGCAGCAAGCGGACGTTGGAACAGCGTGATAGATAAAACTGTCGCGGTTCTTCGCGGCACAGGCAAAGTGCTAGGACGCGGTCGTTTCCGACAAAGCGAATCGGACTGACGATCCGTCGGGTCAAGTTGCCTTTGGCATCGGCATATTCCAGTTCCACGACAAACGTCTCTGAATCGATCATCGCTCGACGCAAAATATTCTTCATCGTTCTTCTCCTTCGAAACCTGAATTGAGTTCCGCGACAAAGGCGTTTTGAGAACGCGGTGGCTTTGAGAAAGCTCTTGTTGTCGCTTGCAGAAGAAGTATCAGAATTCGGCGGACACATTCGGTCATCGCCGAAATGCCGTCCCGTCGGCGCATAAAAAAAGGCGAGGCCAGCTCCGAAGAACCGACCACGCCTCGCACGGGGGGACGCTTAATATCTGGTTGTGACGATCGCGTTGCTTTGCGTCCCTCGCACACCAAGAAACTAGTCCGATTCCGCCTCGGACGTCGCGTCATCTTGATCAAATGCGGCGAAATTCAATTTGCCGCCCATCAAACCATTCCGGCTGTATCGGTCGATCCGATTGAGGTGTCCCCGGGGGAGCAAAATGTCCGCTGACCGACATTCCGAATACGAAACGGTGTGACGTTTCGGCCCCGATCGCGCCAGCTACATCAGTGCTTCACGCAACTGCTGCGCAGCTACGGGGATGTTCTCGTAGGGGGATTCGTCCTCGTACTCAAGAATCACGAATCCCTGGTATCCGGCATCCTTTAGCAGGTTGCCGATGCGCGGCAGATCGGCCGGGTAATGCGTCCCGTCTGGGCGCCGCATGCTGACTTTTACCTGAACGTTGACCGCGTAGGGAACGCACTTTTCCAAGTCGCCATAGGGATCGTCGGTGAAGAAGTTTCCGGTGTCCAAGTTGATCCCGACCCAAGGGTGGTCGACCGCTTCGATCAATCCGAGCAGTTGGTCTGCTTTCAAGTTTCCATGGTTTTCAATGCCAAGAAAAATGCCACGCTTGGCCGCATGGTCGGCACAGCGTTTCATCGCTGACACGGCATCATCGAAACGCTCAGGATGTTCATCGAGTTCTTTGCCCGTTCCGGCGAAGAAGCGAATGTGTGGAGCGCCGAGAATTGCGGCACGATCAATCCAGGCAAACGCGTCGGCGATCTCTTGATCCAGGCGATCGCCCGCGCCGCGCGTAAAGTTGTTACCAATTGCAGTACCCGAGATCGTGACGCCTTTTAGAAACGCTTGCCGCTTTAGATCTAGAAAGTAGTTGTCGTCCGCATCCGGTTTGAAAAAGTAGCTTGTCAGCTCGGCCGCCTCGAAGCCCTGTTCGACGCAGTAGTCGAGGAAGCCTGGCATGTCGATCGCCTTGGTCGGATCAGTCGGCTTCTTCGGCTTGCCCTTCATAAAAGAAAAGCTGTTTCGCAAAGAGTATGCGGCGAGGCCGATGCGAAAACGCGGTCCACCGGTTCGCGGGAACGGTTCAGTGGCGGTTGCGAAATTGGTGCCTGCGGTTGCGCAGGTGGCAGTGGCGAGTGCACCAGCCGCAGTGAAAAATTTGCGGCGAGACTGGTTGTGTGAAGGTGTCATCTTCAGGGCTGGGGATCGTGGGGAAGCGAGGTAGGCGTTCCCCATGATCATAACCCGAATGGCAGTGCCAAAGTTGCTGTTAGCGCCCGGCGTCGATCAGGGCACGTGCTCCTTGCTCCAGCAGCACTTCGCTGACCTGTTTGCCAAGTGCTTTGGCCGTGTCGGGCCAAGAATCGTCATTCAAGCGGATCACCGAACTGGCTGAGCTTTCCAAGCACACGGTACCATCGAGCGACAGTACACGAGCAGTCAGAGATAGTTCTCCATTTTGGTCGATCGTGCCAAGGGCGGCGATCGGTGCCAAGCAGCCGCCATGAAGTTCCGACAGCAGCGTGCGTTCGGCGAGTGTGCAGGCGTTGGAGATTGGGCGGTCAATTCCCGAGACGACTTCCATCGCCAAAGAGTCCTTGCGCCGAACCTCGATTGCCAGCGCCCCTTGGCCGGGCGCCGGAAGCATCACGTCTAAAGGAAGCTCGACGCGAGGCAGGTCGCTCATGCCGAGTCGTTCGATGCCTGCGGATGCCAATACGATCGCGTCGAATTCGCCATCGTTCATTTTTTGCAATCGTGTTTGGACGTTGCCGCGGATCGGCTGGACATCAAGGTCTGGGCGGACCCGCAATAGCTGCGCCGCGCGGCGTCGGCTGCCGGTGCCTACTCTCGCTCCCTTGGGCAGCGATTCGAGATCGTGCGATTGCGGCGAAACCAAGCTGTCCTTAACGTTTTCACGATCGGGCGAGGCGATCATGATCAAATCCGGATGCTGCTCGGTCGGCAAGTCTTTCATCGAGTGGACCGCGACGTCGCCCTCGTTTTCCAGCAAGGCTTGTTGAATTCGTTTGGTGAACACACCGACGGAGCGTTTTCCGTCGATCGGTCGCATGTCGACATCGCCGCTGCTGACCATCGGGACAATGTTTGGCGGAACGGTCAACTCGGTCAACAGCGCAGCGACATGCTCGGCCTGCCACATTGCGAGCGGGCTTTCACGAGTCGCGATCCGCAAAACACGTTCGTCCGAGGGGGAAGTCGACGGTGACGATAATGACGGTTGGTCCGGGTTTGGCAAAACGTCAGCAGGGGGGCGAGAGTTTTGGTGTGGGCCCGACCGTCCGATGCGGCACATCGCTTAGGCAAGGCGTAGGTTCAAAAGCGCCATCCAACTTACCGCCCAAACACGCTTCCCGACAGCAGGCAGTGAGCGGACGATGCCGCCGTGAAATCGGCTACACCGCATCCGCCAAGTGTTCCGTTGGCCTCGTTAATCAACGCCGCCACGATAAACTGGGCGAAAACGGACTGGACCGAATAGAAATAACATACAAGGATAGAAGCCGCACACGTGCTGCTTTTTCCGCTTCCCAAGGTATTGGTTCGGCCCCGATGGGGTCGAAACGAATTGGGCAAAAACACGACCGTGTCTTCTGAACATTCCAAATCGGTTTCCGACGGATCGCTGGACGAAAATCCTGTGAGTGATTCGTCTGCGCCTTGGCGGCTGTCTTCGCAAGACATGTCGGCGATGATTACCGACGGCGCGACACGTGACTTTGACGATGCCGCCGAATCGGTGGCCTCTCTGTCGCTGGTCGATTCAGGGGCTCGGCAAAACGAACCCGGTCCGCCCGCCGCAAAAAACGTTGCGACGCTGCAATTGCCCGAACAGATTGGCGACTATCGGATCAAGAAGCTGATCGGTACCGGTGGGATGGGGCAGGTTTACTTAGCAGAGCATGTCCGCATGCAACGGCTTGTCGCGCTCAAGATGTTGCGCGGGGATCGTATTCGGGATTCAGCTTCGGTGGAGCGGTTTTACGATGAGGTCCGTGCCGCTTCTCGCGTGATGCATCCCAATGTCGTGACCGCGTTTGATGCTGGCGAATACGATTCCATCCATTTCTTGGTGATGGAATACGTCGAAGGCATGACGTTGACTCGGTTCGTGTCAAAGAATGGTCCGCTGACACCCGGCATGGCCGCAGCCGTGATCCGCCAGGCCGCTTTGGGATTGTTGCACGCACACCGCAATGGGATTGTTCACCGTGATGTCAAACCCGGCAACTTGATCCGGGCCAACGACGGAACAATCAAATTGTTGGACCTAGGGCTGGCACAAATCAGCAACGTTTTGTGGTCCGACGATGGCCGCGAAATCGGACGGGTGCAAGATCCGAATTCCTTTCACAAACGCAAAGGAAAACTGGTCGGAACGCTTGCGTACATGTCGCCCGAGCAGCTGGAGATGCCCGACGAAGTTGACCCGCGCAGTGATATCTATTCACTCGGCGCGGTGATGTTCTTTTTGTTGACCAGCAAGCCGCCCTATCAAGGTGAATACCTCGATCAAGTTTATGGGCATCGTCACGGCGAAGTTCCGGATTTGATGCAGCTGCGTGATGACGTTGATCTTGGGTTTGCGAATATCCTTCGCAGGATGATGGCCAAGAAACTGAGCGAGCGCTATGGTTCACTCGACGAAGTCATCGAAGATCTCGCCGCCTATGCCGAGGAATCACACAGCCCGGCATGGCTTTCCGAATTCGTTCAGCGGCAATCCTCACTGGATGCGTCGACCTTGTCTGGCAGTTCGACCGCACTTGGCAATGTGCCAATCTTCGGGATCGACTTGGGGATGACTTACATCGCGACCGCCGAAGCAATCCCTGGCGTCGGGATTCACAACTTGTCTGCCGGTGCCGAAGGTCAACCGTTGCTGCGAATGTCGATCGCCAACGGCGACGATGACGTGCTGTACGATGTCGATGCGAATCAGATGCGGATGGCGATGCCGCGACGCGTCGTGCATTGCTTGCCGCTTTACATCGGCAAAGACTTGGTGGAACGCGAAATCGCCGGACGGCGATGTCCCCCGGAGGTCCTGATGGCGATGTCGGTTCGGCGTGCCGTCGGGAACAGTTATCCCGATGACAATTGGCCCAAACTGACGGCGGTCAGCGTCCCCGCCAGCTATGACCAGTTCCATCGCCGTAGTATCAAGCAAGCTTGCCGGTTGGCCGGTCTTGAATCGGTTCGCTTGGTCGATCGCAGCTTAGCCGCGGTCCAGTCCCTGCTGGCGGCTGCAGACACTGACGCGTCAGACGAAGACATGCCGATCGATTTGAATGGCAGCGAGACGCTGTTGTTTATTGGCTTGTCCGGTCAAGCAACCGAGGTCGCGTTGATCGATCGCGACGGCGCGCAGCTTCGACAATTGGCAACGGCTGGACACTGGCACAACGGTACGCTGACTTGGCAGCACCGTTTGGTGGAACTCGCATCGGAAGGTTTTCGTACGATCCACGGATTCGACCCGCGCAAAAAGTCTGTCACCGCGTCACGTCTGCAAATGTCTTGTGAACGCGCGTTGAATTCGTTGTTGCTTTTGCCTGATGTCACCGTCAGTGTCGAAACTGACGAACGACCCTATTCGATTACCGTTTCCAGAGAACGATGGCTGGAACGATGTACGGACTTGATTCATGGCATTCGGCAAGACATGCATCAGGTTTGCCAAGTGACCGGTATACATCCCAAGAAAATCAGTTCCGTTGTTACCTTGGGGTCGCTACTGAGAATCGAGTCCTTGCGTCAACGATTGTTGAAACGCTTGCCCGAGGACCTGCCGATTCGAGCGACCGACCGTAGCGATGTTGCGCGAGGTGCGGCGGCTTGTTTGGAAGCCGAATTGCCACAACGCACTCATGTTCTCGTGCCGCCAAAGAGCGTTGCCGGGCAATCGATCGGTATCGTGGTCGAAGATAACAATGGCAGACGGCGAATCCTGCCGATCATTAAACGCGGCGAAAAGCTGCCTGCGCGAACCAATCGAAAACTATCGATCGCAAAAGAACGCGAGTCAATGACGTTATCCGTCGTCGAATCTTCGGGCGTCCATAGCGAGACGTGGCATTCACTGGGACGATTCACATTTGAAGTCAGTCGCCAAGCTGATGGGCAAGTCCGGCGCACGTGGATGATCGCATTCGAACTAAATGTTGACGGCTTGCTAACCGTTCGCGCGCAAACACCCGGAACGCCGGAGAGCAAGCGTTTGGCAGTGATCCCCGAACCGACATTGCCGTTAAAGGATGAACCGGAGTGGATGCGTTGGATGGCGTCGAACGAGTGACCGAAACGACTGATCCTCCGTCAGTTGGGCTGTCAAACGCCGTGATCGTCAAACGGATCGCTTGCATCTTGGCGGCAGTTATCTTGGCGTTGTTGGTGCCCATTCCGTTGCATGGTCGCACCGCGAGTGCGCTCGGCGATTTGGTCCATGCACCGTTGTTCGGGTCGCTCGCGTTCGCTTGGATCACGTTTTGGCAGCGCCGAATTAGTCTCGCGCAGCAACCGTCTGCTGACGGTTCCAAGTTGATCTTTCGAACGGCCGTCGTTTGGATCACGCTGAGCAGCTTTGGCGTCGTCATGGAGCTTGCGCAGTGGAAGATGGGACGCAGTATGGCGTTGCATGATGCGATCGCAAACTCGCTCGGCGTCGCGGCGGCATTGGCGATTTTTCATGGGATTCAACTTCGACGCTCGCAACGCAATGGTGCCGCAAAAACAGCGTTCGTCGGCGGACTCTTGCTCTTAGCCGCCGCGTGGGTGCACCCCGCGATCGACCTGTCCGACGACCTCGCCATCATGTATCAGTTTCCACTGCTCGCGTCCTTCGAAACAGAAACGGAGTTGTCACGGTGGTATCGTCGTGATTGCGAACTGGTGCTTAGTTCAGAGCATGTCACCGCTGGGGAACACAGTGGCCAAGTCACCTTTCGTCGCAGCCACTTTCCGGCGGTCACGCTGATTGAATTGGTTCACGACTGGCGACAATACAGCGAGTTGCAATTGGACCTCTTGTTGGATCCTGATACTGCAATCGATCAAGTCACCGCTGTCTTAAAAATCGTCGATCAATCGGGACAGTTTGGCGAAGCGAAGTTTGTCCAGAATCTGTCGCCAGGCCAGCCTTTCCGCTGGACGATCAACAAACAGCAACTCGATGCCTTGGAAGAAAACGGTCTGAACCGAAGTCAAATCCGCTTTATCGATCTTGGTTTGGTCGATCCACCGGTCGACGTCAAAATCTGGATCGACAACGTTCGGTTGTTGCCTTAGGTGGGCGATTCGAAACCGTGGTGAAAACGGTTCGTCAGGAGAGATTTAGAAACGTGGTGTTGGTCGCCGCCAGGACAAGTTCGATTCGCTGTCGTCGGTGATCGGTTCCGTTGACGGGAGCGAGGCTTGTCGTTGGGCTGAATTGTTCATTGCGTTTTGGCCGGCAAAGGCGTTGGTGTTTGCAACGAACGTTGAATTGGTCGGTTGCCCCAGCGGCGCGTTTGCCGACAAGTCATTCGAGTACCCTTGCGTGACGACGTCATGCTGATTGAAAACGTTCGGGTACGGCGGCTGCTGCGGAAGCGATGTCGGATAGCTCGCGCCATAGTTGTAACCAGGGCGCTGCTGTGGCGGGACGTATCCGGGCGGATAAGGCGAACCGGTGAGATCGATCACTTGCATGCCACCGGCGCGAATCGAATCGGGGGACGGTGTTGTCGAAGGTGCAGGGTTCGACGGAGCTTGTTGTGGAAGCGGCGAATCAGAGATCCAGCCAGTTTGGCGAATTGAATTGTCGTAGTTACCCGTACCGCCTGCGGTCGTCAGGTCGGTGACGCCACGAGTCAATGCGGCTTGTCCATACGCCGCACCGGAAGGCAGCGACGAGGTCGAATTGTTAGGGGCGTAGCCAGTCGATGGTCCGTAGTTGCCGGGGACGTTGTACGAACCCGTTGATGGGGGCGGGACGCGTGTTGGGGAACCAAATGCGCTGACGCCGGATGTCGGCTGGATGGGTGAGAGCGGAACTCCGCCTTGAACAGGGGCGAGCGTCGACGTTTGGCCAAACGTTCCGATCGGAGCGTTCGTCGTGTTTCGGCAACCGCAAACTAGCAGCAACGCTGCGGAACACGTGATCGCGGCGGCGGGAAGTTTTGACGAGTTGAGGTGTCGACGCATTTTGAAGGCCTGCTGAGGAAGAGGGTTCAGGCTGGCTTTAACAAAAGCGTCAATTTTGCGGAAAGTCCAACTCGGTCAAAAACCTCACTTTTCGGTAGCAATCCGCCAGATTCGCTCAAGGTGGCAACCGACATTGCATTCAGATCGTCAAGTTCCGGTGACTTTGGAAGCCGACTGCCCCCTCGGCGGGGTCTGTACAAGTTAATCGGAATGACGGCCGAATTGGCAAGCTCCTCGGCTCGGTGAGCTAGGCTTTAGTATCAGCTTGTCTCACATTCATTCCGGTCCGTTCCCATGCGATTTCGACAACTTTGGCGTTCCACTCCTCCAAGGCGCGAACGCGGTGCAATGCGGTGTCAGTTTGTCATCACCAGCATGCCGGTTGGCGGTGCGGAGACGCTGTTGGTCAACATGCTTCGGCGGTTTGACCCAGCCGTTGTCCGCCCGGAGGTGATCTGTTTGAAAGACCCCGGTCCACTGGGTGAGCAAATCGCAGAAGAGTTTCCGCTCTACAGCAATTTGATCGGTGGCAAATGGGATGCACGGGTTGCGTTTCGCTTAGCCAAACGAATGCGACACGCGGATGTCGTCATCACCGTCGGCGCCGGCGACAAGATGTTCTGGGGGCGATTAGCTGCATTTATGGCGGGCGTTCCCGTCATTGCCTCGGCACTTCACAGCACCGGTTGGCCAGATGGCGTGGGAAGATTGAATCGGATGTTGACGCCGATCACCGACGCGTTCATCGCCGTCGCAGATTCACACGGAAAGTTTCTGCATGAGTTCGAGCGTTTTCCCGAACACAAAGTTCATGTGATTCGAAACGGAGTTGACTGTGAACGGTTTCGACCGGATCACCAAGCAAGGTTGGACGTTCGGGCCGAACTCGGTTTAGCATCCGATACGCCGCTTGTCGGAATTGTTGCCGCTTTGCGTAGTGAAAAAAATCACGGTCTGTTGGTCCGAGCGGCTGCAAAGCTTCATCATCATTTCCCAGATTTGCATTGGTTGATTGTTGGTGATGGTCCCGAACGCGATTCGATCGAATCGTTGGCGACCGAGCTTGGCGTTCGTGAGCGAATTCGTTTACTCGGAACTCGTCACGACACCCCAAATCTGGTCGCAGCGTTGGATGTCTTCACGTTGTGTTCGCTTAACGAGGCTTCGCCGGTATCGATACTCGAAGCACTCGCATGCGAAGTCCCAGTAGCCGCGACGGATGTTGGATCTGTCAGCGAATCGATCCGCCCGGGGCAAACCGGTTGGCTGTTCCCGTCAGAAGATGTTGATGCCATGGCCGCGTCGATCGAAAAACTGTTGCTCGATCCGGCACAGCGGCATGCGATGGGGATTGAAGGCCGCCAGTTGGTGCTCGATAGCGGGTCGCTGCAGTCCATGGTCAGCGGGTATCAGAATTTGATGACCACCAGCTATGACCGTGTTGCGCGGAAACCAAGGCGTGTGTCATCGGGCGTCGGCGTCAAGCGAAAGGCGACGTCTTAGGATGCCTTTTGGTGGTCTGCCCCCACTGCCACCACAATTCGTGTGCGAGTAGACTGTGCCCATGACATTGACGAGTCATGTAATCGTACTGCTTGCGAAGCTGTTCAGCGGCTTCACGGTCCGTTGGGTAGATTGCCAACCGGACACGTGCCAACGCATCTATTTTGCAAACCACACCAGCCACTTGGACGCGGTGGTGCTGTGGTCGGCGTTGCCGCGTGAAATTCGCGCAGTCACACGTCCTGTTGCCGCCAAGGACTATTGGAGTTCTGGTTGGATCAAGCCGCACATGGCGGCCAGCTTCAATGCGTTACTGATCGATCGAAAAGAGATTAAGGTCCATCGTAGCCCGATCGATGTGATGCTCGAAGAAATGGGCGACCTCTATTCGCTGATCGTCTTCCCTGAAGGAGGACGAAGTTCTGGCGAAGAGATGGGGCAGTTCAAAAGCGGCTTGTACTACATGGGCAAGAAACGCCCCGATTTGGAACTGGTTCCCGTTTATATCGACAACGTCAATCGCATTCTGCCGCGTGGTGAAGTCTTGCCCGTGCCGCTGCTGAGCTGCATCACGATTGGGGCGCCGATCTTTTTGGAAACCGGCGAACCCAAGCAAGCGTTCTTGAAGCGGGCCCGCCAAGCGGTCGCAGATTTGAAAGAGCATTGATCTGGGTGAACGCAGGCCAAGCGATTTGTCGGCCTGGCGATTTGTTTGGTCCGATTGCGTTGCATGCTGTCTTCGCCGAAACTGCACCGCATGAGCGAACACACCCCAACTACAGATTCAGTGGCCAACGTCGGCATCCCAGCCGTCACGCCTGTTTCGATCGGTTCCTATCAATGCGGTGACGGTCAGCCGTTGATGTTGATCGCTGGGCCGTGCGTTTTACAGGATCATACGATTTCGTCGCAAATCGCTGAAACGTTGGCCTCGCTGAATGATTCCCCCTCGGTCAACGTTGTTTTCAAAGCGTCGTTTGACAAAGCCAATCGGACCAGTGCCGCCGCCATCCGAGGGCCTGGGATCGAAGAGGGCTTGGCGATGTTGGAAAAAATTGGCCGCGAATTTGGGCTGCCGACGACGACCGATATCCACCTGCCGGAACAGGCTGCCGCGGTCGCACAGGTTTGTGATGTGCTGCAGATCCCGGCGTTCCTGGCCAGGCAAACCGACCTCGTCGTCGCTGCTGCCGAAACCGGTAAGCCGGTTAATATCAAGAAGGGCCAGTTCATGGCCCCTGAGGACATGCGATACGTCGTGCAAAAGGCACAAGGGGCCGGCAGTGGCGGTGTGCTGCTGTGCGAACGGGGGACATTTTTTGGATACGGGCGTCTCGTCAACGACATGCAATCGCTGCCGATCATGCGTTCGTTCGGTGTGCCGGTGGTGTTCGACGCCACCCACAGTGTTCAGCGGCCCGGATCAGGCCAGGGAAGCACCGGCGGAAACCGAGAAATGGTCGAACCATTGGCCCGGGCTGCCGTAGCAGTGGGTATCGACGCAGTCTTTTTTGAGACCCACCCAGAACCCGAATCCTCCCCCAGTGACGGAGCCAATATGGTTCCCCTTGCTGATTTCGGTGCGATGGTCAACAGGCTGCTGGCAATCCGCGAAACGATTCAATCTTTCCGCCCCATTCATGGCACTTCGTAAAATAACTCCGTCATCGATGCCCAAGGCTTCGATGCGTCTGGTCGCTGCCGCAGCATCCCTGTTCGTGTGCTGTTTGGCGACACTGACCGGCTGCAACGATGATTCACAATTGGTGCGTGAGATCCAAGTCAAACGCCAAGCCGAGCAGCAGGCGCGATCGCAACAGGATCACTTGGGGGAAACCTTCGCGCTGCTGAAACAGTTCGTCGAACTGGATCCGAAAAAAGCGAGGCGACAAGTTGCTTACCACTTGAATCGGTGGAGTGAAAATCAGCCCGCACCGGCAACGTCTCTCCCAAAATTGCTCAAGTCAGTTTCGGAACTGTTCCCCCCGAAGGAACTCGACAAGCTGGTTGGCGACACCACGTTCCAGCCGGGTGATGCGGATCACCTTCGTGACTGCTTTCTCTTTCATTCGCTCTACAGTTGGGTCGACACCGCTGAGATGGATGAATTGCTGCTGAGCGATTGGTTCGCTGATCTGGCAAAGTCACTGAGCGAAGAACAGGTCGATCAGCTGAAGACGGCAGCACGTTTGTTTGATTGGACTGTTCGAAACGTGGCCTACGAGCCTGATGTGCCGGTGATTGGTGCACCTCCTGGTCCGACGTTTCCGTTCGGGATGGAGTTCCGTGGTCCTGGGTACCGCCAAACCGATTACCAGACAGTGATGCGCGGTACCGGCGACGGACTGCAACGTGCCGGGGTGTTTACACAGCTTTGCCGGCAAGCGAACGTTCCGGCAGCAGTAATCGGCACCATCGATTCGTCAACCGGAGCGGTCACGCCTTACTTTGTTGGTGTCCTGGTTGGCGACGAAATTTATCTTTTCGAGCCACGATTGGGTGTCTTCGTTCCAGGCCCCGGCCAAGTGGGGATCGCAACGCTTTCCCAAGCTCGCTTGGACGAATTGGTACTGCGTCGGCTTAGCATCGCGGGCCTCGACGAGTTCACGTACCCGCTCTCTAAAAACGATGTCCAGCAGTGCGCGGCGCTGTTTAATCTTTCGCCAATCGCGGTCAGCCCTCGCATGAAACAGTTGCAATCTGGACTGACGGGCATGCGGCGTATGAACGTCTATGTCGATCCAGACCAATTGGCGGAGGACTTTGATGCTGTCACTGGCATCAGCAGTGCCAAGTTGTGGGACGTCGCCGTGAAGGCGGAGATCTATCAAGCGATTTGTATGGAGTATGGCCAGCGCGATCCGATCTTTAATTTTTGGTTCGTCGCCCGCTGGGCAATGTTGGAAGCAAACTTTGACAGCGCAAAGAGCCTCGCCCAAGGCCGCTGGTTGCACCTGTTGGGGCAGTTTGCTGACGAGGAGGACTCCAACGTCAAAGGCGCACGCACGATGTACTTGGAACAGCGTGCTCCCGAATTCGAGATCGAAGACTTGCGGATCGACGTCGATCTGCAAACTGCTTACGGCATTCGACGAAGTGACTTGAACGTGGACGCGGAAGAATACGATCGACAGATCGCCCAGATCCAGGCGATGATGCGTATGGGCAAGCGTACCGCGACGTATTGGCTAAGTCTGTTGCAAGGCGACGACGGCCGAACGGAGACCGCTGAGCGTTGGATCGCGGATCGGGTGCTCGATGAAGAGCAGCTTTCCATTTGGGTCGATCCCGCCCGGTACAATCTGGCCCGTTTGAACGAAAAACTCGGCCATACCGACGAAGCGATCGAAATGTATAAACGCGAAGACGCCCCTCAGGAGCATGGCAATCGCATTCGAGCCCGCTTGGTCGACAAGCAACAGGGCGACGAGTAGCATCGCCCAACAATCGTTCGGCAAAGCGGGCCCCGTGCCCGCGGTCAGTTGATCTGGTTTGGTTTGCAGATCGCTCGCATGATCGTAAAGAACGAAAACGGGTTCGGTTTGTAGCGTTCTTCGATGCGAATCGGTAGTTCGCTCATGATCGTTTCCAGTTCCAGATCGGTACGCCAACCCAGTCGCCGCGTCACGTTGCCGGCGGAGTCGACAACACGTGCGATCAGCGGGTTGTCGCTGCGGAAGTGGTTGATGATCAAGATTTGCCCGCCGGGGCGGCAGACGCGTACGATCTCACTCATCATGCGAGTCGGGTTGGACACGACACTGACGGTGTGAAACGACGTGACAACATCAAACTGGTTGTCTTCAAAGTCCAAGCTTTCAGCGTTCATTGCTTGGACATCGACGTGCTGCCAGCGATTGCGATCGATCATCGCTTCCGCTTCGGCCAGCATCGATTCGGAAAGATCGATCCCGGTCAGGTCGATATGCGTCGGGTAGTTGGGCAGAGATAGCCCTGTGCCGACACCGACCTCGAGGACCTTCGCGCCAGCAGCCATCTCCATCCGGCCGATCGCCATGCGGATATTTCGCCCCGCGACGGCTGGCCAAAATGCTTGGTAAGCGGGGACCAAGTTATGGTACAGCTTTGCGGCATGGGGGACGCCCAACCGTCTGCGACGCTGCGGCTTGGTGTCGCATTGCTTGCCGCTAGAATCGGAATCGCCGGGTTTGGAATCTTTATCGCTTGGCGTAACGGTGCTCATCAACAATCGCTCTTCGATAGGGAACGCCGGAAAACGTTTCGCCTCAACGTTTCCTTCGGACGATCACACCGGGTAAGCATTGCAAAAATCGCGACCGCGTCAAACACACGCCAATCAGCCGGCCGCCGCACGGAAGCCGTTTGCTAAACACGAGTTACACGAATTTAGCGGTTGGGGCGACGGTCAGAATTCGAGCGATATATTACGTTTTCGATACAATTCGATGAACGATTACGTCGACTTCGTATGACAACCTTGCCTGTCGATCGCAGTTTCACGCGACCGCATTGGGTGATCGGCTGCAACCGTTCGGGGGTGATCGTGATTGGCGGTTGGGCCAACCCACACGGTTTCCTTCAAACCGTGAACCGATTCGATTGTCATCACAGGTTGTGACGTAGGGCAAGGAGGGGTGATCATTGAATTTCTATTGGTTTCGCAGATAGCTTCGACACGGGAAAAGCAAACGCGGCGTTCGTTGCGATCGCAAGAACGTGCAATTCACTTTCGGTTATCCGCGTCCTTCACTCAGGAAACATTGGGCGTGATTCACTCCGACGCAATCGTGGACGAGCGCGGTTAGAGCGGTTGCAGGGAGGACGCGTGTGGCTTGAGGGAAAACCTGTTTGGGCCTCAATACGTAGTGGGGGAGCATGAAAGTCGACTTGGTCATCACAGAGCTGAACGTTGGTGGCGCCGAAAAGGCGATCACTCGATTAGCGCTGGGATTGCAGCAACGCGGCCACGACGCTCGCGTCTTGTCGATCGGCTCCGCTCCGGTAGATCAGCAAGCGGCCTTGAAGAGTCGACTGGAGGCTCAATCGATCCCGGTGCTGTTTGGAAACTGTGATTCAGCCCGACGATTCTTTGCCGCCGGACGTTGGCTAGCGGCACAACTCCGAAGTCGCCAAGCGGATGTTTGCCAGACGTTTTTGTTTCATGCGAATTGCTTGGGAGCCTACGCTGGCCGGATTGCCCGCATTCCTTGCGTGGTTGGCGGAATCCGGGTCGCCGAAGAACGCGTGATGCGTTCGTTTATCGAATCACAGGCTCTGCGCCGAATCGACCATGTGGTCTGCGTTAGCGATGCGGTTCGAGACTTTGCAAACAAAACGCTTTCGATCGCCCCCAGTCGCTTGACGGTCATCCCAAACGGCACTGAGTTAGTCGACCCCGAGACATGTACCCCATTCGATTGGGGCGATCTTGGATTTCCGCCCAGCAGTCGAGTGCTGCTGTTTGTGGGGCGAATGCATCCCCAAAAAGGAATCGAGTTACTGCAGCAGCAATGGCAGCGGTTGGCATCGCACGATCCTGATCTTCGGCTCGTTTTGATCGGCCAGGGACCGCTGCAAAGCGAAATCGATGATTGGATTTCCCATGAAGGACGCGGTCGTGTGCGACGATTGCCGTTTCAGTCTGACATCGTGCCGTATCTGTTGGCGAGTGAGCTGTTGGTCCTGCCCAGTCACTACGAAGGGATGGCCAACGTTGTTTTGGAGGCGATGGCTGTCGGCAAGGCCGTCGTTTGCAGTCGCATCGAAGGTACTGCGGAGCTTTTTCCGGCGATTGGCCAGGCGGGCGACCATCCGCCCGAACGCAGCCTCATGCAGACCTTTTCGCGTGCAGATGGTAACGCGATGACGACGCGTATTTGCGAATTGCTGGACGACGCTGACCGGAGGAATCGTTTGGGCGAAGCGAACCGCAGTTTTGTTCGCCAGCAATTAACGGTTGATCGGATGGTTGATCGCTATGAAGCGCTCTACCGTACCCTGCTCCGCCAGCGCGTTTGAGACGGCAGGACCGAGGATCCATTTAAGACAAGGACCCGTGAAGACTTTGCGACGAACGGCTTTCGACGCGGTGACGATCCTGCCCTGACGACCTACAATGTCGGCTCGGCATTGAGCGGCAAGGCATCACGCCGCTACCCCGCCGGGGTGCTAGACGACAGATGAAATTGAAAACTGTCAGAACTCTGATTGAATCGACCATGGAAATAAAACGAAACGCGACCCGCCCTGTTCAAATCGGTGACATCACAGTTGGTGATTTTCATCCGATCGCCGTCCAAAGTATGACGGCGACCAAGACGCAGGACATCGACGCAACCGTCGCGCAGGCCGAAGCCTATCGTGCAGCCGGTGCAGGCGTTGTCCGGGTTGCCGTTGACAGCACCAAGGACGCCGAAGCGCTTGGCGAAATCCGTCGCCAAACGAAAGCGAACTTGGCCGTCGACTTGCAAGAAAATTTCCGCTTGGCAGAAGACGTCGCGCCCTTCGTCGACAAGATTCGCTACAACCCCGGTCACCTCTATCACCACCAGCGTGATAAACCGTGGCAGGACAAGGTTCGCTTTATCATCAACCAAGCCATGGAGCATGACTGCGCCATCCGGATTGGAGTGAATTGCGGCAGCGTTGATCCGGCAAAGAAAGAGCAATACGACCCCAGCGATTCGATCACACCGATGCTGGAAAGTGCACTCGAGCACTGTGACTTCGTCGATTCGCTCGGCTTCACACGTTACGTCGTTTCACTAAAAGACAGCGACCCGCAAAAGGTCATCGAGGTCAACAAACGCTTTGCCGCCGCACGACCCGACGTGCCACTACACCTCGGCGTCACCGAAGCCGGAATGCCACCCGAAGGCATCATCAAAACACGGATCGCGTTTGAGCAATTGATCGGCAAAGGGATCGGCGACACCGTGCGAGTTTCGCTGACGTTGCCAAACGATCGCAAGCCGGAAGAAATCGATGCCGGACGGCAAATCGTCGAGGACATCTATGCCGGACGCGTTCGTTCGGTCGTGAAGCTAAACGAAAAGTCGCTCAACATTATCAGTTGCCCGAGCTGCTCGCGCGTCGAAAACGAAGCCTTCATCGACTTGGCCCAACAAGTCAAAGTGATGACCGAGTACGCCAAGGATTACGACATCACGATCGCCGTGATGGGATGCCGAGTCAACGGCCCTGGCGAAACCGATGACGCGGATCTGGGGTTGTGGTGTGGTCCGGCCAAAGT
The DNA here is from genome assembly GCF_002251265.1 of Rhodopirellula sp. MGV. Classification (NCBI taxonomy): domain Bacteria; kingdom Pseudomonadati; phylum Planctomycetota; class Planctomycetia; order Pirellulales; family Pirellulaceae; genus Rhodopirellula; species Rhodopirellula sp. MGV. The sequence goes on along the minus strand of NZ_NPDI01000039.1, from coordinate 69,780 downwards.
CAACTTGAAACGTGGCCCTGAACCTCTGGGCGCCTTCGGTTACGACGAAATCTTGCCGCGTTTGCAAGAAGAACTCGACACCCTGATCGCCAGCAAATCTGCCAAGGCGTAATGGTCTGCCTTGCCCTGATGGCCCTGAGCATCAAGCAGTCGATTTTGACGGAAACCGAGTAAAGGATTGGCGTAGTGAAGATTCTGCTGACCAACGATGACGGTGTCGACGCACCGGGGCTGAAGGCGCTTTCGGAATGTCTGCAACACACGCTTCGCTCGCGAGGTTCGCTAGAACAATGCGACGTGCTGGTGGTCGCGCCAAACCGTTGCCGCAGCGAATGTGGTCACAGCCTGGAATCGATACGGCCCCTGCAGGTGACTGAAGTTTCGCCTCGCTGGCATGCGGTTGCCGGAACCCCGGTCGACTGTGTTCGCGTCGCGCTGCAAGCGATGAGCTTTGCACCCGATGTGGTGTTCTCCGGCGTCAATGCGGGGGCAAATTTAGGGATCAACCTGCTGGTCAGTGGCACGTTCGCCGCCGCGCGTGAGGCCGCTTTGCAAGGGGTTCCCGCGATGGCGATTTCGCATTACCGTCGCCCGGACGTTGCCAAGCTTTGGGACCACACTCCGTTGTGGTTGGAGCAAACGATCGGCGAATTTCTAGACGTCGCACAGGGATACGATCAACGTGTGCCGAGCCTTTCGGCGCCCCTTTGGAATGTGAATCTTCCTGCGATCGAGCCCCAGTCCGGTTGGGTCCCACCTCGTGTTGAGTGTGCGGTCGACCGCAAACCATTGGACCGTGCCGGTGTCGTCGGCGAAGACGGCACCGTTCACTTTGAGCTGGACTTTCACGCCCGCCCTCGAGAGAACGGGCGCGACGTTGATCATTGCTTTTCCGGAGCGATCACGCTCAGCAAAGTGGATCCCCACTTTGGCTTGGGCGGTGAAACATCGGTCGACTAGGACAGCGAACCGGCGAAGACTTTTTCCAAGCCGGACTTTGCGGTTTCGGCGGACTTGCTGTCGATCACGGCGTTCACTTGAAGTTCGCTGGTGCCGATCATTTCGACATTGATGTTCGCGTCGCTTAGCGTGCGGAACAACAGCGTCGCGACGTGTGTGTGGCTTCGCAAGCCGATCCCGCTGACGGTCACTTTCGCGATTCCCGATTCGCCTTGGACGCCACGCATGCCGTGCGATTGTGCGATTTCGTTGGCGACTTTCAGGCTGGATTCGAGAGCCGATTCTTCAACGGTAAAGCTGACGCTCGTTGATCCGTCATCACCATCGTAGCCTTGGACGATCATGTCCACGGAGATCCCAGCGGCACCGATTCGCTCGAACATGTCAGCGGCAATGCCTGGCTGATCAGGGACGCCGGACAGTGTCACGCGTGCTTGACCGTCGAGCAACGAAATCCCGGTCAACGTCAGCGCTTCCAAGGCGTCATCACGAAGTCGGCTGACCAACGTTTCGACTTCGACGCCCTTGGCTTCGCGGTCGGCCTTGATCTGTGTCCAAGATTTGGCATCGCTTGGCGAGACGTGCAGTTCGAACGATTGGTGGACCGCACGGAGTGCTTCGGAGGCTTGGTCGCGGCTGACCAGGGCGCTGATCTTGATCTCGCTGGTGGTGATCATGTGGATGTTCACACCGGCATCAGCAAGTGCGCGGAACATTTGGCTGGCAACGCCTGCCTGGTCGACCATGTTCGCGCCGACGACCGAGATCTTGCTCAGGCTGTCGTCGTGGGTGATTCCGTCGGCGCCGATGGCTGGCAAGATCGGTTGCAACGCCGCCAGTGTTGCCGCGAGTTCACCGCGTTGGACGGTGAAGGAAACATCGGCTTTGCCCCCGTCGCCAATGTTCTGGACGACCATATCGACGGCGATCTTCTGATCGGCAATTGCCGAGAATATTTGCAGGCTTTTGCCGGGAACGTCAGGAACGCCGAGCACCGTCACGCGAGCTTCGTTGGGCGTCATTGCGGCACCGCTGACAGGAGCCGATTCGGATTCTTGCTCGGCGACGATCATCGTTCCTTGCGAGTCCGAGAAGCTGCTGCGGACGTGAATCGGGACGCCGAATTTCTTGGCGAACTCGATGCTGCGGTTGTGCATCACGCTGGCCCCAAGGCTAGCCAGTTCCAGCATTTCGTCGTAGCTGATCACGTCCACACGACGTGCTTCGGGAAGCAAGCGGGGGTCGGTGGTGTAGACGCCATCGACATCGGTGTAGATCTCGCACGCGTCGGCGCCCAAGACAGCCGCGAGGGCAACCGCAGTGGTGTCACTGCCGCCGCGGCCCAGCGTGGTGATGTTCAAGTCATCGTCGATGCCTTGGAAACCGGCTGCCACGACGATGTTGCCGTCGTCGAGCAGTTTTTCGATGCGTTCGGTGGAGATCGACCGGATGCGGGCTTTGCTAAAGCTGCTGTCGGTGTGCAGCCCGATTTGGCCACCTGTCAGGCTGACCGCTCGGCTGCCCAGCGAAGCGATCGCCATTGCGACCAACGAAACGCTGACCTGTTCCCCAGTGCTCAACAGCATGTCCATTTCACGCGCGGGCGGATTGGGGCCGAATTCGCCGGCCAATTCCAACAAGCGATCGGTGTTCTTGCCCATCGCGCTGACCACCATCACGACCCGGTGGCCTTGGTGTTGGGCTCGAATCGCTTTACGAGCCGCGGCACGGATTTTTTCGACATCGGCAACGCTGGTGCCGCCGAATTTTTGAACGATCAATGACATCGAAATAACTGAAAAAGACGGGAGGTTGGTGGAGGGAGGGGAGCGTCCAACAGAGTCGCTGTTTCGCGAGCGATCAGGAAGTGACTTTGGCAGGTGCGATGAACTCGCCCATCAAGTCCCAGCCCTTCTCGAATCTTGTACCCGCGGCTTCGGCGGCAACTTCGTCGTAGGTCGTTTGGGTGTCCGGTTCGATTCCGTCACCTGCCATGACCAGCGGCACCATCCCGTGCGTGTGTTTTTTGGTGCTGCAATACGTTGGGTGGTCGGGCATGACCAGGATGCGATGTTCGCCGTGTCGATTCAACGCTTCGACAAGAGGGCCGACAATATGCGTGTCGATCTGTTGCAAGGCTTCGATCTTGGCGTCGTGACGACCCTCGTGCGAGGCTTCATCGGGGGCTTCGATATGCACGCAGACCAAGTCGTACTCGTCGAGTGCTTTGCAGGCCGCTTGACCCTTCGCAGCATAGTCGGTGTCCAGGTAACCGGTAGCCCCTTCGACTTCGATCCGCGGCCACCCTGCTAGGGCGGCGATTCCACGTAGCAAATCGACGGCCGTGATCATGACTCCTTTCACACCAAAGCGGTCTTCGAAGGACGGCATCGACGGCGCGCCGCCAAGGCCCCACAGCCAAACGTTGGTCGCCGGACGTTTTCCGGCGGCAACGCGTTTTTGATTGACCGGGTGGTCGGCGAAAACCTCTGCCGAACCGTTCATCAGCTTGACCAGCAGATCGCTTCCCGGGCCGCGTGGGAAATCATCGGTGATCGGTAAATCGGTGATGTCGTGCGGGGCCCGCGAGCGAGTTTCGCCCGAAAATGGTGCCGGTGTGTTGGCGTCGCCGCGATAAATCAGCAGGTTGCGGTAGCTGACGCCGGGGACGAATTCGAAACGTCCGCCATAGTCGCCCAGCAACGCTTCGCCGGCCGCGTTCAACAGTTCCGTCGCTTCTTCGGTGCTGATGTGATCGGCGGTAAAGTCGATCATCACTTGGTCTTCGATCGTGACCAAGTTGCATCGGACGGCAAAGTCGTGGGGGCCGAGCGTGATTCCGCCCGCTGCGGCCTCCAGGGGAGCACGTCCGGTGAAGTATTGGTCCGGGTCGTAGCCGAACAAACACAGGTTGGCGACTTCGCTGCCGGCCGGATACTGCGGTGGTGTGTTGTTCGAGAGGGCAAGGCTGCCGCGTTTCGCGATCGCGTCCATGTTGGGAAGCGTTGCCGCTTGCAATGGCGTTTTGCCACCGAGTGCTTCGATCGGTTCGTCCGCACATCCATCCGGGATCACGATGACGTACTTCATGGGCCTATTTGCAGGGTTGGTGGCTCGCAAGCCAGTTCGACGAAAGAGGAATCGCCCCTTAGTGTCCCGCGCGGACCGAAAATGCGGAAGGGGCGTTAAACGGCCTTGATTCCGCAGTTTCCAGTCACACGATGTTCCGTCGATGCGTCCCGCTTGTGGCGGATCGGGACTAACCCTTTGCCAACTCTGTCAAGACTGCGGCACCTTTGCGAAGCGTTTCGTCAGTCGCGGCGAAGCTGATGCGGAAGTGCGTGTCTTTGTCGCTAAAAATCTTGCCGGGGATGATCAGCAGCCCACGTTCGATCGCTCGATGCACGAATGCCTCGCCGCCTTCGTTTCCGGGGGCTTTTGCGAATAGATAAAACGCCCCGCCCGGCCGCGTGAATTCAAAATCGTCCTGCAGGAGATCGCAGATCAGGTCGCGTTTGTGGCGGTAGTCATTGATGTGACCGTCCAGTGAAACCTCCATCGCGCGAAGGGCACCCCACTGTGCCGGTTGTGGCGAGCAGACGAACGAGTACTGCTGGACCTTCAGCATCGTGGCCATGATTTCGCGAGGGCCGTGAACGTACCCCACACGCCAGCCCGTCATCGCGTGGCTTTTGCTGAACCCGTCGATCACGATCGTGTCCGGATTGAACTGTGCGGGCGACACGAACTCGCCGTCATAGTGGAACCGTGAATAGATTTCGTCGCTCAAAAGCGCGATGCCTTTGTCGGCGGCCAACTTGGCAACCGCTTCGAGCTGCTCTGCGGTTGCGGTCACGCCGGTTGGGTTGGCGGGACTATTCAGCAAAATCATCTTGGTCTTGTCGGTGACAGCTGCTGCAATTTTGTCGGGATCCAGTTCAAACGTCGGATACGAATCGACGGGGACCGGAACGCCGCCACACATCTTCAGCAGTGCCGGGTACATGACGAAGTACGGATCCAGGTAAATCACTTCGTCACCGGGATCGATCATCGACATCATCGTCAACATCAACCCGCCGCTGGTGCCGCTCGAAACAAACACGTCGCGATCGGGATTCGGGTATTTCGCTTGCACTTCACTCGCGATCGCTTCACGAAGGGGTGCGATTCCTTGGGTCGGCGAGTAAGCGTTCTTGCCGCTGCGGATCGCTTCGATGGCGGCTTCCTGGATCGATTCCGGGACATCAAAATCCGGTTGTCCGATCGACAGGTTGATCGGATCCTTTAACTTCGCCGCCAAGTCAAAGACTTTGCGAATTCCGCTGGCATCAAATGTGGTGGTGCGTTGGGCGATCCAAGGATGCATGGGTTTGCTATGCTGGCCGGTGAAAGGAATAGTCGATTCAGTGTTTGGGAATTCTACACAAGAGTAGCGTTGTGGCAGAGGTGCTTTACGTCGAACCGGTGATTCGCTTTTGCGCAGTGATTTCACACAACGAACAGGTCCGCAACGAAGCGATCGAACGCATTGCCAATCGTTGGGGGCCGATCTCACTGCAAAGTGAACCGCTGCCCTTCATTGCCGGTGGCTACTACACCCAAGCGATGGGCGGTGACTTGAAAAAAGTGCTTGTCGCGTATGGCGACCCGATCGACGCCGACACGATGGCGGACTGGAAACGGTGGACGAATGACTTGGAAATCGAGTTCGCGAAACGCTTCACGTTCGAAGAGCGTCCGCTAAACCTTGACCCGGGATACATCACGCAAGCAAAGTTGGTGCTCGCCACTACAAAAGACCGCGACCATCGTGTCTATCTTCGTGATGGGATCTTTGGCGAGATCACGTTGACCTATACCGCCAAGCGTTGGGTACACCATCGCTGGACGTATCCGGATTACCGAACCGACGATGTCGCCGCATTCGCAACGGACTGTCGCAACCGATTGCGTGACCACTTGCGCGACTCGACCGGTTTTCGTCAGCGGCAATAGTCACCAATCAGATCGTTGAACATTGCCTTTACCAAAATGCCGAAACGATCAACTTGGTTCCCGTCGCGATCATCACCACGATCAGGAATTTAAAGATCAACTGGTTGCCTTTCTTGATCGCCAACTTTGCACCTGCGAAGCCGCCCAGCAAATTTCCGGCTGCCATGACTAGTCCGGGAACCCAATCGATCATGCCGTAAATTGCGAACATGACCGTTGCGGTCAGGGTAACTAGGAATGCGACCCAATTCTTGATCGCGTTGCCCGATAGCAGGTCACCACCCGTTGTCCAACTCATCGCCAAGAGGACCAGAATTCCCATGCCGGCTTGGATGAATCCGACATAGATCCCAATCGCAAAAAACACCGGCGTGATGAAACGATGGGACGACGGATCCGGTGTCATTGATTTTGCGATCCGTTTCGGGTTCTTCGCCAATACCACTGCCATCGCAAGGAAGATCAAACCGAAGACCGGCTCGAACGCATTCGGCGGCAGGTACACCGCTGCCAATGATCCAACCGGTACGCCCAACATCGTCGGCCAAGTCAGACGCCACGCCATGGTGCGATCGAGGTGTCCGTGTTTGTAAAACGTCGCGACGGCGGAACCGCTCGAAAACAGCACCGCAATGCGATTGGTCCCGTTCGCAATCTTGGGATCCAGGCCGAAAAAGATTAACGCTGGCAACGTCAAGAACGAACCGCCCCCGGCAATTGTGTTGATGATTCCGGCGATAAAACCGGCAGTGGCCAATAGTGCGTACGTGGCGATTTCCAATAAACTCTCTCGGCAAGGGAAGCAGACGCGAACAGTCTAGCAACAAGGCTACGAAACGCTGGCGTGAAACACAGGCATGCCAGCCCGCACGAGTGGTACCGGTCGCTCTTGTTTCACGGTGAATGTCACGGAATCACTTGATCCGCCGGGGGGCTGGTCCGATGAAACCTTCGCCGGCACGACGCTGGCGGCCACAGGTAAGATGTGGTCAAGCCTTGTCCCTGACGATGGATTTACGAGCTTTACGATGTTTCATTTCCAACTTTATCGCAAAGCCTTGTCGGGGAATCAGCCGCTCAGCGAAGCCGAACTCAGGCAACTGGAACCGAACGAACGTTTTTTCTATGCCGACCTCGCTCGCAAGCGTGGCTTCCCAATGCCGTCGTGGTTCCTGAACCTCATCGCACAAGAAAACCCATTGGCGCTTGCCAGTGGAAAAGACGCGTCAGCGATCAAGTCACACCTGCACGCAAGGCACGCGAGCGCGCCCCAGACACAAGTATTGTTTCAACGTCGTGCGGCGTAGCTGATTGATCTTGGGATCGAACGGGTCGGATCTTTGACAAGAACCGCTACTTGAGCAGGAAAGCACAAGAAGCTTGTCGTGTACAATGGTGCGTTGTTGGTTCACCCTTTTTTGCCTCTGACGTGTCATCTGCTGCATGTCGAAATCTGCTCTCGCATTTGTCGGTTTGGCCGTCGTTCTGTTGGTTGCCGGTTATTGGTTGACAGCGAATAACGGGGGAACCGATCCGGCTGACTTAGATCGTTTGGTGCGCCGAGAAACGTTGCGTGAAAGTCAACAAGAACTCGATCGAATTGACAAACGATTGAGCTCGACGGAGATCGAGCAACTTGCCGAAGAAGGGCGTGGTCAGCCGGTCCCAGCAAACTTGGTTGCCCGTCCGATGCCAGATACGAATTCGTGGTTTGTCGGTCGCGAGAAGTTCAAGGTCGGTGTCGAGGTTCCGTTCCAGCCTGGGCATCTGCCAAATCCGGCACCTGATGTCGAGGCCGTCCATCAAAATCCAGGCTTCCTGGGGGCCGAATCCTGCCGCGAGTGTCACGAGTCGATCTATCAGTCGTTCATCGAAACGGCACACCATCGAACCTCTCGGCCGGCGACGCTGGACAATATCGCGGGGGCTCTTACGCCGCCGGATAATACGCTGCTCACGCACAGCGAAGATGTATCGTTCGAGATGATTCAACGCGATGGCAAAGCGTTTCAACGCGCGAAGTTCTTTGACTGGATGTTCGAAGTCCCGTTTGACATCACCGTCGGATCAAACCTACTCGGCGAGTCCTATCTTTACTGGCATGGCGACAAGCTTTACCAACTACACGCGTCGTTTTTGACGGAGCCGGATGAATGGGCCAACAGCCCAGGTTTCGTCGATGGGGATGCCATCTTCGCCCGCGAGATTCATACCGCGTGTTTAGAGTGTCATGCGACGTACGCCGATGCGAGACAAGACGACGCCCACTTTACGCCGAGTTCCTTGATCTTGGGCGTTTCGTGCGAACGGTGTCATGGCCCCGGAAAAAGTCATGTCGATTTCCACCATGCCAATTCGGATTCGTCACAGCCGCATGACATCACGGTCCCATCGGCGCTGACCCGTCAACAGCAGATGCAGGTCTGTGGACAGTGTCACACCGGGGTAAGGGAACTGCTTGACCCGAAAGGTTTTCAGTTCCGGCCTGGTGACACGTTGGAGGATCACTATGCCGCACAGGATAGCAACGAAACGAGTGCTAACGGGGTTCACACGAGCAACCAGCTCGAACGACTATCACAAAGCGAGTGTTTCAAGCAATCTTCGATGGCATGTGTTGATTGCCATGATCCCCATCGCAATCAACGCGGGCAAATGGCCACCTTTTCGCAGCGTTGCTTGGAATGTCATGAACGTTCAAACTGCGGGATGTTTGAACGAATCGGGGAATCGATTGATTCGAACTGTATCGATTGTCATATGCCCAAGCGGGCGACCGAGAACATGTCGATCGAAACTGCGAGCGGTGATGTCTTTCCTCCGCTGCGTGACCATAAGATTCGTGTCGATCCGCTTTCGACGCAGTCTTACCTAAACGAATTGAAGCAGACTGCCCAAGGTCGTTAAGCAAATCAGATCCTTTACCAAGGCGCAAGTGTCAAATGTCGACTCGACCAACTTTCCTCGAAGCGTTCCCGTATCTCGAGTGTCTTAGTACCTTGCCGGTCACGGACATTGATGCCGCATCCGCATGGTATGCCGACCACTTTGGCATGGTGGAAATTGCCCGTTCGGCCGAACCGCAGCCTGCGGTCACGATGAAACGTGATCAGGTTCAAATCGGTTTTGCGATGACCGGCAAAGATCCGGGGCAAGACGGCGCAGCGATTCTGGTCAGCGAGATCGAGCAACTACGCAGCGACTTGGAAGCCGCCGGCGTTAATGTCAGCGAGATGAAAACGGATGAACGTGATGGCAAGAAGCTACACGCTTTCTTCGTCGTCGCTCCCGACGGGCTATGTTACTACTTTCACCAGCCGGTCAGTCAGGACTAACAACACGACTAGCAACAGGACTAACAAGCCGACGCTACAGTCCGACCTTCATGAGTGTTCCGCAGCCGATGACTGCGATGGCTGCGGTCGCATGGCTGTAGCTGTGCAGGTGTGGCAACTTCACCAGACGCAGTCCATACGTCAACGCCATCACCGCAGTCAGCATCGTGCCGAGCGTCGCGAGAGTGAATGAGGAAACGACCAACAGCACCGCACCGAAGTTGGCTTCCGCGGCCGGGTACATCAGCAACGGGATCAAAACTTCACAAGGCCCAAAGACGAAGATCAGAAACAACACCCATGGGGTGACGGACGACCGTGTTGATTGGTCGACATTTTCCCCGCCATGGGAATGGTCAAAGCTATGATGTTCGTGGGTGTGTGGAATCCCGCGCATGAGCCGCGCAACTGCCCAAGTTAAATACGCGAGTCCGAACCCAATCAATAGCCACGCTGCCCCGTCGCCGCGAAACGATTCCAGTGATTCCAGATGGAACACGGCGGTGCCCAAGACCAAGCCGATCGATCCAATCACGACGGATCCCAAAACGTGTCCGATCCCGCAAATCGATGTGATTAGGAACGTCTTCCGCAGCGACCAGCCGTTCGCTTTGCTCATCGCAACAAAGGGAACATAGTGATCGGGGCCCATCAACGTATGCAGCAGGCCGACGGAAAACGCGGTGACAACCAACAAGCTAACTTCACTATCCACGGAACAAGGTACCGGCAAAAAGTTAAACCAAGAAGACGTTCGATTGAAGCGAATTGTGTGGCTTTCGAAGCCTGCTGAAAATAGCACCTCGGCAACTTTGCGGCTGTTTTTCTGAGCTTGGCAATATCAACGATCAGCAATCCGTCACTCGGATGTCACCCTTGTGGCATGACAATCGACTAGAATCGGAGACAGCGAAAGTTACCTGACCCGCCTCACATCATCGCTTCCCACCGAAACGAAGTCATGCGATTTCGAACGAACCAGTGGCCGAGATTTGTCCGCCTTGCGATCGGATTGGCCGTCGGCGTTTTCGCTTTCAACCACCAGATTCTCGCGTATGACTTTGCCACAACAGTCCGTCCGATCCTGTCAGACGCTTGTTATCACTGTCATGGGCCTGACGCTGACGCACGTGCTGCTGACCTGCGGTTCGATCAAAGGGATGCGGCGATGGCATCCGGCGTGCTTTCGTCCGGCGAACTGCTCGCACGACTTACCAGCGACGATCCAGAACTGCGGATGCCGCCGCCCAATGCGAACCGGCCACTTCGTCCAAGCGACCGTCAAATTTTAACCGACTGGGCCAGTGATGACGCGCCCTGGCCAGAGGACGATCGACACTGGGCCTTCGTCCCTCCAAAGCGACCCGGTGTCCCCGATGTCAGTCGAACGGATTGGCCGATCAACCCGATCGATCGATTTGTGCTTGATCGTTTGGAACGTGAGCAACTCGAGCCATCGCCTGCAGCGGACAAAGCAACATTGCTACGCCGTTTCAGTTTCGATTTGACCGGGTTGGCCCCCAGCGAAGACGACTTGCAACGGTTTCTTCTGGACGAATCACCAGATGCCTATGAACGCGCCGTTGACCGTTTATTGCAATCGCCGCGCTATGGCGAACACATGGCCGTCGGTTGGTTGGAAGCCGCACGCTTCGCCGACACCGACGGCTACCAGAATGACCGCCTACGTTACATGTGGGTCTGGCGTGATTGGGTGATCCATTCGCTCAACCAGAATTTGCCATTTGATCAGTTCGTGACGCAGCAACTGGCCGGCGACTTGATTCTGGACCGAAATTTTATGACGCAAGTCGCGACCGGATTTCAACGCAACCATCGCATCAACTCCGAAGCGGGATCGATCCCGGAGGAATGGTTGGTCGAATATGTTGCCGACCGTGTCGAAACCACCGGAACGATGTTCCTGGGCCTGACGATCAACTGCGCTCGCTGCCACGATCACAAGTACGATCCGATCACCCAGGCAGAGTTCTACAAGCTGTTCGCGTTCTTCAATGGGATCGACGAAGCCGGATTGGGGCCCAACGATGGCAACAGCCCGCCGTTTGTCGCGGTGCCACAGAATTGGCCGTCATTGTCAGACGAGGAAATGGCATTCGTCGTTCCCGATCCGATGGAGATTCGGATTGTCCAAGGGAACGTGCCGCGTCCGCAAGCCGGATCGCCGGAAACGGTCATGGTGATGCACGAACTGCCCAAGCCACGCACAACCTATCTGTTGCGTCGCGGCCAATACGACCAGCCCGACCATTCACAGGAACAAACGGCGGCTATTCCAGAGGCCATTGGGAACTGGGATGAAGCATGGCCTCGGAACCGCTTGGGACTCGCGAATTGGCTGACCGACGCACGACACCCGCTGACGTCGCGAGTGACCGTGAACCGCTTTTGGCAACACTTCTTTGGGACCGGGCTTGTCAAAACTAGCGAAAACTTTGGCATCCAAGGCGATTTGCCCAGCCACCCGGAACTGCTCGATTGGCTGGCGACTGAGTTCATTCGGCAGGGCTGGGACATGAAAGCGATGCATCGGTTGATTGTCACCAGCGCAACGTATCGCCAACGGTCGATCGCAACAGCAGCGGCGTTTGAAACCGACCCCGAAAATCGCTTTTTGTCTCGCGGTCCAAGGAAACGATTGTCCCCGTTTGCGATTCGCGACAGTGTCTTGCAAGCGAGCGGATTGCTGGAACCTATCCTTGGCGGTCCTTCGGTCAAGCCGTACATGCCGCCCGGGATTTGGAGCAGCATTTCAAATTCAAAATACAAACGCGATGACGGTGCGAGTCTGTATCGGCGAAGTCTCTATACCTATTGGCGACGGACCCTGCCACCGCCAACGATGATGGCGTTCAATGCCGCCGCTCGCGAAACCTGTATCGTGAGGTCGGACCAGACGACAACGCCGCTTCAAGCGTTGACGTTGATGAACAACGTGACCTTTGTCGAAGCGGCGCGGCAGTTGGCGGCGAAAGCGATCGCTTTGCACGATACGCCACGGGAGCAAATCACGAGGGCCTTCGTCTTTGCGATCAAACGTTTTCCGAGTGAAGGTGAAGTCGCGCTGCTGTGCGAGGATTTCGAAACGTATTGTGCGGAGTTCGCCGCCGATCCGGCCGCAGCCGAAAAACTGTTGTCGATCGGCGAGTCTTGCTGTGACGATTCGATTCCCAAAGCCCAGTTGGCCGCGTTGACATTGGTTTGCAACACCATCTTCAATCTCGACGAATCGATCACGCTGAATTGAATCATGGATCCACTCAAACGATTTCTAGCCGAGTCGAATCGCCGGAGTTTCCTTGCCGGAACACTGGGGTTGGGATCGGCAGCACTCGGGACGCTATTGAATGCCGACTGCTTGGCGGCTGAGATCGCATCGGATCAGCCGAACCCGGCGGACGCGATCACGACCGCAGCACCTCCGGCCAAACGAGTGATCTATCTGTTTCAGTCGGGCGGTCCGTCGCAGATGGATTTGTTCGATTACAAACCGGGGCTAGCGAAACGCTTCGGTCAGGAAGTTCCAACGTCGGTCTACCCTGCCGAACGCAAGACGACGATGACGTCGGGGCAAACTTCGTTTCCGGTGGCCCCGTCACGCTTCAAGTTCAAACAGCATGGCGAATCCGGCGCATGGATCAGCGAGACGTTACCGCACCTTGCCAATGTCGTCGACGAGATCTGTCTGGTCAAAAGCATGTTCACCGAAGCGATCAATCATGATCCCGCGGCGACATTGTTTCAAACGGGATCTGTCATCGCCGGTCGTCCCAGTCTTGGGGCGTGGGTGGACTATGGTCTCGGCAGCGAAAACGAGAACTTGCCGTCATTCGTCGCAATGACATCCAACGGTACCGCCAAAACAGGACAGCCGCTTTACGATCGCTTGTGGGGATCCGGGTTTTTGCCGGGGCGATACCAAGGCGTCAAGTTTCGTGGCCAAGGCGATCCGATTCTGGATCTGTATGACCCCGCCGGAGTGTCACGGCAGCAGCGGCGACGCATGCTGGATTCACTGGCCGAATTGAATGGCCAGCGATCGGACCAGTTCAACGACCCAGCGATCGTGACGCGTATCGCCCAGTATGAACTGGCGTATCGAATGCAGATGAGTGTCCCCGAGCTGATCGATTTGTCGGACGAGTCAGCGAAAACGTTGGCCATGTACGGCGACGATGCGACCAAGGTTGGAACCTACGCCTACAACTGCTTGCTGGCCCGACGTTTGGCCGAACGTGGCGTTCGGTTCATTCAGCTGTACCATCGTGGCTGGGACGCACACAACAACACTCCCAAGCAAGTTCGCGCCCAGTGCAACGACACCGACCAGGCGACCGCTGCCTTGCTTCGTGATTTGAAGCAACGTGGGATGTTGGAAGATACCCTGGTGATCTGGGGCGGTGAATTCGGACGAACGATCTATTGTCAGGGCAAGCTAACCGATTCGATTTACGGACGAGATCACCACCCCGGTTGCTTCACGTATTGGCTGGCGGGCGGCGGAATCAAACGCGGATACAGCTATGGTGCAACGGACGACTACAGCGTGAACGTGACCGAAAATCCGGTCCACGTTCACGACTTGCAAGCGACGATCCTCAGCCAACTCGGGCTCGATCACGAGCGATTGACTTATCGATACCAAGGACGTTACTTCCGTCTGACCGACGTCGCCGGAAACGTTGTCCGCGACATCCAAGCTTAGCAGCTTGGTCGTTGTCCAATGCCGCTTCTCGCTCCCGCGAACCTCGCGTTCTGCTCTCGCGCATTTCTAGGACCGCTAGGATGCAAGTTGCCTATTGGGAAGCCTCGCCGAGCAGTTCTTCGAAGGTGGCGTTGCCGATGCGGTACTTTTTCCAATCTTGGTAATCGAAGTGCCACCACTCGAATTCGTACACTGTGAAGCCGACTGATTCCATGGTGCGGCGAAGGTGGTCACGGTACCAACGTTGTTGTGAGGTACCGCCGGGATAAAGCGGGAACGATCGTGCCGAGAACTCATCGTATCCCGCGACCATTTGAATCGGTTCGCCGCTGTTCAGATCGTACAGTGTGATGTCGACGGCGCAGCCACGGTTGTGACGTGATCCGTTGGCCGGGTTGGCCACAAAGTCTTTGAACTCGCCCGGTGTGGCGTCCCAAAACATCTTGGTGACATGCCACGGGCGATACGCATCGTGGATCAGCAATCCGAGATCGTGCTCGCTAAGTTTGCCGTTGGCCTGTGCGACCGCCTTCGCCGCGTCACGTTGCATGAACGCCTTCGGCTGTTTGTAGAACACCGCACCGGTGAAGTTGTTGGTGGTTGCGTAACGGATGTCGAGATGAATGCTCGAATCAAGTCCGACGACTTCAGCGAGATCGGTTGGGTAGAAATCGCCGGTTTCATTCGGAGGCGAGGCTGCCAATGCCCCGTCACGAAGTTGATCGATCGGTTTGACCGGCGTGATTTTGAACGTCTCGCCGTCTTTGGTGCCGATTTCACGTCGCGGAAAACAAACCTCTGCGGCAACGACTTCGGTCGCAACTCCGTCCCCACCTCGCTCGAATTTCAGCCCTTCGCCGTGGTACAAGCCATAGTCGGGAAACGCGAATTCGTTCTCGTTGATCGGTGTCAGCGGGTAGTAATAAAACCATTCGATCAACGCGTACAGTTGGCCGTTTTCTTCCAAGATGTAGAGTGTGTTGTGGTCCCATCCGTATTCGCCGATCAGCCCTCTCCAAGAATCCGTTGCTGGAGCCGGCGGTTGATCTGATTGACGCTGATAGACTGTTTCTCCGATGCGTAAGTGCTGTTGATCGACCAGTTCAACCTCGGTTCCGAAACCGATCTCGTCGTCGACAATGATCACGCCGTTTGTCGCGTCGGCTCGCAACTGATGCATGAACGTACCACGTTGCATCCATACATTGCCGTCCAGTTCGTTGATCTTTGCAAAGCGGTCTGTGTTGTCGGGATCTTGATAGAGTCCAACCAACGTTTTTCCGCGACTTGGCGGGATCGCCGTCGTTTTGCGATAGTCTGGCAATGGCTGGTCGTCTTGGACTGCCACCATCAAACGCAAGGCGTAGTCGGTCAATCGTTGGACGACTCCGTTGGTGCCGTCCAGCGAACAGGCCGCGACGACGCCCAGTTTACGGTTGGGAAGAGCTTCAAGCTGAGTCGAAAAGCCATACACCGCGCCGCCGTGGCCGACACGTTTCATCCCGTCAAGTTTGTCGATGTGAAATCCGAGACCAAAGCCAGTGGCGTTGCCCTTCGCGTCTAAAATCGGCGAAGTCATTTCGGCAAGCGATTCCGCCGTCAGTATTTGGGCCGAGTCGGTCTTTCCGTTTGCGAACAGGACGACCATGAACTTCGACAGATCGGTGACACTGGAATAGAGGTTCCCGGCCGGGCCCGTTCCCAATAAAAACGTAGAGGCCTCAAATCGACGTCCGTCATAGGTTCGCATCCAGCCGGTTGCCAAGTCCGATTCAATCTCGGGCCCAGTCACAAAGCTGCTGGACGTCATGCCGAGCGGTTCGAGAATGGATTGCCGGACGTAGTCGGGGTGTGATTGGTCGAGTCGACTTTCCAGTGCGGCGCCGACCACCGCGACGGCGGCATTGGAGTATTTCGTCCGTGTACTTGGCGCGTACACTAAGCTGGTTCGATTCAGGCTGGCGACGGTGTCGGCGAGAGACGGTTCCTCGGGATCAAAGTAATTTCCAACCGGCGATTCACGGACCAAGCCGGATCGGTGGGACATCATTTGACGCAAGGTCTGCGTTTCGCCGAACGGATTGGTTGGCTGGAACGTTGGGACATAGGTTTGTACCGGTGCGTCCAAGTCGATCTTGTCGGCTTCAACCAATTGCATCACCGCAACGTCGGTAAACAGCTTCGAAATCGATCCGACGCGATACACCGTGTCTGCTGATGCTGCGGTTTTCTGTTCGGCGTCCTGAAAACCGAAACCGTCTGACCAAACGACGTGATCATCGTCGACCAAGGCGATCGAAAACGCAGGCAGATCTTTTTGTTCAACCTCATGACGGACGGCCGATTGCAGCCGTTCCAAAGCTGGCGTGTAGTCAACAGCCGCTGCCGTTGTTTGTCCGGCAACTAAGCCAACTAAAAGGAAGCAATAGAATCGCATGCGGGTCAACACCATTGAAGATTGCTCACTGAGTTAGGCGCCGTAGGTCAGTTACTCATCGCTTTCGACAGTTTCCCAAGCACCGGGTTTGGGGCCGGTCAGGAATTCGATGCCGCTGCCGAATCGGCCGCTAAGCTTGATTTTGCCACAATCGATCTCAACGCCTTCGGCAACGTCTTTTGCGATCAGGACTGCGCCGTCCAGGTCGGCATAGTCGAGCAGCGGCGCTAACTGCGCGGCGCCGGAGATTCCGACGGAGCTTTCCACCATGCAGCCGACCATCGTTTTTAGCCCGAGTGACTTCGCTTGCTTCAGCATCCGAACGGCCGGAGTCAGCCCACCGCATTTACAGAGTTTGACGTTCACACCATGGAATCGTCCGGCGCAGCGTTCGACGTCCGCTTCGACTTGGCAACTCTCGTCCGCGACGATCGGAAGCGCCGCATTCTTGTAGACGAATTGATGGTCGTCGTCCGAAGCGTCCGCTGGCAACGGTTGTTCGATAAACTCGACGCCCAGTTCCTTTAACGCGACTGAATTCTTGACGGTTTGTTTGGCGGTCCAACCGCAGTTCGCGTCGATCCGAAATGTCGCGATGCTGTGATCACGCAGCGCCCGAATAATGTCGACATCATGGTCGGTCCCCAGCTTGATCTTGTAGTGGCTCCAGCCGGGGTGTGCGTTTAACTTGGCGAGCATCGTTTCGATGCTATCGATGCCGATGGTGTAGCTGGAATCAGGGATTTGGTCCCAGGAGAGATCAAGGATTTCGTACGTCCATCGTCCACTCAGTTTGCCGGCAAGGTCGTACGCGGCGAGGTCGATTGCCGACAACGCGAACAGGTCTTTTTTGAACTTTGGAAACAGCTGTGTCCAAAGCTGATCCGGTGCGGTGAAGGTATTAGATTCGATCATGGGCAGTTGCTTTTGAATCGATTCCGACATCGATTCGATCGTGTGCCCGTAATAGGGATTCTCGGTGACTTCACCAAATCCATGCACCCCTTCGTGTTCGAGTTCGACGATCAGTGAACGCTGGACATTGATCGAACCGCGAGCGATCGTGAACTCGTATTCCAGCGGCAACTCGACAGGATGCAGTTGAACTTTCACAGACTCAGTTCCTTTTGCAAGGTCTCGACGGCATCGGCGAGTGCGCCGGCTCCGTCGCGATAGACATCACAGGTTGGCAAACCGAATTCCGATTCGACGCGCGCCTTTTCTTTGGCGGCTTCCTCATCGCTGACTTTGCGACCATTCATCGCGATCCCGATCACACGGCTGGGATGACGTAACGCGGCTGCCGTTTCATACGCCGAAATCAGTTGACGCAGTGAACGGAGCGGGATGTTGTCCAAACCTTTGACCTCTGTCCGGCCGACTTCGTACACAAAGATTAACCCTTGCGGAGCCGAACCGTGCAGCAATCCGAGCGTCACGGCGGAAAAACTGGGGTGCGACAAACATCCCTGTCCTTCGATCAGCACGATCTCATGGTCATCGTTTCGCCGGACCAGACGTTCTGCGGCGCCGTTGACAAAGTCGGAAACCACACAGTCGATCGGGATTCCCTCACCCGAAATCATGATTCCTGTTTGTCCGGTGGCGAGAAATTTTGCGTCATGGCCACGTCGCGCCAACTCGCGCTGAACCTCAATTGACGCGACCATTTTGCCTACGGTGCAGTCTTGGCCGATGGTATGAATTCGCAGGCATCCATCACGGAAGGGCTGTCCCGTCGCCGTTTCCTTCTCGTCGTTCTTACGGACATCGATCAGGCGGCAATCGTGATGTTCAGCCAGGCGGACCAATTCGGTATCGTTTGACAGAAAATCATGAAGTCCTGAAATGATGTCGATCCCTTTGGCTAAGGCTTCGATCAGCACCGGACGCCATGTCGCCGGCAGCTTTCCGCCGGGCGGTGCGATCCCGATAAAGATCGCGTCGGTGCCTTCCGGAATCACGTCCACGACGGGGATACCGTGCCCTGTCGAGAACAACTCACCACAATCCGTCCCGGAGTGCTCGTGATCAAACACCGCGATCACGTCGTCCGTTCGATAACGCAAAATGCTAATTGCCGTTTTGGCCAGGAACGGCGTCGAATAACCGTCGGTCAATAACAAGATTCGATGGTAACCCGTTAGCGAAACCGGTTGCGACACGATGGACTCCCGAAAGCCTGTGATGGATTGATGATTGAATTTTGGCAGGGTGAATTCTGGCAGAGTCGAATTTTAGCAGAGTCCATGCGTTCGCATCGCCGCCACGATGACGCCTCCTTAGTGAAGCGTTGGTTTCACGGTGCGTGGCAGCAAATTTCGAGTCCAAACCGTGAATCTGAGCAAGGACAATTTGCCGGGAAATTGCTACACTCCGCCGGTTTAGAAAATCACGACCGCTGTTCAATCGCACCCTGCCTGGAGCCACAGCGGTCGTCATTGATTGTCAATTCACAAGACCAAGATTGTCGGAGTGTTTGGGAATGAAAATGCAGTGGTGGTCCAGTTGCGTGTCGGTTGCCGTTGTCACGAGCGTGCTGTTTGTTAGCGGGTGTGGGAAGATCGCGAAGAAGGCGGCCGAGCAAGCAATCGAATCGGAATTGGAAAAGGACGGCGGTACGGCCGATTTCGACCTGACCGAAGACGGTTTCAGTGCCGAAGTCGACGGCGTTGATGGGAAAGCACAGTACGCGATCGGTGCCAGTGCGAAGGTGCCTGCCGATTGGCCGAGTGACATTCCTGTCTTTGACGGTCTGAAGCTAAACATGTCACACGCCAACAAGGACCAAGGCACCTTTGTCATTCAAGGCAACAGCACCGCCGGATTCCAAGAGGTCATCGATTTCTATGCCGCCGCCGCAGCCAAGGAGGGTTGGAAGGAAGAGTCGGTGAGCAAGCAAGGTGATTCGATGTGGATCCAGGGTTTGTCGAAAGACGGACGCATGCTGACGATCATGGTCGCCGCAAGTGACGAAGGAACAAGCGTGACGCAAACAACCAATAGCAACGATTAACCTTTGACGGATGTGGTGACGATGATCCAACGAATTGAAAGCGGTATTCTGCCAACCGATCACACGTCACCACGTCGTCGTAGCAATGCGAATGCGGTTGCATCTGAACTGGACATGACACCCATGGTTGATGTCACGTTCTTGTTGCTCATCTTCTTTATGGTGACGGCCGCGTTCAGTCTGCAAAAAGCGTTGGCGATGCCAAGTCAACAATCAGACCGGGCGAGCCAGCGTGTGCAGGAACCTGTCGAGACGCTGCGTGAAGTCATCGCGGAAATCGATCCACGCGGCGGAGTGGTGATTGTTACCGAGCGTTGGCAACGCGAAATTGTTGGCAAGCAAGCTCTGGTGACGACGCTGCGCAGTGCCGTTTCGAGTCAGCCAAGTGAGATGCGATTGATGGTGCGAGCTCATGAATCCGCACCGCTTCAGTCACTGGTCGATGTCATCGATGCGGGGTGTATCGTTGGCATTTTTCAATCGGCAATCAAGGTAACGGACTGGGCAGGCTAGGGGCTACCGAGATGAGGGATTGCCGGATTTCGCCAGTCGGGAAAAGATGAAGTCGCAAAACAACATTGACGACTTCGCTCGCTGCCCCACACCACTGGACGACAATGTCTGCCCAAGATCAATCCGCTTCCAACAAGTCCAGCGATTTGGACCGCGTCGCAAAAGTCATCGCTGCTCGCAAGACCTTGAAGGTGCTCGGTGATCCGGCAGATCCGATCGCGATTGCGACGGAGGTCGCTTCGGTCCGTGATGCTCAGGTGCTCGACGCTTTGCGAGTCGCCGGGATGGCTCCGTTTCACTATGACCGCGCAATCGACTCGATCGCCGAGCCTTGGCGGGCGCATGTGATTTGGAATTCGGGTTGCCGAGACGTCGCCAATCGATTGCCTGAATGGATCGGTGCAGAACAGTCCGCGGGCAAGCTTCCGGCGATGTTCGCCGCTTGCGGTGCGGCCGTCCTGATCACATGGTTGCCACAGTTTCGTGACCAACCGTCGGCAAAGCCTGAACAAATCGATGTCGACGACGAGCACTTGGCGGCATCGTCTGCGATGGTGCAAAACCTGCTTGTGTTGCTGACTGCTGCTGGGATGGGAACGTATTGGTCCAGTGGTGGCGTGGTCAAGCAACCCAGTGTCTCGCAGCAATTCGGAATCGGTTCGAACGAAAAGCTGTTGGCGGTTGTCTTCGTCGAATACCCCGAAACCATGTCAGCCGAGATCGAACGCAAGCCTGGCAAGCACCGTGACAGTCGCAGTGACCGCTGGATCAAGCAGGTGAAGCTGTAGTAACGCTACAGCAGATTGGCAGAAGGCCATAAGCACCATAGGCTGAGGCAACGCCCCAGTTCACAGGCACTGCAGGTTTCGCGTTGCTTAGTAGGTGAAATTGACCTTCGGCCAATGACCGATGTGGCCAACCAAATTCCTACGGCGTTGCCGCAGGCTACGGTGTGCGAGGCCTTCGGCCATAGGACGCATCAGCAGATTGGCCGAAGGCCATGAGTACCATAGGCTGGGGAAACGCCCCAGTTCACAGGCACTGCAGGTTTCGCGTTGCTTAGTAGGTGAAATTGACCTTCGGCCAATGACCGATGTGGCCAATCAAAATCCTACGGCGTTGCCGCAGGCTACGGTGTGCGAGGCCTTCGGCCATAGGACGCAGCAGCAAATTGGCCGAAGGCCATAAGCACCATAGGCTGGGGCAACGCGCCAGTTCACAGGCACTGCAGGTTTCGCGTTGTTTAGTAGGTGAAATTGACCTTCGGCCAATGACCGATTGGGCCAATCAAATTCCTACGGCGTTGCCGCAGGCAACGCTGTGTCAGGCCTTTGGCCGAAAGACGTCGACGACGTCCGAATATCGTGCGCCATCGATCCTCGACACACAAAATCGCGTCGAGCGCCATCGGCGGTGTACTCAAACGCTCGATGAACTGAAAAAGCGAACGAAGGCTGACGATTTCAAAGCCGCCCAGGCCGAAAGAAGATCGAACCTCGACAAGGCAAAGGTGATGCGAGAACGTTGTGGTTCGCAAGGTGATCGAACGGCTGCAATTCCGCACGGTATCGATCAGAAATCGGTAACCCCGCGCATAAAAAAAGCCGTTTCCCTTATCAGGAAACGGCCATAGGGCTGACAGGAGTCGAACCTGCACTTCCGAAGAAACTGGAACCTAAATCCAGCGCGTCTGCCAGTTCCGCCACAGCCCCTTGTTCGAATTAACTGACGCACCTGCACTACGACGACATGTGATGTGACTGGCAGGTTCACATGCGTCGATTGATATCGCAGGGTGCGTGAGCCGGCGTGCGTGTGCACCGGCTCGTGGTCACCGAATACTACGCGGTGGGAGCGTCTTCGGTCGCGGTTGGGACGACCCAGACTTTCAAGCTGGCGTCGACTTCGCTGTGCAGGTGAATTTTCACCGTGTACAGACCCAATTCGCGGAGTGGACCGTCGAGGCGGATTTGATCGTTGGCCATGGTGAAGCCAGCTTCCTTGAGGGCACCGACGATTTCGTGCGGGCCGACGCTGCCGTAGAGGTGGCCTTCGTCGTTGGCGTTGGCTTCGATCGTGATCGATTGCTTGCCCAGTTCGTCTGCCAAATCGCGGTAGCTTTTCAGCTTTTCCAGTTCGATCGCACGCAATTTCTCGCGGTGCTTCTCGACCATGCGTTTGTGGTGGTCGGTGGCAATCGTCGCCATGCCCTGGGGCAGCAGGTAGTTTCGTGCGAAGCCGTCTTTGACTTCGACGATATCGCCTTGCTTTCCGAGGTGCTCTACATTGTGAATGAGGAGCAGTTGAATTCCGCCATTAGGACCTTGGGGAAGCCGTTTGAAGGGTCGTTTGACGGTGCGTCCGTGACGTGGCATCGTTCTATTTCTGGGCGAGGGTTGGTGGATGTTCTGTGGTCTCGAAAGCCGGGCGTTGTCGCCTGGTCAGTAGAGTTGGATCAGAATGGAATATTCGGGTCTTCGTATCCGGCTCCGCCGCCGGTCGGTTGTGCATCACGGGCACCAGCGCCGCGTTGCTGATATTGTGGTGGTGGCGAATCGTAATCGCTTTCGTATTCTGCCGTGCTTTGTCGGGACGATCCGGCCGGACCACCGGCACCCGTCCTCCCTCCGAGCATTTGCATTTTTTCGCAAATGACTCGCAGTTTGCTTCTCTTTTGACCATCGGTTTCCCAGCGGTCCAGTTTGAGCCGACCTTCGATCAAGACCGGCGAACCTTTGGAAAGGTACTCGCTGGCGACTTCTGCGTTGCGTCCCCAAAGGGTAACGTCGACAAAACAGGCTTCTTCGACCCAATCGCCGCTTGCTGTTTTTCGTCGATCGTTGACCGCGATCGTGACGTCGGACACGGCTTGTCCGCTGGGGATGTACCGCAATTCAATATCGCGTGTCAGGTTCCCGACCAGAATGACTCGATTGAAGCTTGCCATTTCGATCCTGGTTGTGCATGCGAAGTTGGACGAGGAAACATGCCGCCGGCGTATCGGCCGCAAAACGAACAGGCCATTTTAGGCATCAATTCACGGATGAACAGGGCCAACAACGTGTTTCACGCGTCATTGGAAGGCGAAATGCGAAATTTCGCCGCTGTTTACCCAGTTGAACCGAGCGTTCAAATGACTAGTTGTCGTCGGACGAATCGTCGCTGTCGCCAGCCGCTGCTGCTTCGCCGCTTGGTGCGACTGGAGAAGCTCCGCGAGCGTTCGCCAGGATAGGTTCAACCAAGCGAGGGTCCAGTTTGATCGTCATTTGACGCAGGACAGGCTCGCAAAGTTGGAATGCGCGATCCAGTTTAGGAACTTCGCGGCCTTCCATTTCGAAGTAGGTCAACCAGTAGGTGCCTTTTTGGTGTCCTTCGATTGGGTAGGCGAGCTTTTGCTCCATCCACAAGCGGTTGACTTCAACCTTGCCACCGGCTTCGGTGATCAGGTCTTCGATCTGCTTGCTGACTCCACCGGGGTCCCGTGCGTAGTGGTTGCTATCCAGGATGCACAAGGTTTCGTAAGTGTTTTTCGCCACGACGTTACTCTTTCACTGTTCAGGTTACTTCGGTGCAGCCGGGTCCGCGTTGAATTCGCTCATGGTTTGGCCGACTCCGTGGTTGACGAAGCTGATTGTGGCATGAGCGGCTCGCGTAGTGGCAGCCTCGAAGGTCTCTTGTTCTTGCTTGGAGAATTTCCCCAAGACGTAGTCGTTCACCGCCCAGCCTTCGGGAGGGCGTCCAATCCCGACTCGTAATCGTGGGAACGATTCCGAGCCAAGATGCCGAATGATATCTTTCAAACCATTCTGGCCTCCGGCACTTCCGGATGGCCGCAATCTCAGTTTGCCACTCGGCAGATTGAGGTCGTCGCAAACGACCAGCAAGTCCTCGAGTGACAGCTTATAAAAATCCATGGCTTTACGGACGCTTTGTCCGCTGGCGTTCATGAATGTGTGCGGTTGCAGGATGGCCGCTTTCTCGCCTCCGATCGACGACTCGCAGAGTTCGCCTTCGAATTTGGTTTTTGTCGCACTGGCCGAGGTGAGTACCGCGACTTTGTCAGCGACGATGAAGCCGACGTTGTGTCGGGTCAGTTCGTATTTTCGACCTGGGTTTCCCAAGCCAACAATCAACTTCATCTTAGCCTGCTCAAACTGGCGAGATTACTCGTCGCCTTCTTCCGCGTCGGTCGCTGCTTTGGCGCCCTTAGGCTTCTCGATGTGGAAGACCACGGTGTCGGCTGGGGTGACCAATTCGACGTTCTCGGGCAGTGTCAAATCGCCGGCGCTGCGGTGTTCACCCGCTTTGACGGGAGTAACGTTCAGCGAAATCGATTCTGGGATCGCTACGGCTGGGCAGCTGACTTCGACTTCGTGAGCGTTTTCGATGACGATCCCGCCTTGCTTGCCGCCTGCTGGGTCGCCTTTGAAACGGATCGGCACGGTAACCGTGACGCGTTCGTTCATGTCGACACGTTGCAGGTCGATGTGCAGAACTTCGATGCCCAATGGATCGAACTGCAGATCGCTGACCAGTGCTGTTTCTTTAACTGCACCTTCCAGCTCGACAATTTTGCTGTGATGACGCAAGATCGACTCGACGGTCTTGCGATCGATCGACAGGTGTTCGTTTTCTTGCTTGTGCCCGTACAAGACGGCAGGAATTTGACCGGACTGGCGCAGCCGTTGCGAAGCTGCGGTGCCGAGCTTGCCTTCTCGTTTTTGGACCTGTACCACTTCCGCCATCGCGGATCACCCTGACAAATTGATCTGTTCTGTTAATTCCATGCCACAGCTGAGCGACTGACTCATGTGGAGTGCAGTTTGTGCTGAAGTGGTCCGCCGGCGTGGACAAATACTGTCCTCTGTCGGCTTTGGGAACCATTCATTTTGGCTCAGGCCGGGCCCTCACATTCGCCGCAACTCGCAGCGAAGCGGGTAAGTATGTCACGCTAGCGATTCTCTGCAAGCCCAAACGGCACGGAGATTGCCGTCATTCGTCAAGGTCGATTCGCCAAGTCCAGTCAGAATTCCCAAGCCCTTCGCTTTTCGCTGCGCCGCAGGTTCCGTAAAACCGTTTATTCGCCCCATTTAGTGGCTCGATTGGGCGGTAGGAGCCGCTGCAACCGGCACAGTTTATTGGGACGTCATCGTTTTGGAAGTTCGGGCGTTGATGCATCACGGTTTTCCCGACCCGTATCCATGCGTTACCGGGTTGCGTACTCTGTCCCATGTGCCGGGTGCCGTTCCGCCGGGCTCGAATCTTGGTTTTGGCAGCTTTGGTGAGTGACCGCGATGACGTTTGTTCCAGAAACCAGTGATCCCGGTACTGCCCTGGTGACGTTTCTTGGCACGGGAACGAGTGTCGGCGTCCCGGCGATCGGGTGTGATTGCGAGGTCTGTCAAAGTAGCGATCCGAAGAACAGTCGGTCACGCTGTGCGATCACCGTTCGGCTTCCCCAAGGAACGCTGCTGATCGATACCCCGCCGGATCTACGCCAGCAATTGCTTCGCGAGCGGATTCGCTTGGTCCATTCCGTTCTTTATACGCACGAACATGCCGACCATATCTTTGGTTTGGATGACTTGCGATTGATGCCATTTCGGCTTGGTCACGCCATCCCGCTTTACTGCACCGAAATCGTCGAAACGCAAATCCGCGCCGCATACAGTTATGCCTTCACCGAGCGTGAGGACACGCACCCTGGCGCGACGCCGAAATTGCAACTGCATCGTATCGACGAAAGTCCGTTGGAGATTTTGGGCCAGCGGATCACCCCGATCCCAATGAAGCACGGGCCGCACTTTCATGTGTTTGGCTATCGCATCGGCGACTTTGCGTACTGCACGGACACCAATTTCATCCCCGATTCGTCGATCGAAAAGTTGCAAGGCGTTCGCACGCTGGTCGTCGGCGCACTTCGTGATGAGCCGCACCCGACGCACTTCAATCTGGAAGAAGCGATTGACGTTGCAAAAAAGGTCGGCGCCCAGCGGACGCTGTTAACACACACCGGGCACCAGTTGGAGTTTCACGCGACCAACGCCAGCCTTCCCGCTGGCGTCGAGATGGCACACGACGGCATGCAGGTCGACGTCTGTTTGTCATAGGTCTCCATGGGGGGCGACGCGCCGTATCCCTTACGTGACTGCGTACTCTCTACGGCAGGCACTTCTTGCCTCGCGTTGTTTTTCTGGAAAGCAACACGCCAATGATGGCATTTGGTATATTACGCCTCCCACCTGAATGAGTTGCCCACCTTTAAGTCATCCCACCTCCCTCTTTCCTGCCTGAGGCTTCCATGTCATCGCTGCCGGATGCCAGTCGTTACAACGCACGTTTGGGACTTTGGCTGTTCGCGATTTACTTACTGCTGTACCTGGGGTTTGTGTTGCTGAGTGCGTTTGCCGCATCGGTGATGGAACGTCCGGTCTTGGCGGGCTTGAATCTTGCGATCGTGTACGGTTTCGGTTTGATCATCGGCGCGTTGGTGATGGCTCTTATCTATGGCGCGTTCTGTAAACGCGATACCGAATCAACCGGGACGTCGGGAGACAGCGAGTGATTTACGATCCTTCTTGGGTTGCGGTCTTTGTATTTTTTGGGTTTGTCGGTGCCACGGTCGGCCTGAGTTTCTTTCTGGGGCGGAAAGCCAAATCGTCGGAAGGTTACTTCGCCGCACACGGCCAGATTCCTTGGGCAGTCAACGGGATCGCGTTTGCCGGCGACTACTTGTCCGCCGCGTCATTCCTTGGCATTTGTGGAATGATCGCGTCGTACGGCTATGACGGATTTCTTTATTCGATCGGGTTTCTTGCCGGTTGGATCGTCGCGCTGTTCGTGATCGCCGAACCGATGAAACGATTGGGGCGATTTACGTTTGCTGACGCGTTGGATTCGAAGTTTGATTCACGCGGGATCAAAGCGGCCGCCGGGATCAGCACGCTGGTTGTCAGTGTGTTTTATTTGATCCCGCAGATGGTCGGTGCCGGTTCGTTGATCCAGCCGCTACTGGGATTCCCACACTGGGTCGGCGTTGTCCTGGTGGGTGTCGTGGTGATCACAATCGTTGTGACTGCCGGGATGGTTTCGACAACGTGGGTACAGTTCCTGAAAGGCTCGCTGTTGGTGATCTTTAGCGCGATCCTGGTGTTCTTGTTGCTCGGGCGCGGATTCAAGGCACAACCCGAAGCGTTCGAAGAGATCGGCCCGATGGCCGAAGCCGACGTGTCGGCAGAAATCATCGACGGTCGCCAAGTCCTTCCGGCCGAGGATGGTTGGGAAGAGCATCCCGATTTGATTCGATTGGCGGACGCGAATGGACACGGGTTTGATTTGTTCCAAGTTCAGCCCGCGAGGCTCGAAGGTCTGGTCGTGCTGCGGAAGGCTCAGGCGATTCGCAAAACCGACGATGCGATCCTGATTGACGGTGCACCCAAAGGACGCGACGAAGGTCAAAAACAGATTCAACCCGTCGGTACGATTCAAGTTTTACCGGAGGGCAAAGAAGAAACGGGCGGACTAGGTCTGGTCAGTTTCTTTACGACGCTGAACGACAGTCGTGTGGTGTTGTGGCGTAACAAAACGGTCACGCATGCAGACGGCACCAAGACCACGGTTCATTTCCAAAAGCTGACAGACGGCAAAGAGGTTTTGCGGCCAGGGGAGCACCCCAAGTTCGCCGGGATTCGCGGCGATTCGATCATCGGCAAGTTGAATTTTCTGTCGCTGATGTTGGCGTTGTTCTGTGGCACGGCATCGTTGCCGCACATCTTGATTCGGTACTACACAGTAAAGGACGGCGCGGCGGCGCGTAAAAGCACGATCGTCGGAATCGCCAGTATCGGCTTTTTCTATGTGCTGACGCTGTACATTGGCTTGGGCGCGATGACGAGCGGTTCGATGGATTTAACCGACAGCAACATGGCCGCACCGCTTCTTGCACGCAGCATCAGCACGTGGCTGTTCGCGATCATTTCTGCGATCGCCTTCACGACAGTTTTGGGAACGGTCAGCGGGTTGATTCTGGCAAGCAGTGGCGCGGTGGCGCACGACCTGTTGGTTGGCGTGATGGGCATCAACTTGTCAGAGGATAAAAAGGTCCGGATCGCCAAGCTGTCTGCGGTGGTGGTCGGTGCGATCGCGATCGTGCTCGGGATCTTGTTCAAAGAAATGAACGTTGGGTACTTGGTCGGCTGGGCGTTCAGTGTTGCGGCCAGTGCGAACTTGCCGGCGCTTGTGATGCTGTTGTTCTGGAAAGGCACCAGCAAGCAAGGCATCGTGGCAAGCGTGATGGTCGGCATGATCAGCTCGCTTGGTTGGATCTTGCTGTCCAGCGATACTTACAAATCCGTTTATGGATGGGACCCCGAAACCGCGATCGCCCCGTTCAGCCAACCGGGGATCATTACGATCCCGCTCGCGTTTGTCACTTTGGTGGTGGTTTCGTTGTTGACGAAGCCTGCGGGTTCCCCAGAACTGTCTACTGATTGATTGGTGTTTGCGATGCTGTGTCCAATGGGTTCGTTTCGGTTGTCGTTGGCGCTGGTTTGTCTTGTGTTTGTCGGCTGTCATCGCGACGAGCCGACCATGGCACAGACCGCATCCGACCGACCGGACGCATCGGCAGCAGCCAGTGCGCCCCCAGGAAGTGTGGCGACAGGCAACACGCCCGCAGAGACAGCCTCTGAAAACATCCCCATGGTGGGGACGCAGGTCGCTTGGCCAAGGTTGCTGGGCAGTCACTTCGACGGTGTAGCTCCGGCATCGGCGGCGAACCCGGATTGGACGCAATCGCCACAAGTCACTTGGGTGTTACCCGTCGGCGAAGGATACGGCTTGGGCAGCGTTGCCGACGAAATCTATTATCACTTTGACGCGCCACGAGAAAGTCGACCGCGTGTGCAGCGTTTGCGTGCGATCGACCTCAAGACTGGCGAGCCGATCTGGTCTGTCGAAAAGCCATTCGATTATTCGGACTTGTATGGCTATGAAAGTGGTCCGCGAGGGACGCCTGCGATCGACGCGGATCGCATCGTCACCTTCGGCGTCGATGGCGAACTGACTTGTCGGGCACGCACTGACGGCAAAGAAATTTGGAGTGTCGCGACGAATCAAGTTTACGGCGTCGTGCAGAACTTCTTTGGCGTGGGCGCATCCCCGTTGATCGTTGACGGCATGGTGATCGTGCCTGTCGGTGGCAGCCCACCGGAAGACCAATCGATCGCACCGGGGCGACTCGATCGAGTGATCCCGAACGGATCGGCGCTGGTCGCGTTTGATTTGGCCGATGGCAAAGAACGCTGGCGATGCGGCGAGGATTTGGCGGGGTATAGCAGTCCACGGACAATGAGGCTCGACGGCAAGACGATCGTTTTGGCGTTCTGCCGGGATCACTTGTTGGCTGTCGATCCGCAAGCCGGGAAGGTGCTGTGGAAGTTCGCACACCGAGCCGACAAGCTGGAAAGCGTGAACGCGATGATGCCGATCGTCGATCAGAATCAAGTCTTCATCAGCGAGTGCTACGACGTCGGCAGTGTGTTGCTGGGCGTAACCTCGGAAGAAGCGTCGGTGATTTGGCGTGATGACGAGGCGGGCAGCCTGCGCGGTCATGCGATGCGATGCCATTGGTCGACGCCCGTGTTAATCGACGGGTACTTGTATGGCTGCAGCGGTCGCAACAACCCGGACAGCGATTTTCGTTGTGTGGAGTTTGGAACCGGCAAAGTGATGTGGGAAGACGGGCGGCGACGACGCAGCTCGGTGACGCGGGTCGGCGACTTGTTGATGGTGATGGACGAGTTTGCGAAGTTGCAAATCGTCCGTCCGACACCAACGAAGTTCGAGCAGATTGCCGAATTCGACTTCAGCGATCAGCTAACCCCTCCGTGCTGGGCCGCCCCGGTCGTGATCGGCAATCGCGTCCTGATTCGCGGCGATCGACGTGTTTTGTGCCTGGCCTTTCCCGACGCGTGATCTCCGGCGGGGGCCCACCCACTTCGTCGCCCGATCCGATCGTGATAGGCTTTGCCGCATCCGTCACACCCATTTATTCAGCGCGACGCTATGCCAGCCCACGAAGAACATGTGCTTGTTATCCCCGCTTCGGTGATCGACTCGATCGGAGCGTTCGAGGGGTTTGAGACCGATATTGAGCGTTACTTGGACAAAATTCTGAGCAGCGATCAGTTGTCATATCAGCCCCGTGGTGCGATGGAAGTCGACCCGAGTTTCAAGCAACTGATTCCTTATGTTGTCCTTGAGTGGCAGGGGGAGTCGGGCGAACCGCAAGTGTTTACTTACACTCGCGGAGGCGGTGGTGGCGAAAAACGATTGCACGCTAAACGCAGTATTGGGATTGGCGGACACATTAGCCAGGAAGACGCAAGCGGCAGCGAAGACGCGTATCAAGTTGGCATGCGTCGGGAGCTAGAGGAAGAGATCCACTTGGAATCGAAATACACCGAAACCCAAGAAGGATTGATCTATGACCCGTCCAACGAAGTCGGCCAAGTTCACCTCGGTGTCGTGCATCGGTTTCGGCTTGCCGAGCCCAAGGTGTCGAGCCGCGAAGACGATCTAGCCGAAGGTGGTTTTGTGCCGGTATCGGAACTGCGTCAGCAACGTGATCAGTTGGAAACGTGGAGTCAGTTGGCGCTCGACGCGCTTTATCCGCAATCGGCAAATCCACATTCGGCAACGAACGCTTGAGTAAGGTGCCCCGTTGATTTATCTCGACAATCATGCGACGACGCCTTGTGATCGTCGTGTCGCCGAATCCATGATGACTTGGTTGGTGGAGCAATTCGGCAACCCGCACAGTACGTCGCACGAGATGGGACGCGAGGCGGCGGATGCGATCGAATCGTCGCTGGAGCAGATCGCGATGACGCTCGGCGTTACTTCGGAAACCCTGCTGGTGACAAGTGGTGCGACCGAGAGCAATAACTTGGCGATTGATGGCGTGTGTCGGCATCCGCGTCAAAAACGAAAGCACTTCGTTACCTCAACGATCGAACACCCTTCGATTTTGGATGTGGCTAAGCGATTGCAGCGGGACGGTTATCGAGTCAGCTTCATCGGTGTGCATCCGCAAGGACATGAGTTGGCCGGCCAGGTCAACTTGGACGAGCTAAGCCGCGTCGTCGACGAAGGTACCGCGTTGGTTTCAATCCACTGGGCGAACAACGAGATCGGCGTGATCCAGCCGATGGCCCAGATCGCCGAAATCACGCACCAGTTCGGCTCATTGCTGCACAGTGATGCGACGCAAGCGGTCGGTCGGATCGAAGTGAAGCTTGACGCGGCGGATGTTGACTTGGTCAGTGCGTCCGCCCACAAGTTCTACGGACCCAAAGGCGTCGGGCTGTTGACGTTTGGTGGCGGTGCCGAGCGTCGTCGTGTCCGGCTGAAACCGCTGTTCGTCGGCGGCGGCCAACAACGAAACCTGCGCAGCGGAACGATGTCACCTGCCAACGTGATCGCGATGGCAACGGCGCTGGGTTTCGCCGTGGAAGAACTTGCGTCGACAGAATCGTCGGTGCGTGGATTGCGGAACCAATTCTTCGCGACCTTGTCCGGTGCGATTGATGGGATCGAGTTGAACGGGCTGGCGTTGGATTCGGGGCAGCGGTTGGCCGGGAACCTGAATTTGATGCTGCCGGATATCGAAGGTGAAGCTTGGATGGCGGCGTGCCGCGAGGTCGCGTTCAGCAGCGGTTCGGCCTGCAGCAGCGTGGATGCCGATGCCAGTCACGTGATCATGGGGC
The DNA here is from genome assembly GCF_002251265.1 of Rhodopirellula sp. MGV. NCBI lineage: Bacteria > Pseudomonadati > Planctomycetota > Planctomycetia > Pirellulales > Pirellulaceae > Rhodopirellula > Rhodopirellula sp. MGV. Next base: position 38,027 of record NZ_NPDI01000039.1, on the reverse strand, counting down.
TGGGGCGAAGCGAAAGCGAAGCCCGTCGCAGTGTTCGTTTTGGGATTGGCAAGTTCAACACGCAATCCGAAATCACACACGCATCGCAGTTATTGATCGACAGCTATCGACGTCTTCGCGTTTGAATCAAAGTCGCTTGTCGAGTCGCAATGAAAAACGCCATTCGCACGGCTGGTGCGAATGGCGTTTTGCGTTTCTTGATCGCTTGGTTTTCTGGGCGGCGTTTAGGGTTTGCCGAACAGGTACAGCGAATTGCGGCTGCGCAGTAGCAGCGAGTTGCCGTTGACCGGAACTAAACTGGAGACGGTGAACTGGTCGTTGTCGCTGACTTCGTTGGTTGCGACGAGTGCCGGTTCAGTGGCACTCAGCGGGCCAAGGACAAACGTCGTTGCATTTTCGGCGGTGACGTAAAGGTGATCGTTTGCGACCAAGGGAGAGCTGCTGAAGTCGACACGCGATTTGTCGAGTTGGAATTCCCAAATGGTCTCGCCGGTTTGAACGTCGACCGCGGTCACGTTCCCGCGACTGCCTCGATCACCAGTGACGTACACCGTGTTTCCGTCGACAGCTGGTGTGGGAACGTCGCTGCCGATGTCGTCGCGAAACCAGACGATGCTATCGCGGCCTTTTCCGGCGATCACGTCGCTGATGCGGCAAGCGGTGATCGTTTCACCACGCGAGTATGGGCAGATGACAATGTCGCCGCTAACGATTGGCGACGCGATCGAGCGGAAAAATTGGTCTTGGGCCGGGTTGAATCCGCCGACACGTCCGAGCTCCTTGCCATCTTTGGCGGAGTGGATGGTCAGGTGGTCAGCGCCCATTACGGCGATCATGTTGCGGTCGGGGATCGCGATTGGCGTGGTGTAGCTTTGGCCGGCTTCGCGAGGCGCTTCCAAGTTACGGCTGACTTTCCAAACCTTTTCGCCAGACTTGCGATCGAACGCGACCAGGTAACTGACGTCACTTGGGGCGTTTGCGGCGTTCTCTTCGGGTGATTGCATGACAGCGATGACGACCAAGTCGTTGATCAGCGTTGGGCTCGAACCGAGGTCCCACCAGAGCAAGTCTTTGATGAACTCGTCTTGCAAGTTGACTTGCCAAACGACGTTGCCGCTCATGTCGACGCAGCCCAAATCGCCACTGCGGTAATACGCGAACACATGTTGTCCGTCGGTGACGGCGGAGGGATTCGCACCGCTACCTTTTTTGTGTTTTCCTTTAGTGTCCTCACCCAAGTCGGCTTTCCAAACCAACTGTCCACCGTCGACCAGGTCGTAGGCGAGCAAGACGTTTTTGCCGTCGATTCCGGAGGTCAGGAATGCTTTGTTGTCCGCGACGACGGGGGTGCTACCGCCGCGGCCATCGATCGTCTGCTTCCAGCGGACGTTTTCGGTTTCGGACCAAGTGGCCGGATAATCGCCTTCGCCGGCGACGCCATTTTGGTGGGGGCCACGCCACTGCGGCCAGGAAGCGGGTTGATCGGCGTGCAAGACCGAGGCACAACAGAGGCAAGAAAAGACGTAAGGAAGAATTCGGGTGAGACGCATGGCGGGATTCCTACAATGTGATTCGCTAGCCGTGGTCGTGCTGGCAGATCCGCATGGGCGGATGCCGAAAGCAAGGTCACGGCGTCGAGCGGGCAATTGAGCAACCGGTCGGTGGGTTGATGCCGTTATGGTATGATGAATCATCCCGAATGATAACACCGCAGTGGACATTCCGTTGTTCGAACAGAGAAAAATGAAAACGCTGCTTCACCGTGTCGTTACCCTCGGAAAAGACGCCGGCAAACGACGTGACTTAACCCGTGGTCGGCAGTCAAGCTGCGGCCGGATTACAGCGGCAATGTTTGCCTTGTTCGCAATGCCTCTCTGCGGCCCCGTTGCCAATGGATGGGCGCAAACTGACGCCGCCGAAGGCCCTGCAGCCAAGCAGGACCGTCCTCTGCTCGTTCCACGCGAGCTTGCGACTGGCAGCTACGCTGATCGCCAGCGGGCGACGTTGGAGATGTGGCGCAAGCGAACACTCTCGCGGCAGGCCGTCCAGGATGCGGCACGAAACGATGACCCCGAAGTGGCCGAGCGAGCGCAGTGGATCTTGCGGCAATGGCGGAGCGGGATCTTGCCAGATGAGAACGAAGGCGGATTGCCAAGTCACAACGGAAATGGTCCAGCCGCACTTGCCGCGGTGATGGATCGGGGCGAGTTTGGCGCCGCCTTGGTCGCAGTCGAGGAGTCCGCCGGTACGATCGAGTGGGAACAAATTAAACGCCGTGTTGCTCGGTCGCTTCTCGAACGATTCCCGATCTATGCCTCCGCAGCGATCAAGAATGGCACGCTGCCCGACCTTGCCGCATTGGTGAATGCGGTCGCGATCGATCGCGAGATGGCGGTAACGCACTGGGAATTGCAACAACATCTTGGAAGGCCAATTGATGAAGAAAGTTGCTTGCCAGAAGGCGCTCACAATTGGATTGCGAGCGAGCGGCTGATCTGTCGTTCTCTGTTTGCGGCACTGCATGACGATCCAGAACAAGCGATCAGCTTCGCCGAGCAAGCGGGTGACCCCACGATCAGTCGAATGGCGATGATGATCCTCGGTCGTTGGGAGCAGTTGCTTCAGTCCGAACGCAAGAGCTTCAATGACGCGTTCGACGTTCAAGACCGTGTCGAGGCAGCTGTTTGGATGCTTGCCGCAGCCTATCGTTGCGACGACAAAGCGGCGTTTGACGAAGCGAAAACGTTTCTTGTGGATTCTGAAGATCAAGAGGCAACGGGGGTTAATGATCTGCGTTGGCGAATCCTTGCAATGCACGATCAAGTTGATGAAGCGATCGAAGTCGCGGCGCTGGCGGACAAAGCCAATGCGGCCAAGATCTCTGTCGCGTCATCGCGTTTCGAACAAGCGATCTTGCATTCCGGTTGTGACCCACAGGAAATGTCTTGGAAGCTTGATGAGTGGATCGATTTCGCGTTGGTCGACCAGCAGGAATTGTCGAACAAAGGCATCGGCCGACTCGCTCCTTCGGTCGAACGGCTATATGCGTTCGCTCGCATGTTGATTCGTATGGGGCAAAAGGATGCGGCGTTTCATCTCTACAGTCGACTGAAGCATCGGGATCTGATCGTTACGCCGCTCGGGCATTCGTTGCTGGACATGACGTTAACGGAGCTGCGTTGGGGAAAGCAAATTGACTGGGTGGCGAAGCTGGCTGTGGAACCGAATGACCACAGCACACGGGCACCGACGCGAGGTGTCGTGGAGCAGGCTCTGAATGTCGAATCCGAAACGTTCGCAGCTGTCGCCGGAGAAGTCCAGCAGATGTTTCCGCGACAGCCGTATTACGAGCGATTTCAAATGACATTCGCTTTGCTGCAAGGCAATGTGCCGGATGGATTTGATGCCGAGGCGGACTTTGAGCGACTCTTTTTGGGATTGTGCAGTGCTCGTCCGACACGTGGATTTTCAGGTCGTCAGATACCGCTTCCGTCATTTGCGTTGAACGAAGAAATCTTGCAGATGTTCGCCGTTCATGGGCACTTGGAGCTAGCTCGCCAAGGCGAATTAATGCTCTCCAATCAAGGTGATTTGGACGCAAAAATTCGCTTGGCTGAAGCCGCTTATCGTGAAGGACAGTTCGATCGATCATTTAATCTGTGGACCGAAATCGCTGAGCAATCAACGGCTATCACGCAGGTCGCGCTTGATCACGGATTGGCTTTTGCCAAATCCGTTGTGGGACGATGGCTGGCAGCCAAGCGACTTGGGTACGTTGATCAAGCGGGGGATCTCGCGATGCAGATACGTTTGATGGCGATGTCGCCTTCGCTAAAGCTCCGTCATGAGCTCGCTGAGTATCTGCATGACTATGAGCAAAACGAAATCGCGCTCGAAGTGCTGCAGGACCTCGTGATCGAGAACAGCTATGCCGGCGCCGATGCCCCTGACCAATTCAGTGTTGCCGTTTCGTATGTCAGTGCATTAAGCGATTTGCAGGAAGAAGACCAGCAAGCCTTCGCTGCGTCCGGCCTCGATGCCCAAGACGTGGTCAAATGGAGTGACTTGGCCGTACTCGGGATCCTCAACGATCCCTATTTGGAACGCACGTTTATCGCGATGCCGCTGAGCGTTCGGATTACGAAGCTGCAGCACGCGATCGAGACGAAGGACGCCGGTTTGGCCGAAGCCGCGATTGAACAAATCGAACAGTTCGACCCTTTGAATATTGATTTCGGCGAACGGTTGTTGCCCGAGTTAAGTGAAGCCGGGCTGGCCACAATTGCCGAGCAAGCGTTGGATCGTTTGATGGATCGCGGTATCGACTACGCGTCGAGCTATCCCTTTGACGCGACCGCGCTGAACAACTTTGCTTGGGCGGCGGCGATGAATGGCAAGCGTTTAGACGACGCGATGCGACTGAGCCGCCAAGCTGTTCTGTTGGAACCGGACAGCGTGATTTTTCGCGACACGCTGGCAGAGGTCCTTCACCGTCAAGGTGATGATCGTCAGGCTTTGGCTATCGAGTCGGCATGCCTGATCGACGATCCGGATGACTGGCATTTGCACACGCAAATTGAAAAGTACCGCGAGCTTGTGGAATCGCAAACGGCGACGAAGCCGTAATTGTCAGACTGTCGAACGATCGCCTTCGGCAGTCGAATTGCTTGGCAGTACGACCGCCCCATCACGGTATTTGGCTTTGGGGCGAGCCTCTTCACCGGCCGCGTTTCGAATGACACGTTGATTCGGCGGTACAACCACACCGCAGCTGACGACAAACTGGATCGCTTCGTCCACCGTCATATCGACATCAATGGTGTCGCTCCGTCGGACGGTGACGGTGAACCCTGTCATCGGCATCGGGCTGGTCGGCATCAGGACGCTTAACATCGGTTCGCCCATCGCGTCACTGAGTTGCTTGATGCTGTTGCCGGTAACGAAACCGAGCGACCAGATGCCCTTGCTGGGATATTGCACGGCGACCACGTTATTGAATTCAATTTCACGTTCGCTAAATGCAAAGTCAGTGACCTGCTTCACGCTGCCGTAAACCTTGTTGACGACGGGGATGCGCAGGATGGCCGCATCAAAGGCTCGTACGAACCAGCGACCGAGGCTGAACGTGAACAAGCGGCCCACAAAGTACAGCACGGTGACGAACACGATCAAAAAGATCGGAATCACAATGCGACGGGGCATCCATTGGACTTGGATGTATCGATGCCAGTATCCGTTGGCAGAGTTTAGCGGCGGCGAGTTGGTGTCGAAGTAATCGGCGTTTTCGTCAACCGTGTCGACAACGTACGCCGGCAGGTACTTCCGTCCGGTTGGCCCTGGGACATACGGGACTCCGTCGTAGGAGAACGAATTGTCGCCTTGAGTGATCGCGTTGGCTGGGATCTCTTCAAGAACCCCTTGGCCCCAGCTTTCCTGGTACCACACGACCCCCTTGCGAACCGTCGATTCCATCGGCCGCAGGACGTAGCTTTCGATCGTGTTCCACGCCCAGATCAGCACCACAATCGTCAACAGCGGTGGAAGGACAACGCCTAAGCCGCGGAAGATAAAGCTGCGAAAATGGGCGGATCGGGAAGTTTGTGAGTTCTCGTTCACGGATGACCTGGAAAATCAATTCAGCCCGAGATGGCTGACGAGGGCATAAATGCTGGGAAAATCTACGCTACAGCTTGCGTTTCGGGTCCGAAATCTCCAGCCCTCGATTGACGGAGGGGACCATTCGAAAAGTACTCGCACCGCGTGTGTGCGTTATTCACCCTAGGCGCAATCGGCGTATTCGCAAACATCTTTGCATTCGTTTTGTTTGGATCGAGCCTTTTTCGTGCAATCGGCTGATTTTTCCAAGTCCCCCACTGCGCGTGAAACCGGCAAATTTTCCGAGCACGATATTTGTGTTCAGCAGTTGAGTTTGGCGACTGGAATTCGACTTTGGAAGCCGAGATCATTCGCGTCTCGTTCATGCCAAACCGACTGCGCGGGCAAGGACAGCGACGGTGACACGTTCCGCACCGGCTTGTTTGAGCGTCTTTGCGATTTCGTTTGCGGTCGAACCGGTGGTCATCACGTCGTCGACGAGCAACACATGTTTGCCACTCAAATACGGGCGTTTTCGACTTCGCCACCCCGGTGTCGTCACGCGAAAGGCACCGCGGATATTTTCGGCACGCTCGTGTTCACCCAACCAGGCTTGCTTTTGGATTCGCCGCGTCGTTGTCAAACAATCACGAAACGACAACTGGTTCCAGGTTTTATGCAGGGTTTGGTGTGCCGCCAAAGCGATCATGCGACTGCCACCAACGCCTCGGGCCATCCGCCGAAAGACGTGCGACGGGACCGATGTGACCAGGTCGGGAAGTTCCGGGCAGGGCGAGAGTAAGAATTGACGCTCTAAAAGAGATCCCAATCGTCTGCCGAGTGCGTCTGCCAACGGTAGTCGGCTGCCGTATTTGGAGGCGACAACGACGTCTCGAATCAGGTCTTGGTAGGTCCACATGGCAACGCAGCGATCAAACTGCAGACGTTGCCCTCGGCAGGCCAAGCAGCCTATTTCTCGGGCGTCCGATCGTGAGGACGAATCGACTTGAGGTGAGTCGGTCGCGGTACTCTGCGGAGAATGGTTAGACGAGTGACCGCTTTCAGCGGCTGTTGCCGCGGCCCCTGGACGCCCGCAGCGGTCACATGAGGTTCGCATGATTTGTTCGCTGGCCTGAAAAAAATTTTCGCAGCGGTCGCAAAAGTCTTTGCCCACGCAGACGCATTGGTCGCAAAATTTGCAAGTCGGCGGCAGCAACAATCCGAGGGCGTCCTGCCACCATTCCCCGGAAATTAGCGTTTCGAGGGGCTGCCAGGCACGGTGGTGTCGCATCTTCATCACTCGTCCAGAGGCATTTTCGTCGGCAACGAATCGCTGCGTCGGAAAAAAGAAAAAATTCAGGCGAACCTTTTACAGACGGTCGAGTCTGTACGATCATCTACAAAGAAGGGCTGGCGAATTTCGCTGGCTTTTACCGATCACTTGCGGTACCGTTATCGCAGGTAAATGAACCCACCACAAAGTGGCCCACTTCGCAGCGGTATGTTACCCGTTGTGTCGGCGGGCGTCAGCCACGGTGGCGGACGCGGCTTCTGATTGACCATTTGCAGAGTCGATCGAAGACGCCGACGAGGCGGGTTCGTGAATGTCCAATTAATAACTCTGCTCCACGCCGCACCCCACAAGGTGCCGGGAGGTTTGAAATGCGTTTTGAACAAATCATCGCAGTTGTCGCACGTCGCCTGGTTATTGCCGGTGTCCGTGAGGTCAAGAGCGTTGTTGCGTTTGCACGCGTCGGCAACCTCCCCCTCTGTATGGCGTCTGTATCACCCGGGATGTATTCGGGTTCCCAGCTAGAAATGCATCTAATGCATTGTCATTGGGGCTGGAACTGGAATCCACCGACAGCCACACCGGCGACGACAGTCACCGGCAGTAAACGGAAACGTTCACTGTTGAAACGGCTAGTCAGCCTACCCGGCCTCGGCCACCAATCTCTGCCCTGCAGAGATCGCTAAAGCGAGCCCCCAGCAGTCCTGCTGAACTCGAAATTTAGCTTTGCCGAGCCCCGGATGTAGGCCGGACACGATCGACCCTTTTTAGGTTTCGAAGCGTGTCCAGGCCTCTCGGTCGTGGCCCGTTCGCAGTCGTCAGATCAGAATTTGCGTCTCGCATCGTTCTGTTACTCACGATCTCGCAGTGGTCCACGATCTCACCAGGCACGCGGCAAACGCGATTGATACAGATCCCTGAATGCGTGACGTGTTTTGTCTGGCAACGATGCCAGTCACACCCACCCGCTCAGGCTTGCTTCATCCCGATCACGTACGCGGTTTGAACGTCGGTCTCGCCTGTCATGGCGACGGCGCCAAGCCTAAACCGATCTCGCTGACTCCCCAGGAACCGTACGGCATCACGACGCCGTGTTCCCGTCAGGAATCGGAAGGAACCGAGCAATGAACATCAATACTGAGATCCAATTTGACCTTCGAGAATTGACCGTCGCCGAACTCGTTGTGCGAGCTCAAGGCGGCGACCGAGACGCATTCGGCGAACTGTTTGATCGTTACCGACCGGCGATCGTTGCCGGGGCGACGAGCCGAGTTCGTAATGCCGATGAAGCAGACGAACTCGCCCAGGACGTATTCATCCAAGCGATGCAGAAGATCGACCAATTACGTGTCCCAGAAGCATTCGGCGGATGGTTGCGCCAGATCGTGCACCGCATGGCGATCAATCGCGTGACCCGAAATCGGGGGGCCGTCGCTTGCGATCCGGAAACCTTGGCAGCCACTTGTGCAAACGACGACGCACCTGAGGAAGTCGCCGAAAGCCGCGAACAAGCTCAAGCGATCCGTAACGGCATCGACCGATTGGGAGCACTTGATCAAGAAACGTTGACCGCGTTTTACCTCCGCGGCCGTACGTTGATTGAAATGAGCGACGAATTCCAAGCTCCGATCGGGACGATCAAGCGTCGTTTGCACGTCGCCCGTAAGCGTTTGGCAAAGGAAATCGATTTGTTGCAAGCGGTCTAACCGCCGCTCGCTGCTACCGAGTGAACGGTCGCATGGCTTCGCTGTCGCGGGCTATGCGGCCGTTTTTTTGTTGCTTCGCACTAATCAAGCTCTCGGCGATTGAGCTCGTCACGCAGTTTTGCCGCCAACTCATACTGCTCTTGTTCAACCGCAGTGCTGAGTTTCTCGCGTAGAGTTTGTCCGACTTCGTACTCACTACGCAGCGTTTCACGAAGTTCGACCAACCGTACGACCAACTCGTCTTCGTCGAAGTGTTCTTCTGCTTCGTGTTTGGTGAAGAATTCGCGGATGGTTTCCAGGCCAATGTTGATCGCCTGAACCGCTTCTTCGCCCGACTCGTTGTCCTCGAGGGCTCCTAAGGCCGCCGCCTGAGTCCGGTGGAATAGTACAAACGGACGGTACTGTTCGTGTGAACGTGTCCAATCCTCGTCTGGACTGACCCGTTCGCTGACATCCATCAATCGAAGTGTGTGGTCAGCATCCATCACCGCACGATTGTAGTACTGCAATCGCAGCCAGCAGATCCGTCGGTGATAGAACTGCATGAACTCGCGGTCGACTTCCATGCACTGGTCCTCATCCAATACCAGTTCCGGAGTCGCCAGCAACGTTTCTTGCAGATACTCCAGGTAAGACGGGTATCCCTCGATTACCTGGCCATCCGGCCTGGCGATGGTTTCCAGTTGCAAAATGCCCATATCGACACGCATCTGTATGACATCCCGTCCATCGTTCCCCTTGACCATGCGCACGTTCAACGTGTGCGGGTCAAACTCCCAGTCCTTCAATAAGTCGTCTAGATGCATTGTTCGTTTCATCGGTCCAATCTGGTGCGGCGGGACACGAAGCACGCCTCAGCAGGAGTATAGCATCGCTCCAGGTGCGGTCGAACGACATGCGAAACCCGTTCAATCGCGGCATATTTCCACCCTTTGGTCTGCTTTCGCGTCCCTCTTTCGTCGGCCTTATTCGGTGCCGGCCGTTCGGGAATCGACCCCGTGTTGCCCTGTCATCGACGCCGGACCAGTGGTGTCAACGGCCGGTGGATAAACAAGGCATCGTCGTGAGCGAGAGAGTTAGGGTGTCTCAAATCGCGACGATGGTTCCATGTTGAGCGTTTCAGCTTGAGATTGCTAGCAAGTGAAACCAGGAAGGCAAATTGGCAATTCAGCTTTTTTCCCGGTTTGGCTCAAGTCTGCTGTTAAACATGGCCACATCGCGTGTAGTTATTACCGGATTGGCATACGGTTTGTACCGGTCTGGCAAAACCGTTTGACAAAAAATTTATTCCTCAAGGAATTCAAGGAAGTAAAGCTCATGTTGGTACTGAGTCGCAAAGCTGGCGAGAAGTTGATGATCGGCGATGACGTTGTTTTGACGATCAACCGAATCTCTGGAAATCGCGTCGCCATCGGCATCGAAGCCCCCAAGGACGTGCGAATCATTCGAGGCGAGTTGAACAAAGCCGAGCTGCATCGCAGCGAGGCGACACCGAATACCGCCCCGATGGGCGATGCTCGAATCGCAGTAGCAAGTCGAGCGGAGGCATAGCAAATTCGCCCGCGAGTTGGTCGGGGCGCGTTCGCTTTCACAGTCGCTGTGAACGTTGCGCCCCCAACTCGGGCATTTTCAGATCATCGCCTGTTGCTAATCTTTCGATCGCTGCATTTTTTTCTAGGCGCCAATCAGTTCGACTGGCCAGCAGCCCAAACCGTTCCTTGAACGATCAGGTCCAAGAACACCTTGTCCTCGAAGGTTGAATTCGAGTGACCATAGGTGGTTCCGAAGACTCGTGCTTTGCCGTATTCGTTCGTCCAGATGACTGGGTGGTCTTTCCCAGTGACTTCGCTGGTGCTCGTCGCTAGAACGGTCGTATACGGCCAGACCTTTTCGATGATGTACAGCTCGTCGTCCGCGATTGTGTGGCCGTCGGGGAAAGATTTCATTGCCGGGTGATCTGGCTTGGACACATTGACTTTGTAGGCACTCCGGTGGTCGTGGCGACGGCTCGTCACACCGAGCAACTGCCGCCAGTTATCGATGTCAGCGCTGCGGTAGGTGTGCATCGCACAGTGGATCACGACCGCATTGAGCCCTTCGTGGTGTGGTTTGGTAATGCTGCGAATGTAGTCCGGGTCTGTTGTGTCGGCGAAGCATTCATTGTGAATGCAGACGTCGAAATCCTTGGCCCAACTTGAGTCCTTGTAGAAATCGATTTTGGCCTTGGTGCCGTTGCCGCCCTCGTTAACAACAGTCCACTGAACCGGGACGTCGTGCTTTTCGAACGCAAGCTGAAGAAGCTTGGTTTGGAAGTCGTAGTCGTGGCAGCATCCGCTCGTGATCAGAAGGACGCGAATCGGTTTGGCGCTTGCCTTCGTGGGCGTTTCTTCTGCTTGTGCTGGGCCTGTGAAAATCGCGGATAGTGTCAGCAACAGGGTCATGCCGAAGCTGGCGAGTCGGTTGAAGGTCATCGTTGGGCGTGGGCCATTCATGGGGTGGGAAAAAGCAACAAGGCACCGAGGCAACAAAGGACCACTTTGGGTTCTTTGTCGCCCCGATGCCTTGCAATGATACACGGTTTTCGGGGGCTGATCTGGATTGCCAGCGAGTGAAGCTTACAGCGCGTCTTTGACGTCAACCGCTTCAAGAACTTTGGTGTTCCGTTCAACAGCGATGACGGTTGTGCGTTGACGCATCCCGTCACGGCTTTCAGCGGTCACTGGCAAGACTTGGCGTTTGTCGGGCAGTTTCATCCGCACGGTAAAGGTTCCGTCGTTTTGCAATTTGACGGGGCGACCGCCAAGTGAGACCGACGATCCGGCTGAGGTTTTGCCGAAGACGATCAACTCGGCGTCGACTTCGAAAGGCAGCTTTGATTGACGAAGTAGCGTCGGGTCGGCGGCCGAAGTGGCGTTGCCGTTTCGTGAAGGCATCGACCGATGAAGACGCTCTTCGAAGATCTCCTTCAGGTCGCTGTTCTCGCTGTCATATCCGCCGCTCAGCGAATAGATCCGCTCGTAGTCGTCAGCGATGTCTTGCCAGTGTTCGTCGAGGCGTTCGCAATCGCCGGGGCTAGGCGTTTCGACAATGTTGCTGCGGCAGAGCGTGTGGAATTGATCGTCCGAGGTGAGGTAGCCGATGGCGACCCGGAATCGCGAGGGCGGATCCTGGACATCGATGTACCAGGTATCAACGCCGCCGTGGATGGCGATATCGCGTTGGACGGTTTCGGCGCAGTTATTTGAAACGTCTTCAACCGACATGACGCGCAGGACGGGGGTGGCGGTGTGCCAGCGTTCGGCGAGCGATGATTCGGCGCGGGAGACACTAGCGCGGGTGATTTCCCAGGTCGCTTGCAACCAGTACGAGTCCCGGACCATCAGGACGATTCGGTCGCGGTGTGGATCGGCGGACTTGTGAGAGCCGTTTCGCATTGCCGCGCCGCCGACCAGTGTTCCGGTCGAGAGATCGCGGTGGCGTTCGGCTTGTTCTTTCTGGCGGCGCAGTTGGGCGCGAATGCGAGCAGTTTTGGCGGAAACTTTGGGGCCGCGCATTTCTGGAAGTGGGCGGTCGTTCAGCGACACGCTGCCGCCGCGAGCTTTCGTTTTCGTACGGCTACGCTTAGCCGTTGTTGATGCTGGGGAGCTTTCGCGTACAGGTGTACGAGGGCTAGCTGAACGCGAGGGTTTCTTTTCGGATGCGCCGTTGGGGCGTGCGTTGGCAGATTGTGAACGCGGAGAGGTGGACTTCGCAGACTTGGTTTTGGTGGTGGCTCCGGTAGCGGCGTTGGCCTTGCGACGGAGTCGTCGCTGCGTCTTGCTAATCGCGTCGACCAACTCGTCTTTTCTCATCCCGTGCCAGCCTTCGATGCCGTAGTTCTTGGCCAAGGTGGCGAGCTCTCGACGTGTCTGGGATTTGAGATCTGCAGTCGTGATCAAAGCTCTATCTCCGGATATTTATTTAGTCATGCGGCTGGGGCGGGGGCGATTGGCTGAAACGTGCCGATTGTGAAGCGACGAGTAGCCGACGACCGCAGGAGCGATCGAGACGCGATGCACGCCAAGGTACCAGAGCCGTCAACTACTTCAGAAAAGGTCCTGACGTTGCTCAGCATTGGGGCGCTCGCAGTTCACAAATTGATGACACGCAAATATTCCAGGCCAACTTGGTCGATTGCTACCAGCTCTCCCGAATCGGGTGCAACTGGTCCCAAAGAGTGGGGTTTGGCGGGGTCACCGTGCCGCTCAGGAGCCTCTAAAGGAGTAATCAACACCACAACCATTATGCCAGCCGTTTGGAAAACTTCTAGACTCCGTTTGGCTTAATCCTGCGGTTCGGGGATGATTTTTCAAGTTAGTCCTGCTAAGGCGGGCGGGTTTCCAGTCGGAAAATTTTTGGAGATGTTTTTTTACCCCCTAAACGGAAAAGACGGACTGCCTGTTGTGAAAATCATTGCGTTTCTGCGAACTCAGCCAGCGATGAGGCGTGGGAGAGGTCGATCAGGCCTCTTCAACCGGAAGACAATCCCGCCGAAAGCGGGCGTGATGTGTGCGTACGCAGGTGTGCAAAAAACTGCGGCTAACGGTCGCCCCTCCTATCTCTTTCGATCGAGTTAGTCACACTCTGTCCCGACGAAGCTGCCCCGCACGAGGCGTGCGGGCGTAACGCGTTGTTCTGGTACGAGGTCAATATTGAGCAAGGATCAAGAACATCGCCGAGCTGCCCTGTCGGACTCGGATCAGCGGGTGGGTTCGTCACCGCGAATGTCAACCGCGCCTTGGTTGCGGCTGACGGGTGCTGGCTTGGAGCTGGCATTTGTCGCAACGCTGTTTGGTGGCATCGGAGCAGTCGTGGACCGGGCCGTTGGTTCCGAACGTCCACTGGGGCTCGCAATGGGAGGGCTTGTCGGGTTCTCGCTGGGGATGATTCGGTTCATCCGGTTGGCGACCCAGACCTCCAAGGCTCAACGTGAAGTTGAGGTTCGAGTCGAGGGGCATCGCTCCGATCAAGCAGACGAGCAGTTGACGCCGCGCGACAAGCAGCGACATGACAAATAGTAAGCCTCGCGAAACGAGTGCTGCGAAGCGATTGCGACCAGGTCGCGTTAGAAATTCACGTTCAGAAGTTCACATTCAAATCTCATCAAGCGAACGTTCATTTTGGCCACTGTTACTGCACGACCGATCGAGCCGAGTCACCTCGCAGGGATGATCTCCTTGCGTGGGTTGGTTGCGGTTGGGATGACGTGGTTGTGTGGCGCCGGGATGACCGCACTCGCTGCCCTTCAGGTAGCGTCCGAAACAGGTGAACTGTTAGTTGCGGTTTGTGTCGGTAGCGGCTTGATTGCGTTGGCCGCGGGCCTTCCCGGTGCGCTGCTTGAGGCGTTCCGTAAGCGACCGGTTGAGGCTGCTGTGAACAACGTTGCGCCTGTCACCACAGGTTTTTTCGTCGGAGTGCTGATTCGTCTCGTTGGGACTGTTGCACTTGCGGCATTGTGCAGGTATCAATTGCCCGCCGCTGGTGAACAGATCGCCGCGGCGATCTTGATTTGGTACGTCAGTTTGACGGCCACAGAAGTCATCACGCTTGCCCACGCCTTGTCAAAGCGTGATTCGCTGGTAAGCCCAGGTCACAAGTTCGCGGATTCCACCCGCTCAAAAGTCAATCCATCGGTTCAATGAATCTGTTTTTAGCCGCTGCCGATAATCCGATCTCGCACGTCGTGCCCCACCGGTTGCACGAGAAGCCGCTATTCACGATTGATGTTGGCGGTGGGGATATCCCCGCGCTGTTTATCGAAGACGGCAAGTACAGCTTTTACATCACCAACCACCTGATGATGACTGCCGTTACGGCGATCGCTGTGATGTTGGTGTTTGCTTATGTCGCGACGAAAGTTCGCGTCAAAGGCCAGGGCTTAGACGCCTATCAAACGAAGGGCCGGTTGGCTCAAGTTTTCGAGACAATTTGTTGGTTCATTCGTGACGAAGTCGTCCGTCCGAACTTGCATGAAAAGACCGACCGCTACATCCCGTATGTCTGGACGGTGTTCTTCTTTATCTTGTTCGCCAACATCCTCGGTCTGATCCCATTTGGTGCCGGTTTGCACATGGGAGCGTTGCCGATGTCGGACCACGCCGCGCATTTTGGTCACTGGGGAGGAACGGCGACGGGTAACCTTTCGCTCAACATCATGTTGGCGATGTGCAGTTTCATTGCCATCGTCGGCATCGGTATTTATGAAACAGGTGCGAAGACGTTTTTCTCGCACTTCAATCCGATCGGCTGGGACGGACCGAAGTTGATGTCCTATGGGATCGGGTTGCCACTGTACGTCCTTGAATGGATGGGCTTGATTATCAAGTGCGTCGTGTTGGCCATGCGTTTGTTTGGCACGATGATGGCGGGTCACTTGGTTGTCGCCGCAATTGTGGGATTGGTCTTCGCGGCCGCTTCCGTCTCGCAGTTGCTTGGTTATGGTGTCTGGGTCGCGGTCGTGCTCGGCTGTATCGCGTTGACCTTGCTGGAGCTTTTCATCTGCTTGCTGCAAGCGTTCATCTTCACCTTCTTGACGGTGTTGTTCATCGCGACGGTATCGCACGATCACCACGATCATGACCACGAACACGAACATGATCCGCTGGGCGACGAAGCTCAGATGGACCTGGATAAGTTTACCGATCCGGCCCGCTTGGCCGGTTTGGCTGACGCATAACTTTGTTTACTTAACCCTTTGACTTTCCCCTTTTTTGATTTCCCGCTCGGTGCGGGCGACGAAAGACTTCCTAGGAGCGAAACGAGAGATGATTGACTTCGCAATGTTGTTGGCACAGGACGCAGGTTTCGGCACGATGGGTGTCGGTCTGGCCATGGGTTTGGCGATTATCGGTGCCAG
Source organism: Rhodopirellula sp. MGV (assembly GCF_002251265.1). Taxonomy (NCBI): domain Bacteria; kingdom Pseudomonadati; phylum Planctomycetota; class Planctomycetia; order Pirellulales; family Pirellulaceae; genus Rhodopirellula; species Rhodopirellula sp. MGV. The sequence goes on along the minus strand of NZ_NPDI01000039.1, from coordinate 22,540 downwards.
CTTGGGCATTGGTCGAATTGGCGGTAACGCCGTTGAAGCGATCGCACGTCAGCCTGAAGCGAGCGGAACGATCAGCACCCAGATGCTGATTTCGGCCGCTCTGATCGAAGGGGTGACCGTTGTCGCTCTGATTCTGATGTTCCTGAAATAAGTGGACGTTGGCGAGTCTCTCGGCGGCCGATGGGATCACTCTCGGCCAGACCGGTGTGGCTCGCAGTTCATTTCGTCCATTCCGGATTGCGTGAAACGACGCTCGGTACAGTGATGATTGTGCCGACGGCTGTCCCACGCAGGCCGATCCTGATGCACCCATCAAGGTAAGTTGATGTCGATGTTGAAAACCTTGCTGCTCGCTTGCGTTCTCGTTTTGACGGTGCCCGCGAGCAACTTTGCCAGCGCCGCTGACGAAACCGAAGCAGGTCAGGCGCAGGCGACCGAAACCCACGGCACGGTCGAGGGTGATGAAGTACACGCAGACGCTGAAGGCGAACACGACGAAGCCGGACACGGTGGCCACGACAGTAGCCAGATGCCTCCGATCTTGTCGTTCGACCCGGGGGCTGCTGTTGCCAACCTGGCAATCTTCTTGGGCGTATTCCTGATTCTGGCAAAGTTCGTTTGGCCGGTCATCCTCGGTGGCCTCAAGGCTCGCGAAGACAAGATCCACAGCGACTTGCATCAGGCACAGGAAGCCAACGAGAAGGCTCAGCAAATTCTCGCAGACTACGAAAAGAAAGTGGCCGAAGCCTCCGCCGAAGCTCAAACGATTCTGGCTGATGCTCGCAAGGACGCCCAGTCAAACGCCACCCGAATTGTCGACGAAGCGAAAGCCGAAGCCGCTCGCCAAAGCGAACGTGCTCAAGCCGATATCGAGACCGCCAAGAAAGTTGCGTTGGCGGAAATCGCCGACCAAACTTCGGCCGTCGCGATGAGCGTCGCCAAGCAAGTCGTCGGTCGTGAATTGCAACCGAGCGACCATGCGGACTTGATCCGCAACGCGCTCGATCAGATCCCAAGTAAGAACTGAAGAATGAAAACTGATCGCGATGCCACGACCGTGTGGCGTCGCTAACGTTTGGAAGCATCGATGGAAAATTCTCAAGCGGTTGAACACGAAACGGTGATGGACACCGGTGCCGAGCAGTTGGGCAAAACCTACGCTCAGGCACTGATGGCAGCGGCCAGCAAGTCCGGTCTCGCCGAAAAGGTGGTCGATCAACTTGGCATCCTGGTCAATGAATATTTGGCCGGTAGCCCAAAGCTGGCGGCAGCGTTCGCTTCGCCTCGAATCGACGTCGAAGAAAAGCAGCGAATCATCGCCAAAATCTTTGATGGCGAGTTTGATCCGATGCTGGTCAACTTCCTCAAAGTGATGGCCTCCCGTGGACGTCTCGGTTACGTCAGTGCCGTTTACGATGGTGCACAGAAAAAGCTTGACGAGATGAGCGGTCGTGTGCTTGCCAAAGTCAAAACGGCTGTGCCATTGGATGACACCCTTCGTGCCTCGATCATCGAAAGCCTTGGTGGCAAGTTGGGCAAGCAAGTCCGGCTGCAAGAGGTTGTCGACCAAAAACTGATCGGCGGCATGGTGATCCGAGTCGGTGACACCGTGTTCGATAACAGCGTCGCTGGCCGAATCGACTCGATCGGCAAGCGGGCAAAACAAGGCTTCTCGGCAAAGCTCTCCGAGAAGTTTGCGAACCTAGTTGATTAACACTTCACGATGCCACCCAGCGTTCCCCAGCGGTGGCGATCAAACCATACAAAAGCCTTTTTAACATTCGCACTAGATTGCCATGAAATTCAATAGCGACGAAATCGCAACGGTCTTGCAGCAAGAGATCGAAAACTTCGATAGCAAGATCGATGTCCGCGAAGTCGGTTCGGTCCTCGAAGTCGGTGACGGTATCGCTCGCGTTTATGGGCTGTCCGGTGTGATGGCCGGTGAAATGGTCGAGTTCGAAAACGGCTCGATCGGTCTGGCATTTAACTTGGAAGAAAACAGCGTCGGGGTGATCATCCTCGGCGATTACCTGACCATCCAAGAAGGCGAAGAAGTCAAAGCACTCGGTACGCTATTGAGCGTTCCCGCTGGTGACGCTGTCGTCGGTCGCGTTCTAGACCCACTCGGTAACCCACTGGACGGCAAAGGTCCTGTTCAAACCGATGTGACTCGTCCCGTCGAAATCATCGCAACCGGCGTTGCCGAGCGTCAGCCCGTGATGGAGCCGATGCAGACCGGTATCAAAGCGATCGACGCGATGACTCCGATCGGACGCGGCCAGCGTGAACTCGTCATCGGTGACCGAAAAACGGGTAAAACCGCCATCGCGATTGACGCGATCCTGAACCAAAAAGGCAAAGGCGTTAAGTGCTTCTACATCGCGATCGGCCAGAAAGATAGCTCGGTCGCGAGCGTCGTCGATGTCTTGGAAAAACACGGTGCGATGGAATACACCACCGTCATCAGCGCCGGTGCGAGTGCCCCTGCCCCGTTGCAGTACATTGCACCGTACGCCGGTACCGCGATGGCCGAGCACTTTATGTTCAACGGCGGACATGCACTGGTCGTCTATGATGATTTGAGCAAGCAAGCGACCGCTTATCGTCAGATGAGCTTGCTGATGCGTCGTCCACCAGGACGTGAAGCTTACCCCGGTGACGTTTTCTACTGCCACAGCCGTCTGCTGGAACGTTCCAGCAAACTGTCTGATGAACTGGGCGGCGGATCGATCACCAGCTTGCCGATCATCGAAACCCTCGAAGGCGAAGTTTCGGCGTATATCCCGACCAACGTGATTTCGATCACCGACGGACAGATCTACGTACAACCCGACTTGTTCTTCTCCGGTGTTCGCCCCGCGATGAACCCCGGTATCTCGGTTTCTCGCGTAGGCGGTAACGCTCAGATCAAAGCGATGAAGAAAGTCGCCGGCGGTCTGCGTCTTGACTTGGCAGCCTTCCGTGCTTTGGAGGCGTTCGCACAACTCGGTACCGACCTGGACCCCGCGACCCAAGCTCAGCTGGACCGCGGTTACCGCATGGTCGAGTTGCTCAAGCAGCCACAGTACCAACCGCTGTCCGTCGCCGAGCAGGTTTGCTCGCTGTACGCCGGCACCAAAGGCTTCTTGGATGACGTCGAAATCAAGACGGTTCAGCAGTGGGAAAAAGACTACCTGCAGTTCATCCATGACAAGCACAGCAGCTTGCTGACCAAGATCGTTGAAGTCGGCGATTTGACCGAAGAAGTCGTCGGAATGCTGGAAACCGCAATCAAAGACTTCAAAGCCGGTTACAAGCCCGCTGCCTAATTCGGGCCTTTCGGCTTCACGGACGGGTCCCCGGATCCGATTGTTTTAACAACGAACAACACCATTCCTTTTACGTTTCATGGCCAACGCAAGAGCGCTTGATAAACGCCGCAAGTCGATCAAGAACATCCGCAAGATCACGCGGACGATGGAATTGATCGCAACGGCTCGCTATAAGAAAGCGATGGAGCGAGCCCAGGCGGCGACCGCTTACACCGATCAGATCACGAAGATCGTCTCGCGATTGGCTGCGGCCGGTCTGGATGTTAAACACCCGTTGTTGGAACAGCGCGACGAGATCAAGAGTGCACGGGTTCTGGTCCTGACCAGCAACCGTGGATTGTGCGGCGGCTACAACGCGGCAGTGCTTCGTGAGGCGATGCCCCAGATCCGCCAGATGAAGGAAACGATTCCCAACGTCACCGTCGACGTCAGTGGGAAGCGTGGTGTTGACGGGTTGCGTTTCCGCGGTGTCACAACTGACGAACGCCACCTGAACTTTGAAGACCAGCCAAAGTACGACGAAGTCGAAGCGATCGCGAGTTCTTACTTGGCACGCTACATCACCGGCGAAATCGATCGTCTGGATGTTGTTTACACCAAGTTCGTCAGCACGTCGAAGCAGGTCGCGATGGTCGAGACGTTGTTGCCCTTGGGATCACTCGCTGGTGACGAGTCGACAGAAGAAGAATTGGGCGGCAGCAATGTCGACTATGAATTCTTGCCATCAGCCGAAAGCATTCTTGAAGAGGTCGTCCCGACCAGCTTCAAGGTTCGATTGTTCAAGTGCTTCTTGGACGCGGCGGTGAGCGAGCAAGTCGCTCGAATGGTCGCCATGAAGGGTGCGACCGAAAACGCCGGCGAGATGATCAAAGAACTTTCCATGACCTACAACCGAGCCCGTCAGAGCCAGATTACCGGTGAAATCATGGAAATCATCGGCGGCGTTGAAGCTCTGGAAAACTAACCTCCCTCCCCAATCAATTCAATCACAGCGGTCGTCCCGACGACCGCATCAACACATCCAACACCCGAAGTAAGAAAAGCATGTCCACCGCAACGGAAACACGCGTCGTCGGAAAAGTCACGCAGGTCATCGGGTCGACATTCGACGCCGAGTTCCCCGAAGGCCAGCTCCCCGCGATTTACAACGCTCTGGAAATCAAGAGCGAGCACAAGGGAGTCACCATTGACTTGGTCGGTGAAGTGCAACAGCACCTCGGTGGTGGACGTGTCCGTGCGATCGCTCTCGGTAGTACCGAAGGCATGATGCGTGGGATGAGCGTCGTCGACACCGGAAACCCCGTTTCGGTTCCTGTCGGTAAAGAAACCCTGGGACGCGTCTTCAACGTTCTCGGTAACCCAATCGACAACCGTGGCCCAGTTGCCGCTGAAGACCACTGGCCGATTCACCGTCAAGCTCCTCCGGTCAACGAACTGTCGACGAACACCGAACTGTTCGAAACCGGTATCAAAGTTGTCGACCTTTTGACCCCATTCGTTCGTGGTGGTAAAGCGGGTCTGTTCGGTGGTGCCGGTCTGGGTAAAACCGTTATTTTGACCGAGTTGATCGCTCGTATCGCTAGCAGCCACGGTGGTTATTCGGTCTTCGCCGGTGTTGGTGAGCGTACGCGTGAAGGCACCGACCTCTGGTTGGAAATGCAAGAAACCGAAATCGGTCAAACCGGCCGTAAGGTAATCGAGCAAACCTGCATGGTCTTCGGCCAGATGAATGAGCCACCAGGGTCGCGTCTTCGCGTCGCTCTGTCGGCACTGACCATGGCCGAGTTCTTCCGTGACACCACGGGTGCGGACACCCTGTTGTTCGTCGATAACATTTTCCGCTTCTCGCAAGCCGGTTCAGAAGTGTCTGCACTTCTTGGACGGATGCCTTCGGCAGTGGGATACCAGCCGACTCTGGCGACCGAAATGGGCGCGTTGCAAGAACGTATTACGTCGACCAAGAAAGGTGCGATCACATCGGTTCAGGCCGTCTACGTTCCTGCAGACGACCCGACCGACCCTGCCCCTGCGACCGCGTTCGGTCAGCTTGACGCGTTTATCTATCTCGAGCGTTCGATCTCGGAAAAGGGTATTTATCCTGCGATCGATCCTCTGGCATCTAACTCGCGTATTCTTGACCCACAGTATGTCGGTGATCGCCACTACACGATCGCTCGCCGCGTCCAGACAATCTTGCAACGTTACCGCGAACTGCAAGACATCATCGCGATTCTGGGTGTTGATGAATTGAGCGAAGATGACAAGACCGTCGTACACCGCGCTCGTCGTATCGAACGATTCCTTTCGCAGCCCTTCTTGGTCGCGGAAGTCTTCACCGGGAAAGCCGGCGAAATCACCCCACTGGAAGACACCATCCGCAGCTTCGAAGAAATCTGCGACGGAAAGTGGGATCACCTGCCCGAGCAAGCCTTCATGTATGTTGGCTCGATCGAGCAAGCCGAGGCGCAAGCCAAGAAGATGGAGAAAAAGTAAGCCATGGCGATTCGCTGTATCGTTGTCACCCCCGAACGAACCGAGCTCGATACCGAAGCGACTTCGGTCACGTTGCCGATGTTCGACGGCTCGCTGGGCGTTCTGCCCAACCGAGCTCCGATGATCGGACGTCTGGGGTATGGCAAATTGGAACTTGAAACCTCGGCCGGACCGCAACGTTTTTTCGTCGACGGTGGGTTCGCCCAAGTCGAAGGCAACACGGTCAACCTGCTGACAAGCCGATCGATTCCTGTCGATCTGTTGGACGTCGGTGAAGCCGAAAAAGCGTTGGCGGAAGCGCTCGATATGTCGGCCCGAACTCCCGAGCAAGCTCAGCTTCGCGAAACCGCGATTCGTCGCGCACGCGGGCAATTGCGAGCGGCCCGTTAATCAAACAAAGGATGCCCCACGCACCTTTCAATCGCAAAGCCCACCTGCACCGAATGCAGGTGGGCTTTTTGCGTTTGATGTCTTTCGATGACCCGTCGGTATCAGGGATTAGCTAGCCGTGACAGGGTTCATCGAGGGCAATGAGAACTTGCTGACTCGTTGTGGCATCGTAGTTTCACTCTCGAATGAGCTGGCAGCTTCAGCGAGTGACCGTACATCCGTCGCGATTGATTCGGTGTCATTTGCGACGGTTAGGATCGTATGAGAGATTTCGCGGGTCATTGCCGATTGTTGCTCAACGGCGGCCGCGATGGCTTCCTGTGTTGAGTTGATTTCCGCGATCACGGTGCAGACGCTTTCGATCGATTTGACCGCATCCAAAGTCTCGGTACGAATTGAGTCGATGCGTGAGATAATCTCTTCGGTCGCATGGCTCGTTTCCATCGCCAAGTCTTTTACCTCGTTGGCGACAACCGCGAACCCTTTACCGGCCTCGCCGGCACGAGCCGCTTCGATGGTCGCGTTCAACGCGAGCAGGTTGGTTTGCTCGGCAATCGAATTAATCGTTTTGATCACCTTGCCGATCTCGGTACTACTTTCGCCAAGCTTGCCTAGAGTCGCACTGGTCGATTCGGCCGCATCGACAGCAGAGCGGACAACACTGACTGCGTTGCTGGCGTTGCCCGATATTTCTTGGATGCTGAACTCCAGTTGTTGAACCGCGCCGGTTAGCTCGCTCACATTATCCTTGACAGTCTGTGCCAGTACTCGGGTCGAGTCAGCTTGTTTCCGGAACGGTGTGACGGTGTTGATTAGTGTGTAGCCGCCGAAACCACACGCGAAGGTCAAGATCACAACGACCATCACGATGGAACCGACCGTTCGGTTTTGGACCAACGTTGCAACGTCCGCTTCTTCGGCTTGATGCCATGCTGTGGCCATTTCAACCACGCGATCAATTGCAGCTCGATGTTCGTTGTAGCTTTCGGTTAATGGGCCGCGAGCAATCAATTTGACTTGGTCGAGGTCCCGTGCTTTGCAGGCGGGAATGAACTGTTGGTTGCGAATCTGGTAAAAACGCTCGGCCGGTTTTCGCGAGTCGACAATCATCGTCGTTTTTAATTCGCCCTCAGGAAGGTCGCTGGCCCAGTGAGCCTGGCGGACTTCGTATTCATCCTGAAGCATCTTCGCGTTGGCAAGCATCGTTTTGATTTCGCTTTCAGGTGCTTGTCGATCAATCGCATCAGCGAGTCGTAAAACGTTCAAATACGACTCGATAATGTAGTTTGGCGGCGGCAACACATCAGCGATCAAGTCCTTGCCCTGGATGATCCGTTTGTAAAAAGGGCCGTGGACTTTAGAGGCGGAAAGTGCCATATACGACCAGACACCGAATATGAGAAATCCGGCTGCGTAGAGGCCGATCATTAGATACAGCTTCGTCCGCATCGAAAGATTGTTGTATTTCATACGACCATATCGGTTGGCAAATAGCGTTTGCTTTGGTTTCGTCTCTCGCTGGTAGCCGCCTAAAGGATCATGCGGCGGACAATGCAGATGCCTAGCCGCCGCATGAATGCCATCAACGGTTGTTGATGTCCCTACCTGTCAAAGAGATGCATCGATTTTCAGTAAAGTTACTGTCAATGCGGGTAAATTCCGCTGAACCATAGATCGCGGTTATCTGCCGACAGTTCTGCCGACTTTCAAAAACTCGCGGATGCGGAATAACCTTCAGATGAAATGAAGCAATCGATCGTTGTGAAATGGACAAAGGCGAGGCCTCGTTCAACCAGCCGATGTTGCTGTGGCAGAAAGATGCCAAGCACCAATAAAGGCTAGAGCGGTTGCGGAGGCAATCGATGCCGGATGAAGATCGCTGAGGGTAAGCGGAAGTTGATGGACGGGTTACGGACGCGTTGAAGAATCAGACGACAATGTCAAGTAAGTGTTCGGCTGTTTCATTCACACGTGCCATCGCAGCCATTGCTGCTTCGGCAGCTTGCTTGGAACGCTTCATCTTGATGACAGCATCGACATCTTCAGAGCGTTGTGGGTCTGCAAGCTTCTCGGAGGCACTGGCGTAATTGTTCAGGTTTAAATTGATCGAACTTGCAAGTACCGAATTCACGGGAGTGATCATGGCAATCTCCTCTGTAAGAGTAGCGGTGGCCATTTACAAGAAGTCACAGTATGTGCCGAGTTCTGATGGAAGCGTTCAAGCGATTTGGTGAAGCACTCGTTCGCATCTCAGGTCTCAACACACCAATTTCGTTCCTCCTTTCGAGTAGCACTCAAACATACCGTGCAACAACATGCAGCGATTCGTGAATTCGGGATGATCTCCACGCGGCGGCGCGATCACGACGCGACCGAGGATTGAAGTCTCGAAGTGACCAGCGAAGATTTCGGATGTTGAATTAGTCGCTAAGGAACTGTTGCCTCGCCACTTGCTAAGAAGAGGTTGTCCAGAGGCAACCGATTGTGTTCAACCGAAAACGGATCTTGCCGGAGACGTGGATGCTAGGCTGCAGTTGTTGTGTTGCGGTAGCGTTTTTGGCAACTTCGAAACGTTTCAGCGACTGTTGTTTTCAGGCAACATTGGATGTGCGTTTCGAGCCAAATTGTGAATGCAAGTTCTCGTTGTGAATTCATAGGTTATTCGACGTCGGATTAACCCTCTGCTGTCGGTTTTCATTCTCCGGCATAGCTTCCCTGTGCGAATGGAATCGAACAGGCGTCTAGCTGCTAAGAATCCTTCAAGTGTTGCAACCGTTTTCGGCGGCGGCTCGGCAAGCCCCATTGGGCGTGGAATCTTCGTGACGGACAGAGAGAGTTGGCCCAGACTTGTTTGCCAACTGGAGAACCAATCTATGAGCGAACCTGTTCAAATCGAAGTCAATAAATCGCACGCGACGATCTATCTTGCAGCTTGGTGCACGATGGGAGTGCTCGCACTGGTACTGTCTATTTTTGGGCTGACCTTGCTGCTCCCCAAAACCATTGTGATCGGGCTGTTGGTCACATTGGTCGGACTAGGATTGTTCGCGTCTGCCCTCGATATGAGCTTGGTTTCGAAACGCACATTCCTGCTGAAAGAACCGGTTTTGGAGTTCTCCGAGCATGGTTTTTTAGACCGGCGGATTTGTGTAAAGCAGATTCCGTGGGCATCGGTGCGGTGGAAGGCCTGCCACAAGCAAACGGGAGCAATCCAATTTGAAATCGACTCCGAGGTCGATTCTGCAATGCAAAAACACCTGTCCGATAAGGTAACAGCACTCTGGTTCAAGCTATTGAAGCTGCCGCGCTACACGGTCAGTCCGAGCGCAACAGGAAAATCATCTCTCGAGCTTGAAGAGATCTTTTCCAAGTTCAAGCCGCCAATGGAAGAAGCCGCAGGCCCAGTCGAGGCCGAGGCTTCGGAACCAGCGAGCGACTTAGAACCAGAAGCAGAGCCCGTAGCTGCGGCGGGTTGAGTGTCTATGCCGAAGGCATGTCATCGACAATAAAGACTTGCAACTTGCGACAGCCATGCGCACCAAGGACGAGTGATTGTTCAATATCGGCCGTCTTACTGGGCCCGGAAACGAAGATGCCGAATCGCGCACCAAAATCTTCGATTCGCTCGTAGGCTTGATGCATGTTGGCCACGATCTGTTTCCTCGGAACCACGATGGCAAGGTACTGAGCGATAAACAGCAGCACGCGATGCGGGAGCGTGTTCCCGTTGACCCAAATCGCACCGTTTTCAGCGACCATGAATTCGCCCGCGACGATACTCCAGTCCAAGTTCGAATAGGCCAGCGGGTCGCTGGCAGCTTCGGTCGAAACCGTTCCTTGAACGGCATCGGGAACCAGCGATACGATTTGCTTCGCGTCAGCAAACTCTTCCAGCGTTTGTAGTGTGCTGTGAACATCTCCCAGCGTTTGGACCATGTGGGCTTGTCCGCCGACAGCTCCAAGCATCTCTTGAAACTTTGCGATTGGGTCATCAAATTTGATCACCACATTGGGATCAACGTCAGGTAACGGTGGTCCTTGGACCGGTTGCGTTTTGATTCGATCCAAGATCGCACGTTTTGCAGAAGACGTTGAACTCATGGTGGGACTTGCGAGGCGATGAACGGTTTGCGTGGGAAAAGACAAGTGGCGAGAGGAGTTAACTGCCACGATGCCGGCGGTGCCAATTGCGAAAGCTTTCTTGTGGAGGTTTCGGCAAGTCCCGTGCGACTGTCCATTTATTGAAGCGGTTGTGTGTGGCCCAACGCGGGAGTAATCGCAGCGATCGACGTCCGATGGCGCCGGCGGTGGAGAACAAACGTGGATGTCGAAACAGATGGGACGCCATCTTCATTGCCATCCGCTTACCCAGGGGCAAGAGCTTTTTGCCAACCAGTTCGCCACGCCAGGCGAGTAGCTGGTGATGCAGCGGAATCTTGACCGGGCAGACATCACTGCAAGAACCGCACAGGCTGCATGCATAGGGCAAGCTCTTGTAAGAATCCGGATCACGTGTCGGCGAAAGCACGCTGCCAATCGGACCGGGAACGGTTGCACGATAACTGTGTCCGCCGCTGCGTCGGTAAACTGGGCAAGTATTCATGCAAGCGCCGCAGCGGATGCAGTGCATCGCTGCGCGAAACGTCGCGCTCGCTCGCAGTCGCGTTCGACCATTGTCGACAAGGACGATATGCAATTCGCTGTTGTCGTCCTTGGGACCGATAAAGTGTGAGGTGTAACTGGTGATTGGCTGTCCGGTTGCCGAGCGTGCCAACAGCCGCGTGAACACACCCAAGTCGCGTTGCCGAGGGACCAGTTTTTCGATCCCCATGCAAGCGATGTGGACTTTGGGGATCGACGTTCCAAGGTCAGCGTTGCCTTCGTTCGTGCAAACCACGATCCCGCCGGTTTCGGCAATCGCGAAGTTCACGCCCGTGATACCGATTTGGCCTGCCAGGAATTTGTCACGGAGGTGATTGCGTGCTGCTTCGGTGAGGTACTTCGGATCGGACGCACCTTCTTCCGTACCAAGGTGTTCATGGAACGTCTCGCCGACCTCTTCTTTCTTAATGTGAATGGCAGGCAAGACAATGTGGCTGGGCGTTTCTTTGCGAAGTTGGACGATACGCTCGCCGAGGTCAGTGTCGACAACGTCGATCCCGTTGTCTTCTAAGTAATGATTGAGCCCGCACTCCTCGGTCAGCATCGACTTGCTTTTGACGATCCGTTTGGTGCGATGCTTTTGAAGGATTTCGAGGACGATTTGATTGTGTTGTTCGGCGTCCTCAGCCCAGTGGACGATTGCGCCAGCGGCGATCGCATTGCGTTCGAATTCTTCGAGGTAGTGCGAAAGATTTGCGATCGTATGCGTTTTGATTTGCGAGGCGGTTTCGCGGAGGTATTCCCATTCGGGAAGCGAGGATGCTTGCAGGTCACGTTTGCTGCGGACGAACCACAACGCACGGTCGTGCCATCGTGAACGGTCCGGGTTGGTGACAAACTCTTTTGCAGCAGTCGGGTGCTCAACAATCGGCAGCATCTGGAAATTCGCGAGAAGCGGTAGGGCTTTGTCAGGTGGGAGAGTTCTGCATCGAGAAATCGCCAGCTTCATTGCGATTGCTGGGCGGGCGAAACCTTAGTGCGACGACGCATTTTCTCAAACCAGTTTACCAGCAAAGGCAACTTATTGCTCGTCTCCCCGGTGAAACTCTTCGAATCGGCAGTCGTGCCTCGCGAGTGCGAAGAATCCTTGGTCTCTGCGACAGGCATCGTGCAAAAAAAAATGCTTCGTCCGATTGGACGAAGCATTCGTTGTATCGATTGGAAACGGCGAAACGGGTTAGGCGACCTTGCGTAGACGCGGTTTCGTCGCAATTCGAGTGCGTGCCGACGCGAGCGAGCCGGTTTCGCTGGGTGTCGCGTTGGGGTACCACGCACGACTTTCGATTGAAGCCAAAATCTGTTCGGCAATCGCGACCGCACGAGCACCTGCTGCGCCGCTGACGGTGGGGGCGATGCCGGATTGGATGCTGATGACGAAGTCGTGCAGCTCATCCAGAATCGCGTTTCGAGGTTCCAGTTTTTGTGTGCCGAGTTGCAGGTGATCGCTGAACAACTCGTCGGCGTACCCGAGCGGATTGTCGGTAGCATCTTCGAGATCGAACTCACGCTCGATCAACGCTTCGCTGCTTTGAACGGTGTGCAGTGCTGGGCCGGAGAAATCGATTTCTGCGAAACCGTTCGGCCCGTAAACTTGCATCGATCGAGCCGGTGTGGGGCTGATGCGTGACGCTTTGAGATTCGCAACCAAGCCGCATTCGAATTCGATACGGGCTTCGGCAAGATCTTCGTGGTCGCTGACCACGGCCAATCCGCTGGCACTGACTTGCTTGACGGCGGCTTCGGTCATCGAGCACACCAGGTCAATGTCGTGGATCATCAGGTCCATCACGACACCGACATCCAGGCAACGTCCTGGGAAACGCGACGCGCGAACGGCTTCGACGTATTTGGTATCGACACCAAGTTTGCCGAGCGCGGTGAACGCGGGGTTGAATCGTTCGACGTGGCCAACTTGCAGTGTCAGTCGCTTTGACGCGGCCAACATCACCAACCGGTCAGCGTCGGTCGAAGAGATAGCGAGCGGCTTCTCGACAAACAGATGCTTGCCAGCCTTGAGCAAGTCGGTCGCGATTTCAGCATGCGAGTCGGTCGGAGATGCGATGACGGCGGCGTCAATCGAATCGATTAACTCGCGATAGTCGTCGACCACGGGCACCGAGAACATTTCGGCGGCACGCGATCGGGCTTCTTCGATCGGATCGCTGATCGCGACCAATTTGGCGCCATCAACGCTGCCGAGCAACTTGCTGTGAATCCGGCCCAAATGTCCGGCACCGATAACTGCAACTCGCAAACTTGTCATGCCGCTTTCTTCTTTCCTCGTTGGTCTTGTCCGCGTCCATGTCGTCCGGAGCAGGACCGATCGATAGAGTCAAATAGGTGCTTGATCACGGGACGAATCGGACCATTGGAATACACTTCTTGTCGTGCCTTATCAATGCCGATGCGTGCCCGGTAAAGCAGACGAAATGCTTGGGTCAGAGCTTCGACATCTTCGGTGGTGTAACCGTGACGTTTCAGTCCGATGGTGTTGACCGCGCGGGGTTTGCTCGGCTGTCCATCGACGATCGTGTAAGGAGGCACGTCGTGCAGCACTCGGCTCATCGCGCTGACGAAGCTCAGCTGTCCGATACTGGCGAAGTGTGACACACCAACGCCGCCGGCGATGGTGACGTCGTTGCCAACACGGACGTGTCCGCCAAGCATGCCGTTGTTGGCGATCACGATACGGTCGCCGACTTTGCAATCGTGGGCGACGTGCGTTCCGGCCATGAAGTAATTGTCATGTCCGATTTCGGTGATGCCGTCTTCTTTTTCGGTCGCGCGATTCACCGTGCAGTGTTCGCGGAAAATGTTGTTGTCGCCGATAATGACTTTCGTCGGCGAGTTCTTGTAGCTGGTGTCTTGTGGGTCGCCGCCGATAATACTGCCAGCGAAGATGCGATTGTTTTCGCCGATCGTGGTCTGGGCGGTGATCACAGCGTGTTCGTCAATCACGGTTCCGTCGCCAATCAGAACATCCGGCCCAATCACCGAGAAATGTCCGATGCGAACGTTGCTGCCCAGTTGGGCTTTCGGATCCACGACGGCCGTCGGTGCGATGACAACGCTCATATCTAAACGTCATTTCAAAGGGTAAGAAAGGTATCTAAGCCGCACGGGCAAAGTGACAGTAACGGATTCTTCGGTTTGAAATCGAGATCGGTTTGCATTGATTTTGGATGAAAATCAATTCCGTTCCACTTGACCCCACCAACGACCGGATTCACGCTCGGCAAGACTGTCGGGCAAGCCGTCGATCTCTGCGAAACAACGTCGCAGCAAATCAGAAACACCAACAAACAAAAACGCAGCGTCCGTTGTCACGTCGCTGCGTTTGTTTAGTTGAATTCTATTTATGCGGCATCAAAACTGTCTGCCAAGATCGATCGCGGCGACTTCAAGCGGCTTGCTTTTGACGCGAGTCACTTTCATAACGCTGTTGCTGGACGGCAAGTTCGTAAAGTGCTTTTGCCATGCGTCCATTTAGGCTATGCCCGCCCCGGTGCGAGATAAACTTGCCAACCAACTCGCAACCGACCAGCGACAAGTCGCCGACGAGGTCCAGTGCTTTGTGACGTGCGCATTCGTTGCGGTATTTCAGTTCGTTCTCAACTGGTCCGTCATCACCGAAAACCAACAGTTCATTGAAGCCAACGTGTCGGGCAACGCCACGTTGGTGCAAAGCGTTGGCTTGTTCGAGTGTGACGAAGGTTCGTGCCGGTGCGACTTCACGGGTGAAGTTGATCGGCGTGCAGCTAAAACCATACGACTGCTCGGCGATCGGGCCGTCACAATCAAATGCGAGTTGATACCCGAAGTGGCTGATGCCGGTTGGGACTGGCGAAGCGGTAATCCAAGACGATCCTTCGCGTAGTGTGATGACTTGTTGAATGACCAAACGCTTTCGCTGTGCGGCTTGGACAATCAATCCGGCGTGTGAGAGCGCATCAACATAAGGTTTACTGCTGCCGTCGAGTCCGGGCAGTTCTTCGCCGTCGATTTCAACGATGCAGTTGTCGATTTCCAAAGCGTACAGTGCAGCCATCAGGTGTTCGATCATCTGGAACGACGCGTCACCCGATTCGATATTGGTTCGTAAGTTCGCATCGCTGCGATTGATTACGGTTGCTTCGCATCCCGGGTTGCCAGGCAGGTCTGAACGGACCAGTCGGATTCCGGTGTCCAAAGGGGCGGGGTGCATGACCACCGAAACTTCTTTCGCGGACCAATAGCCGCGTCCGGAAACAACGCAGGTCGATGCGATGGTGTGTTGGTTGCGAGAAAACTTCATCTCGAGCCCTCCCCTTTGGATGATGGAAAAATAAAAGCGACGGCCGTTTCCGACACGTCGCTTTCAGTTGGATCAAAAAAGTCGCCCATCGGGTCCTTCCGATGGATTCGCGGTCGCCCTGCACCACGTCCTTGAGTGCATTTGATGGCGAGCTCTCACTCCCCGTGACTTCCACGCGACCGCTGAATCAGCGGCCTGCGACTATGAATTTGCTTAGCGAGGCGAAGTCGCGGCTGGCTTGCCGGCAACTTGCGTCTTGATCACTCGGTCCAGGTACTGCATCACGCCTGGGGTCATGTCCAATTGCTCGTCGTGGTAGACGATGTTTTTCATGACGCCACGGATAACAGACTGGCCTTCACCTTCCTTCATCTCTTCGCTGTTATAGCGCAGAACGAGGTTGATCTTGTAGTGACCTGCCAGGAACTTGACGCCTTCAGCGATGTGCTGGTAGTTGTCAAAGTAGATTTTCGCTTCGGCATCAGCCAACTCTTTGCGTTTGCGATTCATTTCCAATCGCAACTTAGCATCCATGTCGGTGATTTGCTCTTCCAGAGCAGCGTAATCGGGGGTGCCAGGGCTAAGGTCTTTTAGCTTGGCAGCCATCACGCGAAGTTGCTCGCGTTTGTCCTTCAATTCCGCATCGAAAGCTTTTAGATCAGCTTCGATTTTCGCGACTTGCGTGCGAATACCGGTGTGGGATTTGAAGATGTAGCCAACATCGACGACCGCAATGCGATGCGGTTCCGTGTTTTGCGCCTGAGCTTGATTGGCCACGAGACCGGGTGCCAACACGGCAGCCAATCCGATGGCGATTCCATAGACTTGGTGGCGAACGGTTCGCACTTTCGCTCTCCTTGCGTTTTGAGTCGCGCGTCCTTTTTGTCGCATGAACCACAACCCCACAGACATCCATTGCCTGCGAACGATCGGGTGTGTCCTTGCTACACCGGTCGGTCGACCGATTTCAGTGACATTTTTTCGATTGTGGCAATCCGGCGATCCGGCGTAAAGATTGATCAGCCCATTATTCAGGGCGTTTTTCAAGCTTTCCCGTCAGCGTTTTTGAGGTGCCTTCGCGGACCAGTTCGATCGCAAATGTGTCGCCCGCAGAATGGTTGCGGACCCACGATAATAGATCTTCCGTGGTCCGGATTTCCTTTCTGCCAACGGAGCGAAGTTGATCGCCGACCGCCAACCCTGCCTTGGCCGCCGGACCTTCCGGAGTGACCTCGACAACTTCAACGCTTTCCGATTTCAACGAAACTCTGACTCCCAAATAGGCCGTCATTTGGCGACGGATTTGTACGCGAGAGTCAGTTTCAGAATACACCGGACGACGGGGCATCACCGCCAAGCGATAAGCCACGTTAGAAACCATATCGGTTATGCGGCCTAGGTTACCGAAATCGATTTTGTCGAAATCGTCAGAAGGCCGGTGATAGTCATTGTGCAGCCCCGTAAAAAAGAACAGCACCGGTACTCCTGCACGGTAAAACGACTGATGATCGCTCGGCCCATAGCCGCTAGCAACTTTGTACAAATCGAATCGGAACGCTTGATTCGCTTCGTCGACCAGTGACTCAAGTCCGGTCGCCGTCCCAATTCCGTACACCGTCAATTCGTTGTCACGAAGGCGTCCGACCATGTCAAAGTTAATCATCGCGGTCGTTCGCTCGATCGGAAGCTGCGGGTGCTCCACATAGTATTGGCTGCCCAGCAATCCACGCTCTTCGCCCGTGAACGCGATGAACACGACACCGCGGTGGTTGTCGCTGGTCTCTAGTTTCTTTGCTAGCAGATCGGCGCAGGAAAGCATTGCCGCCGTACCGCTCGCATTGTCATCAGCACCGTTGTGCACCGCGATGGTGCCGGGAGCGAGTGAGCCGTAGCCGCCCATCCCGACGTGGTCGTAGTGACCCCCGAGAACGATCGTTTGGCTAGCAAGCGGACCTTTTCCGGGGATGTGGCCGATCACATTGTCGCTGGAAATCACCGCCGGTTTGAGGTCGACGGACAGCTTGGCGCGAACGCTGGGGATCGAAAAACTGTGCGGCTGATACGTCTCGTTGATTTGACGTTCGACGTCGTTCAATGATCCTTCACCGGCGTTTTGGAACAGTTCATCGACGATATCACGAGCGATGGACGCGACAGGGATCGCTTTCGAACGGTCCGTTTGGACACCCGCGTCAGCGAGATTCAAAACGCCGCGTTCCGCCTTCGTGATATTCTGACCGATGGACTCGATCAGGCTCTTCGTGCGTTCGATTTTATCTTTGGTTGCGGCAAGATTACGGACCGCTTCCGGCGGCAATTCATTTTGCAGAGTGACGAGTTCTGCGAGTCGGCGTTCTTCTAGTTCGCGTCGTTCGACTTCGTCGGCAATAGCTTTTTGGACGCTCGCGGGATCATTAATGATCAGAACGCCCGTTGCGCCGTGGCGGATCGCGTTTTCAATCTTGATCGCAAAGAACGCATTTTGCGTATTGCGAACGCCGTCAAAAGGGCTGTTCGGATCGTCTGGCCCAGGCTCTTTACGAAGCATCATGACGATCGCGCCTTTGGCGTCGATGTTCGCATAGTCATCGTATTCGTGTTCGTCGCTCGTGACGCCATATCCGGCAAAGACCAATCGAGCAGTCACGATGGACCGTTCGTTGCCGACCGACAGCGGTGACATTCCGTCGCCGAGTTTCAGCTCCCGCTCGCTAACCGTTTTGCCGGTGTCGTCGAAATTTGTCAGGACAAGCGCATTGGCGTCGTCGCTGCGGACTTGGCTGCCGACTTCGATATCCACCGGTTGCAAGCCGTCGCCGCCGGCCAGATCCATTTGCAATCCGATGTTCTCCATGCGCGTCTGGATGTAGTCGCGTGCTTGGTTGATGGAGTCATCGGTGACACTGCGTCCACGCAGGTCATCCGACGCGAGAAACTCGATGTCTTCTTGCAAGTGCGTGCGAAGTGCTTCGCTTTCGTGTTCCGTAAGTCGACGTTCAGCAAGCCGGTTGTTGCCAAGTTGATCTTGGGCGACTGCGTTAACGCCAAAAGAGACAATCACACACAGCAGATACGAGACGCGATGGCACGCCGAAATTACAGACATCGATTCACCGACCTTGGTCACAACGCCCCCGCCGAAATCAAACTTCAAATCGGGAACCGGAAAGAGTGTCGAAATAGCAACTGGCGAAGCATAACCGAGTGAGAGAGCAAAGGAACCTATCGAAGGTGCGACAACCTCGTTCCGGTCTACTTTTCCGACCTCAATCCTCTGCGATGGCGGATCGTAAACGCAACACGCCGAGTCTTCGTGTGAAGACTCGGCCGTGCGAGTGAAGTTTTCAGTGGTCGGCGCGCGTTCGGTTGAACGCTTCAGTCAGTTTCGCCGATCGATCACCGACGACTAGTTCGATTGTGTCTTTGCTTCGCCGCGTTGCACCAACCACAGCAGGATGGGGCTGGCGACAAAGACCGAACTGTAGGTACCGACCAGAACACCAACGACCAAGGCGAATGCGAACGCGTGGATGCCTTCGCCACCGAACACATACAACAGCACAACCACGATCAGCGTTGTGATCGAAGTCAGCAAGGTACGGCTGAGCGTTTGGTTGATGCTGGTGTTGATCATTTCGCCCGTCAAACGTGGTGCTTTACCCTTCGTTTCACGGATTCGGTCGAACACGACGATCGTATCGTTCAGTGAGTAACCGATGATCGTCAGCAGTGCTGCCACGACCGTCAGGCTGATCTTGAACTGGTCGACGTAGAGGAATTTGAGAGCGTCAGCGACGTAGAAGCTGATCGCGATCGCACCCAAGGTGATCAAGACGTCGTGGATCAACGCTGCCACAGCTGCGAAGCCGTAGATAACACGTTGGAATCGGAACCAGATGTAAAGGATGATGACCATCAGGCTGGCAAACATCGCGACCGAAGCACGACCGATCATTTGACCGGCGACGCGTGCACCGACGCTGCTGCTGCTGACCCAAATGGGTTCGTCACCAAGTGATTGTTCAACCGCAGCCATCAATTGAGTGGCCTTTTGGTCGTCCATTGGCAACGTGATTTTCCAGTTCGAGAACGGAACGCTTGAGCCGGTCTTCCAGTCTTCGGAGCCTTCGCCATCGGGAAGCAGGACAACCGCTCGATCGTTCAATGGGATCGACAGTTCTTCGCTGGCTTGTTTAAGGCGTTGGATCAGGGCTGGTTCGCTGATCGCTGCGGCAGATTCCGAACCGTCAACACCGAGGGTGATTCGGCGTACGGCGGTTTGCGAAGCGACGTCGCCTTGAGCGGCCTCTTCACCGGTTGTCTCCGCATCGCTTTCGTCGGCTTGTGCTGCGGTCAGCATCACGCCATTGTCGTCACTCGGAAGTGCCGAGGTCGAGTTGCTTTCGTCAACGACGGTAACGTTATAGGTAACCAGCTTTGCTTCAGGGCTGCTGGCGAACGATTCGACAATGCGTGATTGCAGTTCGTCGACCGACTCGATGGAAGAGTCGACTTTAAACACGGTGCCCGGCTCGGCTTCGTCCATCTTCACGCCGTTCACCGTGAACTGGACTGCGCTGCCGTTCTGTTCGCCGATTCCATCGCCGACAATGCGACGAATTTCTTCGGTCGATGTTGTTTCCGCCACGCGGAATTGAACGGAGGAACCACCCGCGAAGTCGATGTCGAGGATGCCTTTTCCGCGGACGACCAGCGAAGCGACACCGATCACAATCAGGATCGACGAAACGACTAAAGCGATTTTGCCTTTGCCGATGAAGTCGAACATGCCGCCGCCAGCGAGCGCGTTGCGGATCGAGTTGACCGAGTCAGACATGCTGAGGGTCAATTTGTTGTGACGTTCGGCAATGTCGAAGAATGTCCGCGACATGTAAATTGCGGTGAACATCGAGTACAGGATGCCCAAGATCAACGTCACGGCAAAGCCGCGGATTTGGTCGGTACCGATGGCGTACAGGACGATCGCGGTAAACAGCGTCGTCAAGTTAGCGTCAACAATCGTTACCGTTGCTTTGGCAAAACCGTTGCGGATCGCCATACGATTCTTGGCGCCTTTGTTGATCTCCTCGCGGATCCGTTCAAAGATCAGGACGTTGGCGTCAACCGACATACCAACGGTCAGAACCAAACCGGCCAGACCTGGCAAGGTCAACGGTTGGTTGATCAGGACCATCGTTGCCAAAATCATCGCCAAGTTCATGATTAGGGCGATACAGGCAATCAGGCCAGCGAATCGGTAGTAGTACAGAATGAACAGCAGGACCAGGATCAGCGAAGTACCAATCGCGTAGACGCCTTTGCGGATTGTATCCGCACCCAGGGTCGCATCGATTTGGTTCTTTGCGATCGGCTGCTTCGTCAGTGCGGCTGGCAATTGGCCGGCTTTCAGAATGTCGACGAGCGAGCGGACTTCTTCGGTGGTGAAGTTGCCGGTGATGCGACCCGACTTGCTAATCGGTTGCAAAATGTTTGGTGCGGACAACAAACGGTCATCCATGACGATACCGAGCTGTCGTTGGCGTGTGCCTTTGGGCGAGTTCTCGGTGGTCAGGACGCGGAACTTGCGGCTGCCGGATTCGGTCAAGTTGAACGCGACCGCGGGAGCCCCTTTGTCGTCAAATGTCGTTGACGCAAAGGCCAAGTCTTCGCCTTTGACGTCGATAGCCGGGTCAATGACCATCAAAACTTCCAAGCCGTTCAGACCGTTCTCGTCGATCCACTGGGCTTGTTTGAATTCGCCATCCATGCCACGAACGCTGGAGGGCAGGTCGATCAGTTCGCCGGTTTGTGGATTTCGGACAATCGCGTTTCCGACATCAACACGCAATGGTTTGACATCGGTTTTGGCCGACGTTTCGCGATCGACTTCGGCCCAGCGGCCGACGACTTCATTGTTTTCGTTGAGAATCACTTCGCTCAATCGGACGGCACGGTCGTTCGACGATGCCTGCTCCGTCGCCATATCGATCAGGCGTTGATGGTCGATTCGGTTGGCCACGATTGCAAAACGCAAGATACCTGCTTGTTGCAGGACTTCTTCAATCGTCGCGACTTCCCGTTGATCGACTTCGGGGATGATGATTTCGATTTGGCTATCGCCGTAGGGGCGAATGACGATTTCACGTGTACCGGCGGGGTTAATCCGCTTGGTCAGCGGGCCAACCAAATCCTGGCTTTTAACCTTGCTCGCGCCATCCGCTTCTGGATTCGATTTGCTGGGGTCGATCTCGTAAACCAGGATCGTTCCGCCGCGAAGGTCAACGCCGAGACCTGGCAAGCGGTTGACCAGTACCGCGATGCTGGCGGTGACGGCAAGGAGCACAAACCCGATTCGCACCGAGTGGCTTGGCAATTTCAACGCCTTGGCAAAAAATCCGCCCACAAAGAACGGCACGATGATGACGGCGAAGGCGCCAGCCAACCACAGCAATTGCTGCCAAGAAACGCCTTGTTGCTGTTCAGCCTGTGCAATCAGCGATTGGGCGAGAGTTAACGATTCCATAGTAGGCGTTCTAGAGTGATGTGTAATTGATGGGCGTGAGGCCCAAGATATGTCGTGTAACTCGCCGGGACGTCAGGCTCCTGCCTTCTCGAACACCGGCTACCATTCGGAATTCAGTACTTAATCTTTGGACGGCTCGCTGTCCTTGGCTTTCTTTTCGTCGAGAACCGTCAAAGCCCATCGACTGACCTTCACCCGTACATTGCCGCTCTCGTCAAGCTTCATCGTCAGCACGTCGCTTTCAGGGCTCGCGTTGACGATCGTCCCGTGTATGCCACCGACTGTCACAACCCGACTGCCCTTTGTGATGGCTGCCAAGCGTTTGACTTCCTCCGCTTTGCGACGTTTTTCTGGCATCACATACGTGAAATAGAAAATCGCGACGAATCCAATGACTAAAATCCACGGCCCCTCCAGCATGTGGATGAGCAGAGGTTGGTCTTCTGCAGCCACTGCATCTTCGGCGATGAACATCAGTTTCGGTACGAATTCAACGACGTCTTGGATCACTACCCGGACCGGAGAGGGGAGATTTCGATAGCTTTGCGGGCAAAATACAAGTGCGGCATGATATGGAAGGGCAAAAACGGTCACAAGCCCAGCCGACCACTAAGTTTGACGGCTTTTACACTTGCGACTCCGATTTACCCGCTTGGCCACCCCTTTGGCCCGAGATCCAGGCCTCGATCGAGCGCGCGATGCGACAAGGCTGGTGGGGCCAATACCGCAGCCCACAAGCCGACGAGCTAGCAAATCGTCTAGGAACCTTGGCGGGGACAGACCCCGCAACCTGTGTTGATAGCAACTCACCGGCGGGGTCTGTCCCTGTCGATGCGGGGTCTGTCCCTGTCGATGCGGGGTCTG
>NZ_NPDI01000008.1:0-80807 GCF_002251265.1 Rhodopirellula sp. MGV | reverse complement strand
CATCGCTGGGAAAAAGAAGACGCGGTCTCGGAGAGAGCCCAGTCGGCTTAAAATCGGTCGTGCGTTTTGAAAGCTTCGCGATTGAGACGGGCGCACTGGCTGACTAGGCCAAGCAGACTTCCAACCCAAACACACCCAACACAAGGACTCGGTTGCGAAAACGGGTGATGTACATCAAGTGAATCAATAGCCAAATTGCCCAAGCGACGAAGCCGTGAAACTTGAACCGCCCGATAGTGCCGATCGCTTGCAACCGACCAATAACGGCCAAGCTCCCCTTGTCAAAATACTGAAACGATTTCCGCTCTCGGCCTTCTTGATCAGCGCGAATACATTTCGCCGCGTGTCGCCCCATCTGACTTGCGACTGGCGCCAGACCTGGCAATTCGCCTTTCTCGGGGTCTGTGAACAGCGCCAAGTCACCACAAACAAATACCCGTTTATCGGTTTCCAAACTGCAGTCGGCTTGCACAGGAACGCGGCCCCCACGCGCCAGTGCGATTCCCGATTGCTCCGCGATCTGAACGCCCAATGGCGACGCCTTGACACCCGCCGCCCAAATGACGTTTCGTGTTCCAATCGTTTTATGAACTTGGCCATCACGAGACGTCAGCACAACACTCCGATCATTCACATCCGTCACATGAAATCCGGTAACGACGTCAACTCCCAAAGCCTCCAACGCACGCGTTGCCTTTTGTGGCAAAGGACTCGGATAGATATGCAGCGGCGCGTCGGAAGGCTCGATCAACATCACTTTCGCTTGCGTGGGATCGATCTTCCGGAACTCGTATCGCAAGGTCCGCTTGGACACTTCGGCGAGAGCCCCTGCCAATTCACAACCGGTCGGTCCGCCACCAACAATCACAAACGTCAACAAGTCATTGATGATCTCCGGATCCCGTTCCAATTCGGCCGCTTCAAAAGCTTCCAAAATTTTGGCGCGAATTTCGGTCGCGTCTTCCACCGTCTTTAGCCCCGGCGCGTACTTTCCCCAACTGTCGTTACCGAAGTAGTGATGCGTTGACCCCGCAGCGACAATCAAGTAATCGAAGTTCAGTTCTGAATGAGCCAAATGAACACAACGATTCTCCAAGTCGACACTTTCGACCGAGTCCAACAGCACCTCGACGTTGCGATTGTTTTCAAGGATCGCCCGCAGTGGACTGGCGATGTTCGCTGGAGACAACTCACCGGTCGCGACTTGATAGAGCAACGGTTGAAACAAATGAAAGTTACGTCGATCGATCAACGTGACGTTCACCGGACAGTTCTTCAGATGCTGAGCAGTAGCGAGCCCGGCGAAACCGCCACCAATAATGACAACATGGGGAACTGCTTCCTTTTCAGTAGCATGATTCATTGAACTTCAGCCATCCTCTCAACGTTGTTTGAAAACTTTGAACGCATGCCTGGGATTCGACCAGGCCACTTTTTCGCCTTCGTCGTTCACCACTATTGATACCCGGATTCGATCCGCTGTTTACAGGTGATTCGGTCGCATGCTCCAGACTTCATCGTATACCCCACCTCGATTGGCCATGACGTGCAGCAACTTGCAGACCGCAAGAGATTGACACAGTTTGACCGGTTTCCGGCCAAGCCAAATCGTTTTGCAACGAATTCCACGGTTGATTCATTGGTTCGGCACATCATCTGCTCCGAACGACAACCACACTTACGACTGACAAATTGAAGAAGGTTTGGTTCGATGAATGGTTCCTATCGTCTCGGAAAATTCGCCGACATCGACGTCTATGTCCACTGGACATTTTTGCTACTGCTCGCCTGGGTTGGTGGATCTGCGATCTGGGGAGGGGCTCCGATCGTTGCCGCAATCGCAAATATTGCTCTTGTGATTTGCGTTTTCGGCTGCGTGCTAGCTCATGAATATGGACATGCGTTGGCCGCCCGGATGTATGGCATCCCTACGCACGATATCACGCTGCTCCCCATCGGCGGAGTCGCTCGACTGCGTGAAATCCCCGAGCGTCCCCGCGAAGAATTAGTTGTTGCCATCGCGGGTCCGGCGGTGAACGTTGTCATCGCGGCGATACTCGCTGTCGTCTTGGCTGTTCTAGGCAGCACGCTCGTGCCCGCCTCGGTCATTGCCGGTACCGCAGGCGTCGTACCGTTCTTGCAAAGCCTGATGATGATCAACGTCATGCTGGTCGCGTTCAATTTGATTCCCGCGTTCCCAATGGACGGCGGCCGAATGCTGCGGGCACTGCTCGCGATGAAACTGAATCGGATTCGTGCGACTGATATTGCCGCAACGATCGGACAAACGCTTGCTTTTGGCCTTGGATTTCTCGGCTTGTTTGGAAATCCGTTTTTAATCCTGATCGCCGTGTTCGTCTTCTTTGGTGCACGTGCCGAAGCACAGCATGTTCGTTCGACGACTCTCGTTAGAGACCTGCCGGTGCGTGCGGCGATGATTGCACACATGCAAACGACACATGGCGATGACCACCTGATGTATTTGCGTGATCTGTTGCTGGACGGTTCGCAGCAAGATTTCCCGGTGCTTGACGAGCACGACCGTCCAATTGGATTGATCTATCGAAACGACATTGTCGCGGGACTTCAGCGTGGCATGCAACACGCATCCGTCCACACGATGATGCGTCCCGTTGACGAAGTCTCAACCGGTCCGTCCGATTCACTTCGTTCGGCAATGGTCCGTCTACAGGACAACGACGTCCCCGCGTTGTTGGTCGTAAACGGTGATCGATTGGTCGGCCTGCTGACCCGTGAAAACATCGCCGAACTGTTGATCTTCCGCGAAACGGATCCTGAATTCGTTCCGCCTGTGACTTACCGGCATGAATATGTCGCCCACTAACGTTAGCCCGTAATGGCATCGCCGCACCAGCGCGCCAACGGAACCGATTAAACTGCGCCTCGACCATCTACATTCGACGAGGCGTGTGCAATGAAATTTGAGAAGACGATTCGTTTTTGGCAGGTTGCAATTCTTTCGCTCGTTTCATGCGGCTGGTGCAATCGTTCTTCTCTGGCAGCTGATTCGCCGCCAAACGTGTTGCTACTCATCACTGACGAGCACAACTTTCGCACGCTCGGCTGTTACCGCGAGATCCTTCCGCAACCGCAAGCGGAAATGTGGGGCCGCGACGTTACCGTTGCCACACCCAATCTCGACCGCATCGCCCACGAAGGCCTGATCGGAACACGAGCTTACGCGACAGCTCCTGTTTGCACGCCAAGTCGAGCCGCAATGGTGACCGGACGGTATCCGCACAACACTGGTGCACCGCAGAACAACCTCGTCCTTGATCGCAGCATTCCGACGCTCGCCGATCGACTAAATGAACAAGGATACCGAACCGCCTTCATCGGTAAGTGGCACTTGGGCGGAAACGGCAAACCAGAATGGTCGCCAAAGGTCGATGGCGGTTTTCAATCCAAGGAATTCATGTTCAATCGTGGCCACTGGAAAAAGTTTGAAATCATCAATGGCCAGCCGCGTGTGGCTGCTCGCAAGAATAACACACCAACCTATGACGTCGACGGAGCCGACGAAAACTCTTTCGCCAGTGATTGGTTGACATCACGAGCGATCGACTTCATTGAACATGATGGTGACCGGCCGTTCCTTGCGGTCTTAAGCTATCCCGACCCACATGGGCCAAATACTGTTCGTGCCCCGTACGACCACCGCTTTGACGACTTGCCATTTTCCCCGCCGCGAACTTACCAAACGGGTATCGCATCACCGGGTTGGCTCGGTGGCGGAACGAAGCATCCGGTATTCCGCGGATCGGACATGTCGCGGTACTTTGGCATGGTGCAGTGTATCGATGACAACGTCGGACGTTTGCTGCACTCGCTCAGTGAGATCGGCAAGCTGGACAATACCTTAATCGTGATGACCAGTGACCACGGCGACTTGTGCTATGAGCATGATCGATTGAACAAAGGCAATCCCTATGAAGGCTCAGCGCGAGTGCCTTTCCTCGTTCGAATGCCGAGTAAGATTCCTGCGGGCCAAGTCTATGACCAACCGATCGGTACCGTGGATCTTACGCCGACGGTGATG
The DNA here is from genome assembly GCF_002251265.1 of Rhodopirellula sp. MGV. Classification (NCBI taxonomy): domain Bacteria; kingdom Pseudomonadati; phylum Planctomycetota; class Planctomycetia; order Pirellulales; family Pirellulaceae; genus Rhodopirellula; species Rhodopirellula sp. MGV. The sequence goes on along the minus strand of NZ_NPDI01000008.1, from coordinate 76,747 downwards.
GGACTCATCGACCAACCTAATAACCCGGATGATGAAGGGCGTGATCTGTCCGCCGCTTTCACCAGCCAGTCTGTTAAGCCTGGTGACGAAGTGACGTTTCTGCGCAACGCCGGTACGTCGGCCAGCTGGGTCGCCGCTGTCAATCGTCGCTACAAGTTGATCTTGTCGACAGACGATCGCCCCTGGTTGTTTGACGCCGAACAAGATCCCGACGAGCTTCTGAACTTCTACCGACGTCCCGGAACCGAGGGGGTCGCGGAAAAGCTGGCGGAGTCGCTACAAACATACTCAACCCGGACCAATGATCCGTACTTTCAACACCCGGCGATCAGACGATCACTCGACGAAATCCTTGCCGATCCCCCACCAACAAAACCCATTCCATGAGCAACCCAACCGCGAAACACGACAAAGTGATCTACAAGATCGTGCCGACTTCTGAATGGGAAACGGCAGAGCAGGGAGGCGCATTCTCAGGCTGTGGCATCGACATCGACGACGGTTTCATTCACCTTTCTGCGGCACCGCAGGTCGCCGGTACGCTGAATCGATACTTTGCCGGTCAAACCGGATTACTACTCGTTTCAGTCGACACGCAAGCACTTGGCAAGACGCTTCGCTGGGAACCTTCGCGTGATGGCGAACTGTTCCCGCACGTGTATGGTGAAATCCCAATGGCAGCCGTTGTAGCCGTCCATCCATTGACCGTCGACGAGGCCGGCAACCACGAGCTGCCGCAAGAGTTCGTCAATTAAAGCTCGAACGTCTCGTCGACTTTGCAGTAGTGCCTGCGTCCCACGCGACCAATCGTGGAGAGAACTTTTTCGTCGACTAACGCGTCGTCAATGTGAAAATGGACGACGTTGCCGATGACCAGATTTGCGCCCCCGGGACCGGTCCCTAAACCGACCACAGAATGCAAAGTACACTCCATTGTCGCGACCGCCTGTTCGACGCGTGGTACGTCGATCTTGACGCATGGCAACTGCGAAACGCCCACCAATTCGAACTCATTGACCTCTGGAGCGACAGGATCGGCAGACTGGTGCATCGCTTGTGCCGTCGACTCCGTCACGATATTAACGGCGAATTGCCCGGTTTGCCGAATGTTTTCCAAGGTGTCCTTGGCTGAACCATCGGGATTGTTGGCGGGTGCAAAACAAAGCGTTGGTGGGTTCGCACCAATTCCTGTAAAGAACGAAAACGGCGCCAAGTTGGGGACGCCATCACCTGATCGGGTCGAAACCCAAGCGATCGGGCGCGGTGAGATCACCTGCACCATCCGCAAGTACGTCTCTTGCACTGACAATTGATCAACGTCGAATTGCATTGCGATCACTCTCCGGTGAGCAACGCGACCATGGTGTCTTGCATCGGCTTGGATGACGTGACACAGAATCGTGGTAACCAATCGTCGAGCGGATCACCGTTGTAAGCGGTCAGCTGCGCGCCCGCTTCACGCGCGATCACGGTCCCGGCGGCGGAGTCCCAAGCACAAACATTCGTTGCCCAGTAACCGTCCAAGCGACCTGCCGCGACGTAGCACATATTGAGCGCACAGGAACCGAGCCTCCGCAACGAGCGGCAGCGTTCAAGAACCTTGACGAACCGCACGACTTCGGGTGAGTCACCCTGCACGCCAGCAGGGAAGCTGCAAGCGATCAACGCTTGAGACAGATCCGTACAATCGCTGACATGGATCGGTACTCCGTTTAAGTGAGCACCTTGACCGTCGACGGCGCTGAACAGTTCGTTGGTGACTGGATCGAGAATCACTCCCAAACGCATCTTGCCGTTGTGATACAAACCGATCGAAACGGCAAAGGATTGCAAACGGTGGACGTAGTTGACGGTACCGTCGAGAGGATCGACCACCCAGCATGGCGGAGCGTCAGCTTGACCGAGCCGAACGGATTCCGGCGGATCGTTTTCGCCTTCTTCCTCACCCACAAACGCATAGCCATCGAAGGCGTCCATCAGGATCGACCGGATTGCTTTTTGCGATGCCAAGTCGGCGTCGGTGACCAGGTCTTTGGGTGCTTTCTCAGAAACGGTTCGGCTGCCCCAGCGACTGAGCAGCTCGGATGCACCAGCCTTGGCGGCCTCGATCGCAACGTCCAGGTGTTGTTGATTCACGGTTCAATTTCAAGTCGTCGTAGTTCTTCTAGCCATAAACGAATGTCATTGTTGTACTCGGTTGCCATGTCGCCGATAACCAGTTGACGGTGAAAAGCGGCCGCCCCGGTATCGACGTGCTCGGCCGCCTCGGCATTGGGAAAACGACGTGTGGGGTCTGGCGAGATCAACCCCAACAGAAACTGCATCAGCAATTCGTTGCGGCAAACCTCGCTGGGCAGGACTTCTCGCAATCGTCCTGGGAGTTCAATTTTGGCGTTGATGAGGTCACGAAGTTTTTCGTTTCCGGCAAAAATATTCCGCCCGCTCAACAATTCGATCAGAACGTAACCGACACTCGCCAGGTCGCTCCGCGGGGTGGCTCGTTCATTTTCGAGAACTTCGGGTGCTGCATACAGCGGCGTGCATTCGCGTTCACGCGGCGGATTCTTGTATTCGATCGCCGACCCCATATCGATCAGTTTGGCGTGTCCACTGCGTTTAAGCATGATGTTCGCCGGTTTGACGTCACCATGGACAATGCCTTCGCGGTGCAAGGCGGCGAGGGCAGCCAAGCAATCACGCATGATCGCGACGGCGACACCGGCTTTGAACCGCAAAAAATCGTGACCGTGCGTGATGATCACGTCGTTGATGTAGCGATAGCGACGGTTGTCCAAGTTGCGTTTCAGCAACGTCAGGCCATCCGGCGAGAGCAATTGCCGAAGGTCATAACCGTCAATCCACTCCATCATCATGATGCGGATGCGGTGCCGTTCAAAAAAGTTCTGAACGGCCAACAGGTTATCGTGCTGGATCAACGCGACTTTCGAAGCGATCGTTGCGATCCGTTTCATCGCATCGTCGTATGCCCGTGCACTTTGGTAGTGTTCGGGTGAGAAAATCTTCATCGCGACCGGAACAGTAAAACTGTCGGTGCCGCGGTATTCGGTCAGGTAAACCTCTCCCTGTCCACCGCGTCCAAGCAGTCGGATCATGTGATGGTGCCCCGTCCAGCTCACTTTTCGACGGTCGATCAGATGATCGTACCAGTGAACAAGGTCGGCATCACCGGCGGCCCGTGGTTGGCCGTCTCGAGTGATCGTCAGGTGGGGTTCAAAACGGGTTGTCGACTCCATTAAAGCGACGTTCCATCATGGTGGTTGTGGTAGACCGAATCTCGGTGGATCAGATTGGTGCCGAGCAGACGATTTGGGACGGTCCGACCAGGTGAGAAGTTCCACAGTTTTTAGCTGCACCCTGTACTCACAGTGTACACCGCAACCGGGAATGAAAAAGGCTCGTGAGGAGGGAAAATGACGCCGCCAAACGAAGGGAATGCGCTTATGACGCGCCAGAAGCCCCGCCACGATGACGATTCGTACGTTGTAAACGGTGGCTTTCTTCTTCCTGGGTTAACATCCCCCACCGCAACGCGCGGTCTTGATTGTACTGCTTCCCCAATTGCAACGCGATTGTTGCCTTTGCCAATTCGTACCCCAAATAGAACGCGTGCCCGGCATCAACATTGTCAGAAATCGGTTGTCGCAACAGTTGATCGAACAACAAAAACGCATCCGGATCGGACAAATGAAGTTTTCGCGTCACCAAATGGAGCAACCCGTCTTGGGCAAAAAGCCGATAGTTGTTGTCCTTGATCGTTTGCGCGAGCTCTTCGAACATTTCAGGAGAGAACGGTGTTTGGCGACTGTCCCTCAACATCACCAACGCGTCCGACATGTTTTTCGGCGGAGTCCCACGCTGAACGGAAGCATGAACGAGACGCCGTGCCGCATCACACTCACGAACACTCGTCTGTGCCCAATTGATGACTTGCGTCGTCAAAACACTCTCAATCCGAAGCTCCTGGCAGATCCCCAACAGGATCAAATTGACTCCGGCGGAATCGACGTCCGAAAGCTCGGTCAGATTACCGATCCCCATCATCATCGGAAGTTCAGGATATCGGCGACGCGTATCCCAATATCGCATCAAGCTATCCGCCAAACCGGCACCGATGGGTTCCAATATTGGATCCAATCGCATCGGAACATTCTGCCGCGACAGGAACTCGACCGTCGCATCCAAACTGTCCAGGTTGCTGGGCGAGTCCGGGATCACGACCACCTCCGTCCCCCAGTCCTTTGCCAAGTGACGGTTGGATGAATTCACGCTCAGCACCAACGTAGCGCCGGCATCGATCGCAAGCCTTGCTTCCATCGGATCAAAGGTATCGATGCTGACACGGATACCTTCATCAACCAAGGCAGCGACATAATCACCAATGCGACGTGTTGGTGAGGCCGGGTCACAACCGATGTCGATTCGGTCAGCCCCATCGGCAACCAGTCGTTTCGCTATGGCCAGCACCTCGGCAACGTTCTGTCGCGGCGCGTGGTTGATCTCCGCGATGATTTCGATGTCATAACGGTCCAGCGCAATCGGCTCCGATTGCTCACCAAACAACTGGCCCAAGTCACGGCAGTCTTTGGGGCCCACGATCAAATCGGCGTCGGTCGCTTCGATTAATACGCGCAGCTCGCGATCACAGTAACCGGGTACGACCAAGTGAGTCGTCTCTTCAGGAGCGGTCAGATGCTTGGCAATCCAGCGTGGCGTCATTAAAGCCGCCACAGTGATCGGCAAGACGCCAACCGAATAGTCAAACCCGTGCTGTTCGGCGAGCTTCGCAACCACATCACGTACCGCCGACGCGGCAAGTTTGCCGGTGACAAAGTGATAGTGATTCGTTTTTGATTCGCGATTCATTCGGGACCAAGCGATGGACAGCCACATCGTTTCAACAACGGTCCTATCGTAACTGATCCCATCGGCAGTGACGATGCGCTCGCATGCATCGACATGCAAATCAAGTTATCAGCGTCTTGGGCCACAACAAGTTTTTACTAGCAACCGCTTGACATGCTATTGACGCGAGCGAGGTAGGACGTACAACATCATTTAGCGAGAGATTCGTGATCGAACCTAACAAGCCAATTGGATATGCGGTGAGTTGGATTCGACGTGGCCGGGATCTCTCGTTTTTTTATGCGCTGACCGGTCCTCTCTTCTACTCGCGTGTGTTTCATTCAAACGATCGTGCTGGACTTCGTTTGCCAATGCTGACCACTCTTGCTTGATGCCCCATTTGCCAATGAACGATTCAGAGATTGAGGTGGTCTGGCAGTGTGATTGTGCTTTGGCCATCAACAAACCATACGGCGTTGCGACACAAGCTCCCGCAGGTATCGATAGCGTTGAAACCCAACTGATTCGACAGCTTTCTCGTCATGGTGAATACCTGACGTTCCCGCATCGTCTCGATCGCGCGGTCAGCGGAGTCCTGTTGGTTGCTTTGACCAAACGAGCGGCGCGTTTGCTTTCGGGGCAATTCGCCACTCGCAAAACCGCCAAGCACTACGTGGCGGTCGTCGAAGGAATCGTTGAAACAGACAACCAAGCAGATGTTCGCTGGGAAGACCAACTATTGAAACTTCCCGGTAAGCCACAAACCCAAGTGGTACCACCCAATACCGAAGGGGCCAAACAGGCGATCACCGATGTTCGGGTGCTTGATCAGTACCCTGATGAAGATCGCACTCGGTTGGCATTGCGTCCACTCACCGGCCGGATGCACCAACTTCGTGTCCAGTGTGCTTCGCGCGGCACACCGATCGTCGGCGACCAGCTTTACGGTGCATCCCAAAGTATTCAGACCGATATCGGCGAACGGATTTTACTGCATGCCGAAAAGCTCGAATTTCACAACCCCAGCACTGGGAGACGGGAAACCGCGATCGCACCCTGTCCTTTCTAGATGTGTGATTAACGACGGAGTCAGCCCTGCCGCGAGATGGATTCCGCCACACGCGGCAGGTGTTGGTTTGCGAGCCCCAATCAATTCGGCGGACTGCTAGGGTTGTTTGCCATCTATGTTCTGCGGTATCTAGGATAGAGTTGCTGGTGCTGGCGACCGAATCCCGCCCGCAACAATTTCCCCGCCATTTGATCGGCGATCTCATTCCACCTGTCAGGCATTGGCATGACTCGCATTGGTGCCGTCTCGTACCTCAACACCAAACCACTGATCCACGGGCTTCGCGAAGCATTGGGGCCGAGTGATTCGCTGGTGCTGAACCTGCCTAGTCGCCTTGCACAACAGCTCGACAGCGGCGAATTGGATGTCGCATTGATCCCGTCGGTCGAGTTTTTTCGTGGCCAGGCAAAGTCGCACTACCGGATTGTTTCCGATGCCGCGATCGCTTGCCGGGGTCCCGTCTGGAGCGTGAGGCTAGTCAGTCGGGTGCCCGTCAACGAAATCCGCACCCTTGCTCTCGATGAAGGCAGTCGCACGAGCGCGGCGCTCGTGCAAGTCTTGCTATGGCAAACTTACGGACTGCGGCCACAAACGCAGGTGCTTCCGATGGAGCAGGCGCCCGAGCGGTCCGACGCCGACGCGGTGCTGATTATTGGCGACCGTGCGATGCACCCCGAAACCGGGCTGTACGAAGAAATTTGGGACCTGGGTGATCGCTGGTGCCACCACACTGAACTGCCGTTTGTATTTGCCATGTGGGTCGCTCGTGCGGATGCCGATGTCGATGAACTCGTCCCGGTGCTCGAAGCTTGTCGCGACCAGGGGCTCGCGGATGCCCAAGCGATCGCCCGGCGGTACGCAGCGTCGCATGGGCTGACAACCGAAGACCTATATCGGTATTTTGCAGAGAACTTACACTTTACGCTCGGCCCTCAAGAAAGGGCGGGGCTAGCCCAGTTCCGCCAGGGTTGCGAACAACTGGGTTTGGTACCGGCAGACAGTCAGGTTTGACGTGCCAACCATTCGGATCAGCTAGCGGATAACAAACGCCCCGCCAGCAGGAACCTGTTTCGACATACGCATCGAGTTAAGTGATGATCGCGGACATTTTGGACAAAGCGGTAGCCGGCGAAAGGATCAGCGGAGAGGAAGCGTTGCAGCTACTCGAAAGCCGTGATCTGGCGGCGATCGGTTCGGCGGCCGACAAGGTCTCTCGGCGGATGCACCCCGAGCCCTATCGGACCTACAACGTCGACCGGAACATCAACTACACCAATATCTGCACCGCGGTGTGCCACTTTTGCGCGTTTTACCGCGGCCCCAAGAGTGACGAAGGCTACGTCCTGCCACGCGAAGAGCTGCTCAAGAAAGTCGAAGAAACGGCTGCGGTCGGCGGCAACCAAATTCTGCTCCAAGGAGGCTTGCATCCCAAGTACAAACTGGAGTGGTACGAGGAGATGCTGCGCGACATCAAAAATGCTTTTCCGGAAATCAACATTCACGGTTTCAGCCCCCCGGAACTGCACCACTTCACCAAAGTCAACAAACTGTCCATCGAAGAAGTCCTGACGCGTCTAAAAGACGCCGGCTTGGGCAGCATCCCTGGCGGTGGCGCCGAAATTTTGGTCGACCGCGTCCGCGACGAACTGACGCGCGGCAAGGTGATGAGTGACGACTGGCTGAACGTCATGCGTGTCTGGCACAAACTTGGCGGCATCAGCACCGCCACGATGATGTTCGGCCATGTCGAAACACTCGCCGAACGCGTCGAGCACTTGCAACGTGTCCGCGATCTTCAAGACGAAACGAATGGCTTCACCGCCTTCATCTGCTGGACATTCCAACCCGATAACACCGATCTCAGCCACATCCCGCCTCGCGGATCGTTCGAATACCTGAAAACGCAAGCCGTCTCGCGTCTGTTCCTCGACAACGTCCCCAACATCCAGAGCAGCTGGGTGACGCAAGGTCTGAAGATGGGCCAACTCGCGATGCTCTACGGCGCGAACGACATGGGCAGCTTGATGCTGGAAGAAAACGTTGTCGCCGAAGCCGGAACCGTGCACTTCCTGTCGCTGATGCAGATCCGCGAAGCGATCGAGGAACTGGGATTTCAGCCTCGCCAACGGGACGTGTTCTACAACCTCGTCGCAGAGGAGCTCGAGCAAAAAGCGATCACCGCGAACGGCAACTCCGGTCCCAAAGACCTCGTCCAACTCGCCGTGTAGACGGTCTGACTCGCGAAGCAAGACCTGCCACTCGCGGGGCAAGCCTTGTGCGACAGACTCCTCGGCGACGAAAAACGTTCCCCTCCCGCACGTCGCAACGGGATACAATAGCACTCGACCTGAATCGTACCCCCGTCTCCAACGACGACTTGGCAATCCGGCATGATCTTTCGCGTGCAACTGGCGACTTACAACGGTCCGATGGACTTGTTGCTATACCTCGCTCGCCGCCAAGAAGTCAGCTTGCCGGACCTATCACTCGCCAAGGTCATTGACCAATACGGCGAGTACTTAGAACTGCTGCAAGAATTGGACTTAACGGACATTGGCGATTTCCTTGACCTGGCCAGCACCCTCGTCGAACTGAAAAGCCAAGCGGTTTTGCCAAAGACCGTCGAAGAAGACGAGCCACAAGCGGAACAATTGGACGATCCGCAATCAGAACTTGTCGAACGGTTGCTGCAGTACAAGGAGATCCGCGACGCCGCGTCTGTGCTGGACGAAATGGCTGGCCGCTGGCAACTTCGTTACCCTCGCTTGTCGGACGATTTGCCAAAACGGCGAATTGATCCTGGTGACCAACCGATCGCCGACTTGGAAATCTGGGACTTGGTCAGCGCATTTGGACGAATCATGCGCGAAGCGTCCGGGCCACCGCAGACCGAAGTGATCTATGACGACACCCCGATCCACGTTTACATGAAAAGGATCCACAAGCATCTGTCGTCACAGACCCGCGTTCCGCTAATGGACTTGGTCGATACAGGGCTGCATAAGTCTGCGGTCATCGGTTGGTTCCTCGCCACGCTGGAACTAACACGTCACCACGGGGCCGCCGTCGAAGAAGACGAAGGCGGTGACATTGTCATCGTGAAAACCGAACATTATTCGTCAGAACTGTCGGTTAACGAAGTCGATAACTACGGCATGAGCGGTAAGGTGGCTACGAACTTGCCAAACCAACCGCGTTAACGGCCTGTTGATTTTCTAGCCGGTTCTCGCCCAAAGTCGCCTTTTGCTCGGCCAAAGTAGCAGTAGAGAACGCTCCTTTCGCGGAGCGAAAGGCGACACTGGAAAATCAACAGACTAAGCCTGTCGTCGCCTTCGTTCCGATATCCACGACCGCAAACGGATTCCGTGTCTTTTTCCAACATCGCCATCCTGCACTGTCACTACCGTCGTGGCGGAGTAACTCAGGTGGTCGAAAATCAAGTTGCCGCGATCGCCGATCACACCGGCGCGAACGTCATCCTGCTCTCCGGCGGACGCAACGACGGACTTCGTGAATCGACCATCAAACGATGTCACGTCCGTTGCATCGCTGGTCTCGAATATGACGATGTCACCGCGCAGAAGTCGCCCAATTTTCACTGGGACCATGACCTGCAATCCCGAGGTCGGTTGCTCGCCAAGGCGATCGCTGACGAATTGGCAGATGCTGGCTGCGAACTCGATCAAACGATTCTGCACTGGCACAATCATTCGCTCGGCAAAAACGCGGCCGCTCCTATTGCGATTGAAGTTCTGGCAAGCGAATACGGCTTTCGCACCCTGTTGCAACTCCATGACTTTGCCGAAGACTTTCGCCCAGAGAATTACGTCAAGCTGATTCATGCCGCCCAGGCAAGCGACACCGAACCGGTCAACCGTTACCTCTATCCGATCAACTCGATGATCCGATATGCCACGTTGACATCAGGTGACGCGGACTTGCTTCGCCACGTTGGAATCCCGGCAGCGAAGATCGATGTGCTGCCCAATGGGGTACAACTGCCGGCCGGCGAACGACCAGACGCGACTGACGCGTTGAACAAAATCCGAGCGGCGGCACAGCTACCCGCGGACAGTTCATGGTGTGTTTATCCGGTCCGTGGAATTCGTCGCAAAAACGTTGGCGAGTTCATGCTGCTGTCGCGTTGGATGCCCGACAACATGTATTCAGGCTTGACGCTGCCGCCGACAACGCCGATCGAGCGTGCTTCCTATGAACGCTGGAAACACCTTGGAAGCAAGCTTGCCCCGCGAACCGTCTTTGACGCCGGCACCTTCGATGGCATCAGTTTTCTTGACAACCTCGCGGCGAGTTCGTTCATCCTGTCGACCAGTGCTGCGGAAGGTTTCGGGATGGCGTTCCTTGAACCCTGGCTCGCCAATCGTGGTGTCGTGGCGCGAAGATTGCCACACGTGACAGACGACTTCGGGCGCGCCGGCGTCAAGCTCAATCGGCTCTACGATGCCGTTTGGATCCCGGGCAGTACCGAGTGGATCGCAGAATGTCGCAAGGAAACTCAGCAGATCTTTGATCAGGCGTGGCAGTCCCTCGCGACACGATTGGACACCACATTCGCCTTGCAATGGAACGATCCGCCAGAACACTTGTCCGGTCAAGCAATTGACTTTGCTCAGTTAACAACGAATCGTCAAATCGAAGTCCTAAAACGATTGTCGAACGACCAAGGCTTTGACCAGGCAACGCAGACGATCAACTCGATGCTGGTAGAATCGCTGCAAGCACCCTTCGATGCGATTACCTTGCGAGCGAATCGCGACCAAATCGCGACCGCCTATTCACTTCAGACCACCGCCGATCGATTGATTCAGACTTACCAACAATTAACGAACCAAGCGACGGCGGTCGACAGTGTTCACAATCAGCAGCCGGATCACAACAAGTCGCTTGTTGAGGCAATCTGCCACCAACGACCATTCTTTCCTTGCCGCGTCGAAACGGAGATCGCTTGATGGGACACCCGTGGTATCAAGCGGTTCTCGATCACCGCAAACCGATCGCACCGATTCCAACAGAGTACGCTGCCAAACTCGATCGACTCGGCAACGTCAAAGCAGTCATCTTTGACATCTATGGAACGCTGATCATCAGCGGCAGCGGTGACGTTGGGTCGGCAGACGCAAACGATCGCGGCATGTTTTTGGCACAAGCGATCAACGCGGCGGGAATCGATGCGTCCTCAGGTCGAGTGCCTACGATCGAAGACCTTCACCAGCAGATCCGCCTGAGCAACGACAGTCGGCGGAGCGAAACGTGCACGAAACCCGAAGTCGACATCGTTGAAATCTGGCGAGCGACGCTGAACAGCTGTGGAATTGGTTGCTTCGATACCGAATCGCTTCACCGCTTGGCTGCCGAATACGAATCCCGCGCGAATCCGACTTGGCCAATGCCTGGTGCACGTGCGTTGCTGGAACAATTGCGTTCTCGCGGACTTCGCTTGGGCATTGTCAGCAACGCACAAGAGTTCACTTTGCCACTGATCGAAGAAATTGCAGGTGACTTTGGCGGTGATTCAGTGTTTGATCTCAGCTTATGTGTTTTTTCATACCGCTATCGTCGTGCGAAGCCAGATGCGTGTTTGTTTGACGTATTGTGTGACAGGCTTTCGAGCCTTGGAATTGACCCCGGCGAGGCGGTTTACGTCGGAAACGACCGTTTAAACGATATTTGGTGCGCATCCAACGCGGGCTTGCGGACGGCATGGTTTGTCGGTGACGAACGCAGTTGTCGTCCACGCGAAAGCGACCCACGCATGCTCGGCTTGGACCAAAACATCGTTTTGACACGACTGGATGAATTGACAACGTGTGTTTGATGCGACGAGAGGAGATCGTCGCTTGGCACATACCGACGAAACATTGCTTTAATAGATTGACGAGATAATGGGTGTACAAATCGGATTTGTCGGGACTCGTTTCGCGGGGACGGACGGGGTCTCACTCGAGAGTGCAAAGTGGGCCCAGGTGCTCTGGGATCACCGGCACGTTAGCCACTGGTACTCGGGACTGAGCGACCGTGACCGCGATACGTCAATGGTGGTCCCGCACGCTTATTTTGGCCACCCTGACATTGAGTGGATCAACCGACGTGCGTTTGGGACCAGAACGCGTACGCCTGACGTGACACGTCGCATCTATGCGTTGGCGGACTATCTGAAAGGGACGCTCTACGAATTCACTCGTCGCTACGACTTAGATTTGCTGATCGTTCAGAATGCACTTTGCATTCCGATGAACATTCCGCTTGGGATCGCACTCACGCACTTCATTGCGGAAACCGGATTCCCAACAATCGCCCACCACCACGACTTTTATTGGGAACGCGACCGTTTTAGCGTCTCCGCCGTGACGGACATGCTGTGGATGGCCTTTCCGCCGGCCTTGCCGTCGATTCAAAACGTCACGATCAATTCTTTCGCCCAAGAAGACCTTGCCCACCGCCGAGGCGTCTCGTCAATCTTGGTCCCCAATGTGCTGGACTTTGATAACGAACCGGAAGAAGTTGACGACTATGCGCGAGGCTTCCGCAAAGACATCGGACTCGAAGACGACGACATTCTGTTTTTACAACCGACCCGAGTGGTTCCACGAAAGGGAATCGAGCACTCGATCAGCTTGGTATCGGCACTGAAAAACGACAAATGCAAACTGGTCATCTCTCACGCCAGTGGCGACGAAGGCAACGAATACCTGGCCGCGCTCAAGGATCTCGCCGAAGCCAACGGTGTCCACCTGCTGCTCTGTGATCAACAGGTGGGCGACAAGCGAGGTTTGAACGAAGACGGAAGTAAGATCTACACGTTAGCCGACGCGTATTCACAAGCCGACTTCATCACCTATCCCAGCCTTTACGAAGGATTTGGCAACGCGTTACTAGAAGCGTTCTATTTCCGGAAACCGGTTCTGGTCAATCGTTACTCGATCTATGTCGCTGATATCGAACCGAAAGGTGCGAAGGTCATCGCGATGCAAGGTTACCTCACACGGGACGTCGTCGCCCAAGTCCAACGGATCATCGACGATCGCGAGTACCGCGACCAAATGGTCGACTTCAACTATGAGATCGGCAAATCATTCTTCAGCTACAGTGTGCTGCGTCGCAAACTGCGTGCCTTGGTGACGAACTTCACCGGGCAAGACAACCTGTAACGGAATGCCGAACAGATACCCCTGACGTCGATGCGATCAACGCGTCGACGCCGGGGACAATTCAGTCCGCAATTTCAGTCCGCGAACTCGACTTGGACACGGACGATTTCTGACGCCCCGCGAAAGAACGCGTCCAAGACGACGGGATCAAAGTGACTGCCTCGACCGTCTTCCATGATGCGGAAGCACTTCTCTCGCGGCATCGCTTTTTTATACGGACGTTCTGACGACAACGCGTCGTAAACATCCGCGACGGCAGTGATCCGGCCTTCGATCGGGATATCTTCTCCAGCCAAACCAATCGGATAACCTGTACCGTCAAATTTCTCGTGATGCGTTTGCGCGATACTGGCAGCTAGTCGCATCAATGAATTGTCATCGGAAAGGATCTCCGCACCTGCGCGAACGTGCCCACGCATAGTGTCAGCTTCGCGTCCGACATAAGGCTGGATGATTTGCCGGCCGTGTCGGACGTGCTGCTGGATAACCTCATACTCCTCCGGCTCGAGCTTTCCCGGTTTAAGCAAGATCGAATCGGGGATTGCGATCTTCCCGACGTCGTGCAACTGGGCGGCGAGTTCCAAGTCGCTGATGAAGTCTTCGGAAAGTTCAAGTTGTCGCGCAACGATCCCCGCATAGCGCCCCACACGGATCACATGATTACCGGTGTCGTTATCGCGAAGCTCGGCGGCGCGTGCGAGACAGTGAATCGCGTCACGCCGGGTGTCCTCGAGTTGCTTGGTGCGTTTGCGGACAATGTTTTCCAAGTTCTGTGTGTATTTGACCAACGTGTCGCGATACTGCTTGCTTTGCAACGCATTGCGAACCCGAGGTGCGAGTTCCATCGGGTCGATTGGTTTAAGCAAAAAGTCAGTCGCGCCAAGTTCCAAACACCGCAGCTTGATTTCGCTGTGACTGTTGGCGGTCAGAATCAACACAGGCAACTGGCGGAACTTTGGAACGCTACGAATCTGCGATAGAATCGAAATCCCGTCGACATGCGGCATATTGATGTCGAGCAGCACCACATCTGGCTCGGCAGTGTGAAGCAGATTGATGGCCCGCGTCGAGTCAGTCGTGGTGACAAAGTCGTCATGCCCGGCGATCGAAAGTAGACGCTTAGCGACTTCGACGTTCGTGCTCTCATCGTCCACGATCATGATCCGCCCTCGAGGCACAGACTCGGAGCGCGCATGATGTTCCACACGCCCGATCGGCACCTGGGAATTCAGGACCAGCGGAGCATTTACCTCGGGGACGGGGAGCCCCTGGGCGGACTGATGGGTGACTGGAAAAGTGGGTTGAACCGTCGTCGTCATGGTCGCTCAACAGGGAAGGAGAACTTTCCGAAAGCTTTGAATTCGCTTAACGGGACGCCGTGCAATTTGCAGTCTGAGGGAACCAGGATGCAGGTTTGCCCTCGCGAATTTGTTCCGGTCGCACCAGATGTGACAAACGGACAGTCAATCCTTTGACGGCAACTCCCCCCGACAGATTGACTAGCGACCGAATCGTGATATTCGACGTCTGATGGCTGTTCGAGGCCGGATCAACCGTCGTTGACCACCTGATTGTGTGATATCCTCGCCCCATTGCTTTCGATCAGTCATACGGAGAATGTACGCGGTGAAGAAACGGCCCTTGGGAAAAACCGGCTTGGAACTTTCGGCACTCGGGTTTGGCGCATCGTCGATCGGCGCGGAGTTCCGATCCATCGACGTTGACGAAGCGTTGCGGTGTGTGAATGTCGCGATGGACCGTGGGATGAACTACATCGACACAGCCGCATACTACGGTCGCGGGATGAGCGAGATCATGTTGGGGCGAGTGCTGCCCACGCTAGACCGAGATTCTTATGTGCTCAGCACGAAGCTTGGCCGGTATGCGCCCGCACACTTTGATTTCTCCGCCCGCCGTGTCGCCGAAAGCATCGATATCTCGCTCGAGCGGATGAAGCTCGATCACTTGGACATCGTGTTTTGTCACGACGTCGAGTTCGTCGACTTGGATCCGATCGTCAATGAAACGATCCCCGCTTTGCAAAAGGAAGTCGAGAAGGGAAAGGTCCGCTACATCGGCGTCAGCGGATACCCGATGAAGATCTTTCATGAAATGATCGAACGATCGGATCTCGACGTGGTGCTGACGTACAACCATTACACGTTGCAGAACGACATGGCGCTGGCACTTGTGGAACCCTGCCAACAAGCCGGCGTCGGTCTGATCAATGCAGCACCGTTTTCGGCCCGCTTGTTAACCGACGCTCCGCTTCCCGACTGGCACAAGTCGACCGCCGATGTCCGCGACGTTGCCGCCAAAGCCGCGAAGCACTGTCGCGACAAAGGCACCAATATCGCAAAGCTCGCCCTACAGTACTCAGTCGCCAACGATGACTTCGCGAGCTGTGTTGTCGGATCGGCGAACCCCGATCGGGTCTCGCAGTGGTGCGATTGGCTCGACGAACCCCTCGACGAAGCTCTTGTCGCGGAAGTCAAAGCGATATTGGAACCGATCCATAATTGGGTCTATGTCGAAGGTCGTCCCGAAAACAACGACCAGTAAACCGTCTGGCAGCGAACTGCCATTGGACTGCTTGCCGCCCCACCTTTCCTCTGCGATCACACCATGAAGTCTTGCATCACGATCTCGCTTGTCGAAGAAGCACGCGGCGGCCCGTTCGTTCTTTGGGATGGCCTTGAAGAATCGATCCGTTTTGCCGGAGAGCTTGGCTTTGACGCGGTCGAGATTTTTGCCCCCTCAATCGAAGCGTTAAAACTGGATTCGCTCGGCGGAATGCTCGACGCGGCCGGAGTCCGTTTGGCGGCCCTTGGTACCGGGGCCGGTTGGGTGAAACATCGTCTGCAACTGGCGGATGCTGACGCGGAGAAACGCAAACAAGCGCGCGCGTTCGTACGCACCATCATTGATGCGGCCGGTCAATTCGGTGCGATGGCGATCATCGGATCGATGCAAGGCCGCAGTGACGACCAAGTCGACGCCCCGACCGCGCTTGCTTACCTTGCCGAAGCACTCGAAGACGGCGGTGAACACGCCCGGCAATACAACGTTCCGCTGATTTATGAACCGCTCAACCGCTACGAGACAAATCAGTGCTGCACCGTCGAAGCAGGCGTCAAACTGCTCCAGTCACTGCAGACAAACAACGTCCGATTGTTGTGCGATCTGTTCCACATGAATATCGAAGAAGCGGACATCGCACAGGGCTTGCTGATCGGTGACAAACTGGTCGGCCATGTCCACTTCGTCGACAGCAATCGCCGCCCGGTCGGATTCGGTCACATGCAATTCGTCACGATCATCGATGCGTTGCGCGAGATCGGATACGACGGCTACCTGTGTGCCGAAGCGTTTCCATGGCCGGACCCACACGAAGCCGCCCGGCAAACGATGCGGGCCTATCAATACTGGACCTCGCGGCGATAGGCACACCCGCTTGGCGATCGCGACAGTGAATCGGGCAGGAGGGAATTTCAATTCCCGTTGTATCTTGCCTAGTGCGTTAGATCGGTTGCCGTACGGGTAAGATCGCTTGTCAATTCCATCGGGCTGGGACGCACAACGCTGCGGTTCCGTGCTATCCTCTGGGCTTTTCTGTATGCCACACCGCGCTTTCTAGGGCGTGGATATCCGATTAATTGATCATTGGGCGTTGTAGATGAGTGATTCGATCTGCCGGTGGGGGATCCTATCCACCGCGAATATCGCGCGAAAAAACTGGAAAGGGATTCGTTTGAGCGGCAACGGGGTTGTCGCCGGGGTTTCCAGCCGTGACCTCGATCGGGCGAACCAGTATATCGACGAATGCCAGCGGGAAGTTCCGTTCGACGAACGCCCCGTCGCGTTCGGCAGCCACCAAGCACTGCTCGACAGCGACGCGATTGACGCGGTTTACGTCCCCCTGCCGACCGGTTTGCGAAAACAGTGGGTGATCGCCGCGGCAAATGCGAAAAAGCACGTTTTGATCGAAAAGCCGATCGCTGATACGGCGGCTGACGCAAAAGAGATGCTCGACGCATGCAAGGCGAACAACGTCCAGCTGATGGACGGCGTCATGTACGACCATAGCAAACGGATCGTCGGGCTCCGCGATGCGGTCGCCGAAGGCCAAATCGGAAACATTCGACGAATCCAAGCTCACTTCTCCTTCACTGGCGACAAAGAATTCCAGTCGGGCAACATCCGCACCGATGCCAAGCTGGAACGTCACGGTTGCCTGGGCGATCTCGGCTGGTACTGCATCCGACTGATCCTGTGGACGATGAACTGGAAAGCTCCTTCGAAAGTGAGCGGCCGCACGATCAAGAAGCTGAGTCGCGAAGGCGTCGAAGGCTGGGTACCGGGTGAATTCCAAGGCGAATTGATTTATGACGACGGCCCCTCGGCCTCGTTCTTCTGCTCGTTCCTGAGCTTCAATCAACAGACGGCCACGATCTCGGGCGATGAAGGTTACATCTCGTTGGACGACTATGTGCTGCCGCTCTATGGCTCGCAATCATCGTTCGACGTGAACCGCCACGACTTGCAAATCGACAACTGCCGCTGGAACTTCCGCCGCATGACGGAAACGCGGACCTTTGACGAATTCCACAGTGGCGAACCGAACTCACAAGAAGTCGCCATGGTTCGCCGCTTCGCCGATCAAGTCCTCCGCAAGGAAATCGACCAAGACTTGCTTCGACGCGCGATGCTGACACAGCAAATTCTCGATGCCTGCCGCACCAGTGACGAAGCCGGCGGTGGCCTGATCGACTTCAACGAAAGCTGATCAAGCCGACGGCGAGTCACTGGACTCGCCTCTTCACTTCGCGTCTCGAAATCACCCGCGACGCCGAAGGCCGTTTCCTACCATTGATCTTCACTTCCCTGCCTAATCCCAATGACAATTGCGACATTCTTTTTGTTTACCGCGCTGGTTGCGGTCGCCACGTGGTTTGTGACTCGTGGCACTGATGAGGCGACCGACGAAGGGTACTTCTTGGCAGGCCGCTCGCTGACAGGCGTATTTATCGCCGGGTCATTGTTGCTCACGAACCTGTCGACCGAACAGCTGATCGGCTTGAACGCTGCCGCGTTTGACGAAGGCTTGTCGGTAATGGCATGGGAAGTCGTCGCAGGGATTTCGCTTGTCGCACTCGCCTTGGTTTTCTTGCCTCGCTACCTAAAGTCCGGCATTGCGACGATTCCCCAGTTTTTCCAAAACCGATACGGTAACGGGGTCCAGATTCTCACGACGGGTATTTTCGTCGTCGCCTACATGCTGATTCTTTTGCCGTTCGTGCTGTACCTCGGCGCACGTGGCTTGTCGGGGATGCTGCAACTCGAAACGCGTCTCGGCCTGACCGAAGTCCAAACACTTTGGACGGTGATTATCTTTATCGCGGTCGTCGGCGGTGCCTATGCGATTTGGGGTGGTTTGAAAGCGGTCGCCGTTTCGGACACTTTCAACGGCGCCGGTTTGTTGATCGGCGGTTTGCTGATCACCTACTTCACGCTCGACAAAGTGGCTGGCGGTGACGGATTCTTTTCGGCATTCACGAAGCTTTCCGAACATGACCCCGATGCGTTTCAATCGCTCGGTCAAATGTCAGAAGACGTTTCCTGGCCGACCTTGTTCACAGGCGTGTTGCTGCTGAACTTCTTCTATTGGTCGACCAACCAGCAGATTATCCAACGGACCTTCGGTGCAAAGAACTTGGCCGAAGGTCAAAAAGGTGTCTTGCTGGCCGCGTTCTTCAAGATTTGTGCCCCATTGATTTTGGTACTGCCGGGTATCGCGGCTGCTTACTTGGTTGCCACCGATCCAACCTTCGCCGATGCGGTCGGCTTGCAAGACAATAAGCCGCAAGCGGACAAGGCATACGGCGCGTTGGTTGCCAGTGTGCTTCCCGAAGCACTCGCCGGTTTCTTTGCCGCCGTCGTTGTCGGCTCGATCCTTTCGACATTCAACTCGGTCCTCAACAGTAGTGCGACGCTGTTTTCGCTGGATATCTACAAGCATCACCTACGTCCCAATGCGAGCACTCGCTCGGTCGTGATCTCCGGTCAGTTGTGCAGCTTCATCGTCGGCACGATCGCGGTCATCTTGGCACCGACGTTGTTCTATGGCCGAGACGAGATCTTTGGGTTCTTTCAAAAACTGAACGGCGTTTACTTCATTCCGATTCTTGCGATCATGTTGGTCGGCTTGGTCAACAAGACCGTCGACGGATTGTCGGCGCTCACGACCTTGATCGTCGGCCTGGTTGTGATGGCGTTCGGGACGTTTACCGGTATGACGCTCTTCGGATCCGGTTACCACTTCATGACCGCGGTCTTTATCGGCTTGGTTATTTTGCAACTGACACTTGGCGCCTTGGGACTCCGTCGCAGCGAGCCCTATGTGCAAGCGGACGTTGGCGCCGTCGACCTGACACCCTGGAAAGCCGCACCTTATGTTGGCGGCGGATTGATCGCATTCGCTATCGGTGTCTACGCGTTCTTCGCGCTGTAGAAGTGCTGTGAAAACACTCGGCGATTGGCCAAACACCACAGGTTTGGGGTGTCGACAAACATCAATTCTGGCGACTGGCCGTCAGTTTTCAGGATTGATGGGGTAAACCCACGGGATGACAGAAATGAAACCCGCTGGACGGATTTACCGGCCTTTTCTTGTGGATTCAGTCACTCCACATGGGGAGAGTGGGGTGTGCGTAGCGTGTCGATGACTGCCTTTATGGGGTCTTAATGCATTAGTTGGTGAAATCGCCGAACAGGTTGTTTGGCGGTTTGTATATACTTCGCCTTGCATTTGACGACTTGTCGCGGCGCGGTTTAGACGTTCCGAATCGAAGTTGGCTTTACCGTGGGGCGCGGTTGGTCAAATGTAAGTTCGATCTCGTGTTCAGTCTCCCATTCGTTAATCCCGATACGCAATGGACGCCCCTCCAGAAGAACCGTTTGTGGATCCATCTGGTGAAACGCCAGTTCGCCCTGCTAGGGAGGGCGAAACGCGAATGTGTAACGCGCTGGAAACGAACATGACCTCGCCACTCGAGCCTGGTCAACGTTTCGGCGAGTTCGAAATCCGCGAGCTGCTCGGCCGCGGAAAAGCGGGATTCGTATACTCCGCCGTCGACTTGGTTTCGAAGCAACGCTGTGCGCTCAAATTGCTGTGCCGCATGTCGTCGCACGACTTGTATCGCAACAAACTAGGGTTCCGGCGCATGTCGCCGTTTCGACATCCCAGTTTGATGCGTACCGATCGAATTGAGATCATCGATAATTTCACCGTGTTGACGATGGAAGAGATCGATGGCGAGACACTGTATGCTGCCGCGCGTCGATTGCGCAACGAACCATCGCAAGTGGCGTATCGTAAGCTGCACTCGCTGCTGCATGATTATGCCTCCGGCTTGGCGATGATGCATTTTGGTGGCCTCGTTCACCGCGATCTGAAACCGACCAACCTGATGGTCCGCTC
Source organism: Rhodopirellula sp. MGV (assembly GCF_002251265.1). Taxonomy (NCBI): domain Bacteria; kingdom Pseudomonadati; phylum Planctomycetota; class Planctomycetia; order Pirellulales; family Pirellulaceae; genus Rhodopirellula; species Rhodopirellula sp. MGV. Next base: position 56,166 of record NZ_NPDI01000008.1, on the reverse strand, counting down.
CAAAGGGAACGGTGTCATTGTCGATTATGGCTTGGTCGCGAGCTGTGATCCTGAAACCGATCCGTTCGGATTGCGCCCCTACATTGCTGGGACGCCACGATATTTCTCGCCCGAAGCGTTGTGGGATCAAAGTTATACGCCGGCAGGTGACGTTTTCAGCTTGGGATTGGTCATGCTGGACTGTCTCAACGAAGTTGCCGGCAACGATCAATGGCTTCGCCGCGGTGACTTTGCCGATTGGGTTCGCGACGAAGACGAAGAAACGATCGCGACGGCAATTTCAGAAATGGACGAAGAGATCCCGCCGGTGCTGCGCATGGCAATCGCGGGGATGCTTTCGGCGGATCGTTCGCGACGGCCATCGTCCCTCGAAGTCGCATCCATGACGAAAGTCGGCGAAGGCCCCATTCGCTTGATGACGACACATCACTTGTACGGGCGCGATCAAGAACTCGAGCAGTGCACCAATTTCATTCGCGACATCTATCGCGGGAAAACGGGACGGTTGCATGTCTATGGTGTCCCGGGTGCCGGAAAAACAAGATTGCTGGACGAGATCGAACGGCAACTGCGACAGATGCACTGGGGCCAAGTATTCCGCGTGAAATGCCGATCACGCGAAAACCAAACGCTGCAGGTCATCGACCAATTGGCTGACCAGATTGCACAGCGTTACGCACAACGCGATCGCGACCGCATCACGTTGGATTCGGTCAGCGCGTCGATTCTGAAAAAATCGTTCCCGCAGCTCAAACACGTCATTCACGAGGATCTGTATGAGGTCCCGGCGTCGTTTAACGGCAAACCACAACGTCTGGACGCGTTAACGGCCGCCATTCGACTCAGCCGCGAGCTTCGCAAGATGGGACCGCTCGTCATCATCATCGATGACGTGCAATGGTCCGACCATGATAGCCACACGATCTGGGACGCTTTGCTGTCCGACCCATCGGGCCAACTGGCAATCATCACCTCGTCGCGTGAAATGGAAACGCAAATTCGTTACCCAGCAGATTTACGTGTCCCAGTCGGCCCCTTACCGCCGGAAGCCGCGTTTTCTTTTCTGCAGACCGCTGCAAGTCGCTGGGGTGCGAACATCAACGTCGCTGGCTTGCAGCAATTGCTCAAGCTTTCGAAGTGCAATGCATTTCGGCTTCAGGAACTGGCCGAAGAATTCCGTCCGGGCGGCATGCTGCATGGCCTGGAAGATTCGCCGAACTCCTCGATGTCGAACTTTACCGATGTCGATCGGTTCTGGCAGACCCGGTTCGAAAAACTCAGTCCCGAGGCAAAGTCGATTCTGGCGTTCATCGTGACCGCCAACGCACCCGTTTCGATCGGCGAGCTGTTAGACCTCACCGGTCTCGGGGAACAAGTCGATATTTTGGTCTTCGAATTGGTCCGACAACGTTTGGCCGTGGACGATTCGTCCAACAGCGAATGCGTGACTGTCTTTCATGACAAAGTTGCCGAAGAATTGATCGACAACTTCGATAAAAAGGAACTGCGTCGCGCTCACTTGGCGTGGGCTGAACTGCTGAAGAAGCAAAACCGCCCACGTGATTTTGCCGCCCGGATCGCTGGCCACCTCTATGATGCGAACCAGGACGGTGCCGCGTTGCCATTCGCGATTCTGGCAGCTGAAAATGCGGACCGTGCATTTATGAAGGCCGAAGCGGCCGAGTGGCACGAAAAAGTGCTGCAACAAGTCGCCGGAGAAGCACGGCTGAAACACCTACGCGATGCCGCACGATGCTTCGAAGAAGCGGACTTACCCGAGCGTGCCGCACCTTACTATGAAACGCTCGCGGAGACGGCGTCGGACGAATTTCAAAAGCGACGCTTGAAAGCGACCGCAACTCAATTGTTGGTCCGCAGTGGGCGGTTAGATAAAGCGCGACCATTGATTCAGGACTTGAGCGATGAACTGAATATCTTGCCGCGTCGACCGATCACGATGGCGACCTGTCGTTCCGGTCTCGCAATGCTGACCGAACAGCTTGCCAAGATCGATTTCAAGAAACTCCAGTCAGAGATTCTGACCAGTGAATCCGTGCAACGACCAGATGACGTTGCGACGGCGATGTACCTTTGCAGCGACGCGACACGGTCGATGGCGTTCCTGGATTTTCATGGAACGATCCAGTTAATGTCGCACGGCGCAAAGCTGGCGATTGGCCACGGAACCAATGCGGATCGATTGCACTTTGGCGTCCGGGCGCATGTGTGGTCAGGCGTGCTTTCCGGTCGCGAAACCGACTCGCTAGAACAATCACAGTGCTACTTGGAATCCTTGGTCGGCAACCTCGAGAACTTTCCGCCGGGTCTGATGACCGGGGACGTTTGGTCGGGCTTGGCTTTCTTGAACCTGCTTTCCATGAACTGGACCACGGTGCCACATGCCGTCGATTCTTGCATCGCAGATTTTGGAAATGATTTGAAGCGATTGCGATTCGAGTCGACGCACACGCGATGGTTGAAATTGTGGGCCGATTGGCAACTCGGCAATTGGGATTCGCTGCGAACGAACGCCAACGACATGGCGGAGGATGCCGATCGCCGAAACGACAATTACCAGCGATTCGTTGCCACCTCCGGCTTTTCCGGAAATGGATTTCTCGTTGACGGTAACCTGGCGCGTCTGTCTCAACTCGGCAGTGATTCCTATCGCATTGTCAGTGATACCGGCAGCACGGAATTGAAACACCTGTTTCAGTGGATTCATTCGACGCAAGTTCACCTTTACGAAGGCAACTATTTGGCGGCTTCCCAGGTTGTCCGCAAGATGCGCCGTGAACTCGGACGATCTCCGATCCGAAGAATCAGCCTGTTGCAAATCGTTGCGGATTACCTGCTTTGTCTGTCGTCGTTGCATCAACGCCAAGAATCCGTCCTTTGCGGTAAACCGTCCGCGTCAACCTCCGGGGCGGCCACCACCGATCCGGCGATCGTACGCAATGCAATCCGACGGTTGAATCAGCAGCCGTTTGACTTTGCCAAAATGCTCGGTGCGTTGATGCGTGGGATCGAACGACGCATTGCCGGACGCAAAAAATCAGCCGCACAAGCGTTCTCACTGGCGGCGAAAATGGCACAGCAACAAAAGCTCGTCCCCTATCAATTGGCCGCTGACGATGGTCTGCTCAGTCTTGAGCGAGATGTTGATCATGACTCCTTACGGCAATACATGCTGACACATCGCGTTAAAGCTCCCAATCAACTGGAACGTCTCTATACCGTTGGCTTGCCGAACGACGAATATCCCAACGACTGACACAGTCGAAGTAGCAATCAAGAAGCAACTTTGACGAAGCAATCGCTCGGGCGTCACGCGAACGCCTGGGCCATCGCACCAAACGGAAAAAGAGTGTGTCGACGGAATCGACACACTCTTTTCTGTTTTCACTCGGGTGAAGCGATTGGCGACGCTAGCCGATTTTAAAATCAAACCGCTCTGAATTCAGACGCGGCTTGACCACACATTGAAATCAATCCGCTAGCAGCGACTAGAAGCGGTAGATCGCTTCGAGTTGCAAACGGCCTTCGCAAACGTCTTTGTTCGCAGTCAACGGGAACTCGTAAGCAATCCCGTATTCGGTCGAACACGTTGGCTTGCACTTCATCCCGACCGACTGGGTCACCAAGTTGTTTCCGGCAACGTCGCTAGCTGATAGGTTGAACAAGTCTTGTCCGGCTACGCCCAATGCCGCACCGTTGTCGGCACCATCGGTCCAGTGCCACCAAGCCAGTTCGGTCAACAGATACACGGTATCGGTGACCTTGACATCGAAGTGGTTCGACCAATGGACCGATTCCGTTTGGACCGTCCCATCGGCTGGCACACGCCATCCGAAAGCGCTCATCAAGTGAGCGTTTCCGTCCAAAAATCGCTGCCCACCGGTCGCGAACAGGTGAAACTCACCGTCGCCGATGTCTTGCAAAGCGTCGCGGCTTCCCATTGGGATTTCGTAAGTTCCGCCGACGGACAACAGCGTTCCACTTTGGGTGTCACGCAGCACGTTGTACTTCAAACCTGCCGTGACCGAAGCCCAGCCATCATCGAGCAACGTATCCAGCGTGCCGCCAGTGTTGTCCCAGATGTAACCGTCTTTGACGCCGATCAAGCTCAATCGCTCGGTCAACGCAACGCGGAACTGCATCGCCAACAGTTGGATCGATCCGCCTGCGGGAATGTTGTTTCCGATTGTCGACGGCACCCAGTGGTTGACAAAGATCGGACGGATCTCGGTCAGTGTACGTGGGTCTTCGAAATGGACAAAGTTGATCATTGGGCTGACGAAGTCGTCAAAGCAATGGTCAGTCGGCTTAATCAAACCGGCAAGCAAGCTATCGCCGCATGCCGATGCACAGACGGAATCACATCCGCTGTCGCAATTAAGCAGTGAATCGCAATCCGTCGTGTCACAGCATGCCGACGAATCGCAACCGTTGCTGAAGAGTCCCAAACCGGCAGCATCTGCGGCAGGCGCGGCACCCGTGGCAACGGCAATTGCCAGAACCAGTGTCTGTAATTTGTTTCGTACCGTTGATCTCATCTTATCGCCTCCGTGTGATCGATTCGGTGTTCACTTCCATTCGGAACCGCACACCATGAAAGCAAAATCAAAAAAAAGACCTCGAATAAACCGTTCAGCCGCGCCAGTTTGACGGGCAAGCTTTCCCAGACGGTTCAAGTTCTCGCCGTTGGCGATCGCCCCTCGAAAGCAAGCTGGGCGAATTGGCAGCAAACCGTGACGCATCAGCACAACCGGGACGTCGCCCCCTCAAGCACTTCTCGCGTCGCACCAAAACGACGACGAGCGGACAGTGCCACGAGGATTTTTTTCGGTGCCCGTTGTCCCGCGAGTAGCCCCACGTCAATCCGCCGCCGATTGGGTGCGTTCGAATCGATCTTGCGACGGTCAGCGGACGCGTTCTACCCTACCGTCGTATTTTGCCAATTCTCCATTCCGAGACGATTGCGCCATGGACGGCCGACTAATTGAACCACCGGCGATCACCAAGCCAACTATCGATTCGTTGCGACAACTGACTGGCCTCGGTCTGCCCAGGACTGCGATGCTGATCGCCAGTTTCGTCTGCCTCTTCGCGACGACCGCGAAATCGGCTGACGACGCCCAATGGATTTGGGCGAACGGGACAAGCCCCGAGCAGTCGATTCCTCGCGGCGCACAGTGCTTTTTCCGCAAACCGATCAACTTAAAAGTTCCCGCAGACGTCCGTGTTGAAATCGCCGCTGACGACGAATACGAGCTGTTCGTTAACGGAAAACGAATCGGACATGGCAGATCTTCGCGTGAAGTGAACCAATTCGAAGCGACTGAATCGTTTGGCGTCGGCCGCAACATCGTCGCCGTTCGAGTGATTAATCGCCAAGGCGATACTGCCGCCCTGGTGGCTCGTATCTCGGTCCGACCGGAAAACAGCGACCGCTGGTACACGTTCAACAGCGACCCGTCCTGGAAAACCAGCTCCGAGCCGCAGGAACTTTGGGAAACCGCAACGTTCAATGACCGGCTGTGGGGAGCGGCATCGTCATTCGGTACCCTCGAAGAAGAAACACCGCCGGCCGCACCACAACCCAAAATGCAGGCGGCAACACCTCGGTCGAACACGCCTCAAGCAACCAACCCTGCACTCCCTAAGCCGCCCACTGCTAGCGAAGTCGCATCCAACGATCCGAATTCGTCGGTTCTGGCTGGCCCGACCGCGACCGAAAGTATCGCTGCCGAACCGGCCGCAGGCGATTCCACCGAACAACAAGAACGCTTCCAAATTCAACGTGGCTTCGGCGTGCAGCGAATATTGGCTGACGACAAAATCGGTTCGGTGTTGGCGATGACATTTAACGAATTCGGACACCTGTTGGTCAGCCAAGAAGGCGGCCCACTGATGTTGGTTTACGACGACGACGAAGACGGCGTCCCGGAGACGATTCGCACCTACTGCGACAAAGTCAATTCATGCCAAGGCATCCTGGCTCTTAATGGCCAAGTGTTTGTGACCGGCAGCGGGCCACAAGGCCTCGCGCTTTACAAACTGACCGACGCCGACCGCAACGGGACGCTCGAGAAGGTCGAAGCGATCGTCAAGTTCACCAATTGGGCCGGCAAAGCGATCAAAGCACACGAGCATGGACCACACGGTTTACGTCTTGGTCCTGATGGAATGATCTACTTGGCCGTCGGAAGCCATGTCAAAGCGGTTGGCAAAACCGGTGACGGCGAAACCTACAACCATGAATACGAAGGCGACCTGCTGCCGCGATACGAAGATCCCGCGGGTCACGCACGAGGCGTCAAAGCTCCCGGCGGTACGATTATTCGTACCAACATCGACGGCAGCGTGATCGAACGCGTCGCCGGTGGCCTGCGAAACCCCTATGACCTTGTCTTTCACAGTGGCGGAGGACTGTTCGTCCATGACGCCGACATGGAAGCGGACCTCGACACACCTTGGTATCGTCCCAATGCCGTTTTCAATGTCGCCGAAGGCGGTGAATTCGGCTGGCGAACCGGGTGGGCGAAGTGGCCTGAATACTACTTTGACCGCCTACCAACGATGCTGGACACCGGACGTGGCAGCCCGACAGGCGGCGTTTGCTATGAACACTACGCGTTTCCAGTACGCTTCCAAAACACGCTTTTCCTGGCCGACTGGAGCGAAGGGCGAATCCTGAACGTTCGCCTGACGCCACGCGGTGCGAGCTACACCGCCGAAAGCGAAATCTTCCTGCAAGGCCAACCGCTGAACGTCACCGATTTGGAAGTCGGCCCCGACGGCGCGTTGTATTTCTGCACCGGCGGACGATCGACCACCGGCGGCGTCTATCGCGTGATCTATAAAGGCGATGTACCGGAAAAGATGAAAAACTTGGGCAGCGGAATCGCTGCCGCCATTCGCCAACCACAAATCGAATCGGCTTGGACGCGACAAAAGATCGCTTCGATCAAACGTGAACTCGGTGACCAATGGAACCAACTCGTTGCGGGCGTTGCGTACAGCGACGACAACCCCGATGACTATCGCGTTCGCGCGATGATGCTGATGCAACTGTTTGGCCCCGTGCCAAGCGAGGCGTTGTTGCTGGAACTTAGCAAAAGCAAAAGCGATCTCGTCCGTGCCCAAGCGGCTTTGATGCTTGGACGCGATCCTGGCGAAGAAAGCAAACAGCGACTGATGGAATTGTTGGTTGATAAATCACTGCCGGTTCAACGTGCCGCTTGTGAAGCGATGTTGCGTGGTAAAGTCGTCCCCGAGACTTTCGAATCACTCAACGGCATCTTGGCCAGTGGAGATCGAACACTTGCTTACTTGGGATACAAAGTCCTGCAGTCGATGCCGGTCGAAAAATACCGTGACGAAGTCTTGCAAGCACGAGACACTCGCGTTGCCATCATGGGCATGTTGTCCCTGGTCACCGTTGACCATAGTGAAGCGACCGCATTGAAGGTCTTGGCGCGAAACAGCGAACTGATGAAAGGCTTTCTCAGTGACGCCGACTTCATCGATGTGCTGCGTCTGTGCCAAGTGACATTGCACTTGAGTGAAATCGACACCAGCCAATTGCGAGCCTTAGCCGCACAAGTTGCCGAAGAATTCCCCGCCGGCGAACCACGCATCAATCACGAAGTCATTCGCTTGGCGACCTACCTGAACGCCGAATCACTCGCTGATCGTGCGATCGATTACCTGGAATCCGAAGCCCCGTACGAAAGCCGCACCCTTGTCGCGATGTGTTTGCAAGCGATGAGTGACGGCTGGAAAGCGAAGCAACGTTTTGCGTTGCTGAAATTCTTTGAGAAGGCAGCCAACCGATCGACCTCGGGTTCGTTGCCGCTGTACATGATGGACGTCACACGCGATTTCGCATCGACACTGTCCATGGATGACTTGCATGCCATCTTGGAACAAGGTCACGTTTGGCAAAACGCAGCATTGGCGGCGATCTATAAAGTCGAACGGCCGATCAGCCCCGAGTTGGCGAACACATTGATGGAACTCGATCGCAAAGTCCGTGACGGTGATGAAGAACGCGATGTTCAGCGTCGACTGCGCACCGGTATCGTGGCGCTCCTCGCGAGCAGCGAAGTCCCCGAATCGTCCGAATACCTGCGTGAACTTTGGCGTGACGAACCACAACGTCGTGCCGTGATCGCGATGGCTTTGTCCGTTCATCCGGATGGCGACAACTGGGATTACTTGGTTCGCAGCTTGAGCTTGGTGGATCACGAAGCGGGCATCGAAGTCGTACGTGCTCTACGAACGGTCGAGATTGCAACCGATGACCCGACCGCGCTGCGTCAATTGATCTTGCTGGGTTTGAAAGCAGAGGCCGAGGAACGCTCCTTTGCCGATGTCGAAGCCTTGCTCGAACACTGGACCGGAATGGAACGCCCCGAAGGCGAAGCACCATCGATGGAGCTATGGCAAGAATGGTATGCGTCGGTTTATCCAAACCGCCCGGCGGCAGTCCTGCCCGCAGCCGACCAATCACGTTGGGACTTTGAAGAGTTGGTCAGCTACCTGGAGAGCGACCAAGGACGTCACGGCGATCCGGCTGGCGGAAAACTGGCGTTTACCAAAGCCAAGTGTGCCCAGTGCCACCGCTTCGGAAACTATGGCGAATCGATTGGGCCTGATCTGTCTGGAATCGCTCGTCGATTCACCAAACGTGAAATTCTCGAATCGATCCTGTACCCGGCGCATGTGGTCAGTGACCAGTATGCCAGCCGCAAACTGCTGACGCTCGACGGAAAAGTCCACGTCGGCATGGTCAGTGAACAATCCGATGGCACGATCGTTGTTCGCGATTCGAACAATGCAATGGCGATGGTCGCCGCGGACAACGTGGATCAGATCCTGCCTAGCAATACCAGTATCATGCCCAGTGGACTGATCGATCAGATGACCGAACGGGAAATCAGCGACCTGATGTCCTATCTGGGTGTCGTCCCGGCTGCCGAAATCGCGGCAAAGCCTAATCCTGATGACTTCGCCTCCCGAATCGATCGATTCGGGACGGCGGTTGGATACGCAACGGACTTAGGCGTCGATCGCGACAATCTGTCGGATTAGAGGCGTCCTGGCGGACAATCCCTTAGAAACTTCGCGGGATTAACGACGTTCTGCGGCTGTCACGCGGAACGCGGGCAAGAGTTACAAGCCTGCAATATCTTGGTGTGAATCGCGTTTTCCCTGCAGCGAATCGGGCTCAACGCTTGTTTCGTCTTCCCAAGATTCGATGATCCAGCCAGAATACCGGGCTAATGCGCCCCGGAGGCTCGTGGACCGAGCCCCCTCTCGGTGGGTTGCAACCGGTCACACGATTTCCCCAATCGTCCCTATCGCCGGCCAAGACACTCCCAAGTCATTCCTCAACGAATCGAATCGATCGTGGATCGTCGCACTTATACCTTTCTGCTTCTCTCGGCGGCATTCTTTTTTTTCTACATGTCGATCCGGTCACAGATCGTGCCACCGGAAAATGTCGAGAACGACGCAGTCGCCCAAGTCGATGGCGATAACGCCGAGCAAGCAACTGCGGCGGACGCCGAAAACACCGACGCCGAACAATCAGACAACGCCGAAGCCAACGGCAATGAAGACGCGATCCAATCGACCGAAGGCGACGACGAGTGGTTCACGATCGGATCGATGGATCCGGCCAGCAACCAGAACTTGCTCGTCACGTTTCGTAATCGTGGCGGTGCGATCGAACGAATCGAAGTCACCAAGCGAGATAGCGAAGGCAACCTCGCTTTCCGTCGTGTAGACACACAAACGGGTTACCTCGGCTACTTCGCCGGAACACCAAGCAGCAAAATCGACGGCGTGACCGTCAACGTTGTCGGCCCCGGAACGCCAGCCGCCTTGGCCAAAGCCAAAAACGGCACCACTGGAATTCAAACCGGCGACATCATTCTGGCGATCGGCGAAACCGCGATCCAAACCAACAGCGACATCGAAGCCGCCTTGGCCAAGACAGAACCGGGGCACTCGGTCACTGTCGAAGTCCAACGTGAAGCCGGGACTGGGCAAACCCCAGTCAAACTGTTGTTCGACGTTGAATTGTCACAACACCCCTTGGACCTTGTCCGCCTGGCCGAAGACGGCGGCGACGATCAAATCGCTGGCAACCTGTCACGCCTGTCCTGCTTGGTGACGCTTGCCCAAGCCAACAACAAACGGATCCCAAGCGGCGAACGGTTTATGAAAGCCCTCGGCGATCCGTCGGCGCAGTACTGGTCCGCTTCGACGAGCGAAGGCGAAGGGGGCAGCCAATCGATCAAGTTGGAAACCGTGATCGGTTCCGCCGCGATGGAAGAAATCGGTGGCGAACCGGTGCGATTGGCACGGACTTTCACCGTGACGCCAGGCAGCTTTGTCGTCGATATGGACGTCGAAGTCACCAACCTTGGCTCCAAGCCACAGGACCTCGCCTATCGCTTGGAAGGTGCAAACGGCATCACCTTGGAAGGCTGGTGGTACAGCAACAAGATCAGCCCAAACTTTAGTGGCGCCGCGGCTCGTGACATCGTTTATCGCACCGCAGCGGACGGGCACACGTTGATCAGCGGCGTGACACTGCTGAAAGAACAACGCAAGGACCCTGAAAACGCATTCGAAGGCATCTTCGCATCGGACAGTGAATCGTCCGCCAAAGACCTCAAATACATCGGTGTCGACGCACAATACTTTGCCGTTGCGTTTTTACCAGAAGACGGCGAGTCCGCATTGAAGGGCTACTCACGCGCCGAAGCGATGCTGGTTGCAAACGAGTCGGGCATCGAAAAACACAAAGAACGCGCCGTCAACGTTTCTTTCTCACTCAATAGCGATAGCGTTCAAGTTGCTCCCAACGAGTCGTTCAAACAAAGCCTGCGCATCTTCGCCGGGCCCAAAGAACCCGAATTGCTCGCGTCCTATGGCATCGGCGATTTCATCTACTACGGGTGGTTCGCGATCTTTTCGTCGATCCTGTCGGGACTGTTGCACGTGCTGCATTCCGTCGTCGGTAACTACGCCGTCGCGATTATTTTGCTGACCGTGATCGTCCGTGGTGCGATGTTCCCGCTCAGCCGCAACGCTGCCGTCAACGCGCAGAAGATGCAAGAGCTGGCACCGGAGATGAAAAAGATCGCCGAGAAGTACAAAGACGACATGGAAGGCCGTCTGAAAGCCCAACAAGCGTTGCAAAAACGAGTCGGGTTCAATCCCTTGGCCGGATGCCTTCCCATGTTCCTGCAGTTACCAATCTTCATGGGACTGTACCGGGCATTGTCGGTCGACATCGAACTGCGGCAAAAGCCGTTCTGGTCGCCGACCGGATGGGCATCCAACTTGGCCGCGCCTGACCAGTTCATGTACTGGGGCGATTCAATGACCGACTTCATCGCCGGACGTGGCACCGGTTGGTTGGGTCCGTACTTGAACATCCTGCCGATCATCGTGGTGATCTTGTTCATCACGCAACAGAAACTGTTCATGCCTCCGGCAACCGACGAACAGACGGCAATGACACAAAAGATGATGACGTTCATGACGCTGTTCATGGGCCTGTTCTTCTTCCGTGTTCCAGCCGGATTGTGCTTGTACTTCATCGCCAGCAGCATGTGGGGCATTGGCGAACGCATGATGGTTAAAAAGACGCTGCCTAGCGGAAAGCACTTCGACCTGGACGCCGATGGAGACGTTCTGGATGCCGTCTCGGTATCGGCGAAAAAAAATGACGGGAAGCAAACGCTTGCCGAGCGTCTGATGTCGCAAATGCAACAGAAAGAACCCGAGCCCGCCGTCGCTCGCCCCAACAAACGCAAACGCCCGCCAAATAAGAAAAAATAGGGCGTTTCAAGCTCGATTCGAATACAAAGCGAGCGTTCGCCGCTCGCCAGTTCGGATCCGATTCGGCGCCTCATCCACGCCGTATGGCTGAACCCACAGTCGCGACAGGGTAAACTGAAACCGTCCTTCGGAGGACACTCGAGTTACGGTTTCTGTTTTCTTGCCCTGGCACCGGATCGGCTTGTCCATGTCGTTGCGTTTCATACGTTCTGCCGCACAGCAAGCGGCAACTTTTGGGGGACAACCAAAGCGATGGCTGCGATGGGGCCTTGTCATCATCGTGGCAGCACAGGCAGGCTGTGACCGCGGCAAAAGTGATCCGCTGCCCAGTGATACATCGAACGCAGCGGTCAAGCTTCAAGCGAGCACAGCATCCGACCTCGCGTCAGATCCAGCCCCCATCACACCAGCCTCTCGCGAAGAAACGATAGCGCTTGCCGAGCGTGCGGCACACGATGGTGACCTAGTCACCGCAGAAACAGAACTCAAACGTCTGTTGGTCCGTGACCCCGACGACGCCGAAATCGTGTTTCGTCTCGCCGCATTCTATGCCGATCAGAACAAGCTTTCGCTAGCGATCGACATGCTCAGCAAAATTCCCAGTGGGCACCCCGATGCCGGACTGCCGGCCCTTGGGCAAGCCGCCGACTGGTGTATGCAGGTTGGGCGTTACGACGATGCCGAGCAACGCTACAGGGCGATCCTTGATGTGGTCCCGTCGGCTGCCGAAGCACACCGGAAGCTCGCCTTTCTTTACAACTGCCAAGGCCGGCGTCACGAAGCTGCCTCGCACCTCCAGCAGTTATGCCGCCAAGGCAACATTCGACAAGACGAGCTGCATGCTCTTATCCATCTCAGTCATGCGATGACCGACGAAACGGAGACGGTCGAGGAAATTCAATACAAACCGCTGGGTGTCTCCGCAAAGGCCCGTTCGTTGTTTACCGACGAACAATACGAAGAGGCGTTTGAGTGTTTACAGGAATCGATCCAAGAGGACACGCAACCTGCGTCGATCGAAGCCCTATTCGGACGTGCCGCGGCCGAAGCACAGGACATGACACAACTGGAGAAATGGCTTTCAAACGTCGATCCCGAAGTGCAACAGTATGCCGAGTACTGGGCCGCGATCGGGTTGTGGCTGGTCACCCAAAATCGACACCAGGAAGCCGCCCGGGCACTGCTTGAAGCGATCGATCGTGATCCCACCGATTACCGTTCGATTAGTCGCTTGCGTTCGGTCATGGAAACATTGGGCGACGAAGATGCGGCCAACCGTTGGGACACACGTGCAGTCACACTGCGGTCATTGTTTTTGGCCAACAACCGTGTCGCCGACATGGCTGCCCCCGATCCCGAGACGATCGAGAAACTCGCAGCGATTCTGGACCAGCTTGACCGATCACTGGAAGCAGTCTTGTGGCGCTCGATCGCCGCTTACCACCAGCAAGCCCCTCGCGAAACAATGCTGAAACTTCAGCAAACGATGAGGACCTTGGTGAAAGCAGAACACGGTTTCCCCGAACGGCAGACGCGTTTATGCGGGGTGAAGATCGGTCGTTTTCCTCTCCCCAGCATTGAACAACAACAACTTCGCGAATCGATCGCTGAAGACGCGATAACATCCACGCAATCCGAACAGGAAAGGTTTCCGGCAGCTTTTCGAAACGTCGCCAACGAGATCGGTCTGCAACACTCTTATCAAGTTGCCAGTAGACCGCTTGACCATGGATTCTCGATCTACCAATCGTTTGGCGGCTCAGTCACTGTCACCGATTTCGATTTGGACGGACAAGCGGACCTGTATTTCTCCCAAGGCGGTGCGGACCCACCAACGTTCATCGGCAGTCAAACCAACCAATTGTTCCGTCATCAAGGTGACCAAGTAGTCGACGTTACCCTGTCTGCGCAGGTCGACGAGTACCGCTACTCAATGGGAACAACGGCGGGGGACTGGAACCAAGATGGCTTCGCGGACTTGTTCATCGCGAACATCGGCACAAACACCTTGCTGCTAAACAATGGCGACGGCACCTTCACGCAACAGCCAATTGATTACCGGGATGACCAGACACTGTTGACCACATCGCTAGCAGTCGCCGATCTGAACGGGGACATGCTTCCGGATTTATTTGAACTGAACTACGTGCACGACGAACGCTTGACCGACGAACCGAAACGGAATGAGCGCGGTGAAGTTCTTGAACCGTTGATGCCGCAGTACTACCAAGCGGCCTTTGACCGAATCATCTTCCAATCGGCCGACGGCGGTATCGAGTTTCACCAGATGGATCCGGATCCCGATGCCGCACGAGCAGGACTCGGTGTGATCGTCAGTGACTTTGATAACGAACCGGGAAACGAAGTCTTCGTCGGGAATGATGTTTACGCCAACCAGTGGTGGCAACGTGACCACGACGGGAATTGGCACGACCTCGCGATGCTTCGCGGATGCGCCTATGGTTTCAGTGGCGCGAAAACCGCATCAATGGGGATCGCGTCAGGAGACTTTGACCGGAACGGTTGGCTCGACTTTCACATCACCAATTTCCAACGTGAACACGTTAGCTACTTTCTAAATCAATCCGGCCAATACCAAGACCGCAATGTTCAATTTGGTCTAGCAAAAGCCAGCCTTTCGGTGCTTGGATTCGGCACACAGTCGATCGACTATGACAACGACAGCGATCTGGATTTGGTCGTTACCAATGGGCACATCGAAGATGCGATTGCCAACCGAGCACCATTTGAACAGCCCTCGCAGTTGTTTTCGAATGAAGGGTCAAGCTTTGAATTGGTTGATGTCACTGACCCATCCGGGTACTGGGCAAAAAATCACTTGGGACGTGGACTGGCAAAACTCGATTGGAATCAGGATGGCAAGCTCGATTATGTGTTAACGCACCTCAACGAAGACTCGGCGTTGCTAGTGAACGAAAGCCCCAACGAAAACCATTGGATCGAAGTCGAATTACGTGGCACGAAGTGTGAACGGGATGCGATCGGGGCACGCGTCAAGATTCAATTCAACGGACGTGAAATGTATGAATGGGTAACGGCCGGTGATGGATATTTGTGCCACAACGAAGACATTGTTTCATTCGGACTCGGAACGGCCAACAAGATTTCGGAATTGACTGTCATCTGGCCCAGCGGCAGTACGCAAACGATCAACGACGTCGACGCGGACCAACGAATCCTGATCATCGAAGACCAGCCAGAATCGTTTCGGCGATAGAGCAAAAATCGTTTATACTTGGGGTTTGCTTGCCCTACCGCCCTATTCTTGTTCTCTATGTCTTCGCACGACTTGTTCAAACGCGGGGGCCTGATCGCGATCACGTTGTTGACGTGCTTTGTGGTCGGCTGTGACTCGCAATCGATTGAAAACATCGCGACGGATCAAGTCGTCGAAGAAAAACCCAATGACCTTTCGCTCGCTCGTCGTCGAGCCGCCGAGGGGAACTGGCAAACCGCCGGTAACGCCGCGATCCGTTTCTTGGTGCAAGATCCGGAAAATCATGAAGCGATTCTGATTGCCGCCGAGTCCGCGTTGCGTCTCGATCACTTGGACAGAGCCTCCGAATTGGCCAAGTCCATCGGTAAGGAATCGCCGCTCTATGATGCAGGAATCGATTTGCGAGCGCGCGCCTTGTTTTTGGCCGGACGTGCCTCCGAAGCGGCAGATGTCTTGGTCAGCGGAATCGAAGTCCGGCCACAAGAATGGGTTTGGCATCATCGTGCTTGGGGACTGCTGACCCGGGTCGGTCGACGTGAAGAAGCTTCCCAAATTGCCGATCGACTTTGTTTGGCAGGGGAAGCAAATGAGATGGAACTCAATTCGCTCATCCGGCGAACCGAGGCGTTCCCTACGAAGCCAGATCCCGCCATCGAACTCGGCGAGTATTTCGAGCCGGGACTCGGTCTCGCCCGTTGGCACTTTACACAACTGAATTACCCCGAAGCCATCGATGCTTTGGCGTCCGAACGAGATTCCGGTTGGCCAGTTCCCGCTGCGTCGGCTCTCTATGGGCGTTTGCTTGCCGAAACACAACAGCACGAACAGTTTGTCGATTGGCATGCCGAGTGCGATCGCGATCGGCTGCAACACTTTGGCGATTACTGGGCCGCGATTGGCACTTACTTTTTTGACACACGACACTTCGAAGACTCTGCAGCGGCTCTGTTGAATGCCGTGTATCAAAACCCAACCGACCGCAACAGCACCCAACGATTAGCCAAAGTTTTCGATGCACTCGGAAAGTCCGAGCAAGCCCAACAGTACCGTGTACGCGGGATCGATTTAGCGCAATGCGAAAACACTTCGAATCAATTACAAAGCCCCGGACTGCAGTTCAGAGAACATCTGGACCTGCAGAATCGGATCATGAAACAAGTCCTGGAACTCGAACGCCCCTTCGAAGTCTTGGGCTGGGCGAGCCTCGTACATTCCGGCAGCTCGGTTGCGAAACAACGTGAAATCATTGCCAAGCGACAGCAACTTCTGCAAACCGAAGGGATCGACAAACTTGCCCGCGATTCCGCCTTGCTTGGGGAAAAACGCTCGGGCTATTCGTTGGGCGATGCCTATCAGCAACTTTGCCGCGGCACGCCACAATTCGATAAGCCAGTCGACGTAGTGGAAGTCTCGCCGATCGCTAAACCGCATTTTGAAAACGTTGCCTCGACCGTCGGCGCCGATTTCCAGTGGTACCGTTCGCTGGAACTGGACGATTCGCCGATCCCGATCCACGAATCGATCGGCGGTGCGATTGCAATCGTTGATTTCGACCTGGATGGATGGCCTGACGTCTACCTGGCACAAGGATCGGGCGAACCGCCTACGGACGCGTGCACGCGATCAAATGTGCTGCTACACAATCATGATGGAAAGTTTATCGACCGGACCGTTCCGTCGATCACGGAAGATTTTAACTACGGATCGGGCATCGCTGCTGGTGACGTCAATCAAGACGGATTCATCGACCTTTGGCTCGGAAGCCTCGGACGAAATCGCTTATTGATCAACAATGGCGATGGTACTTTTCGTGACGCCACGGTTGTCATACGTGACGCCAGCGATCAATTCACTGCTTCGTTGGCAATCGCCGACCTGAATGGCGATTCCATCCCCGATCTCTTTGAATGTGATTACATCGAAATGGAGGGCGCGTTTGCGCTCCCAAAGCTGGGGCCCGATGGGCTTCCGTCGCAGCCGTCGCCGCTGGAACACTATGCACAATCCGATCGCTGGTTTTCGAGTCGTGGCGATGGGACGTTTCAGCTTCATACGATCGGACGCGACATCGCAACTCCGGGGACCGCGTTGGGAGTTGTGGTGACAAACTTTGATCCAAACGACGGCAACGAAATCTTTGTCGGAAATGACGTGCGTCCCAATCACTTGCTGGTTTATCAAGGCGATCAAGCATTGGCGAACGCGGCTGATGCCAAAGGCGTCGCCAACGGCTTCGAAGGCGCGGCGAACGGATGCATGGGAATTGCCTCAGGAGACTTCAATCGTGACGGAACGATCGATTTACACATCACCAACTTCAGCGAAGAATCGGCCAATCTTTACCTTCAAGCGTCCGACGGCGGGTACACCGATTTTGCAACGCGATACGGGATCAAAGACCTGAGTCTCCCGATGGTCGGCTTCGGAACCAAAGCATTGGATATCGATCGCGACGGATGGCTGGATTTGGCAGTCACCAACGGCCACATCTTTGACATGCGTCCCTATGGCAATGCGTACCAAATGCGTCCGCAACTGTTAATGAATCATGGCATCCGGTTCGAATTGACGGACGTCACCGACAAATCGGGATATTGGCAAGGTGAGTACCTTGGCCGATCAATGGCAAAATCCGATTTCGATCGGGACGGTGATCTCGATTTGTGGGTCAATCATTTGGATCAGCCTTTGGCTCTGTTACAAAACCGCACAGAAACGTCCGGCTCCGCGATCCAACTTGAGCTGATCGGCACGACATCAGAGCGTGACGCGATTGGCACCCGCGTTGACGTCTTTGCCGAAGGCAATCAGTGGAGCGATTGGGTGACCGCGGGAGACGGCTACCTTTGCAGCGACGAACCGGTGCTGGACTTTGGTATCGGCAAGATTAAGTCCGTCGAACACATCGACGTAAAGTGGCCTTCCGGGATGACGCAGCATTTCGCGGGGCCGTTCACTTCGGGACGCTACCTCATCGTCGAATCTGCCGACGGCGTCTGGCAACGCAGCGAACCTGTGCAGGCAGGGCGGAAAAATGTTCACGCAGATTGATCGTGAATCCGTGTTGTGGCTAGCAAGTTCTGTTATCTTGGGGTGTCATGTTTTGCACTGATATAGTTTTATATCGTTGCCCTCCCCGTTAACGTGGATCACTCAAATGAAAAAGTTCGTCGTTGCGATGTTCCTGATTAGCATTCCGGCAATTGGTTTGACCGGATGTGGCGACTCAGGAAACAAAGTCACCGAAAAACCTGAAAACTCGTCTCCAATGACCGATCAGCAAATGCAGGACTACGAGGCGCAAATGCGTTCCGGCGCCGCGACAAGTTCGCGTCCAGGCAACTGACATCAAGACATTTGTCTGTCGATCAAAACCGCAGCGGCGCCCCAAGTTAAGCGCCGCGAGCGGTGATTGACCGATTGTGGGATTGCGGCTTACTGGTAGGTCGCAATCTCAACACCTTCTTCGCTGCCTTGTACGATCAAGTAATCCCGATTAGCCGCCAACTCGGGCAACTGTTCCGTTGATCCGTCCGGCCATTCGATTCTCACATCAGTAACGCGAGTCGAACCGCCAAGGCCAACCAGTCGCTTCTTTTCGTTGCTACAAAAATAGCCATCCCCAGAAAGCTGCCACACGGTTCGCTCGTTCCCGTCAACCTTGAAGCGAATGACTGCTCCGATGGCATCACGGCTGGATCGCGTCCCCACCAACTGAAACCCAATCCGATTGGCTTCGCTTTGCGTTTCATTCATCACCAAAGCGATTCGTTCTCGCGTGTGCGTGATCAAAAAATCGCAACGACCATCACGATCCACGTCCGCCCGCCACAACGCCCTGCCAACATGCTGCGACTGGAAATACGGTCCCCATGATGCATGCTCCAGCTCCATAAAAGCGCCGGTATCACCGCGGCGAAATGCCTGAAACGGTTGCTCATAGCGGTCGGCGCCGGGTTCGGAGAACTGGCCGATGTTCCCGTTGGTCACCACCAATTCGTCGATGCCGTCGTTGTCAAAATCGATCGCTTGAGTCCCAAAGGCAACAAACTCTAGCGTCGGCACAATCAGGTTTTGTTTGGCCGTCGTGTCACGCCATAGTCCTGGCGAGATCTGTTCATAGTAGATGTTGTACTCACGGCCGAAGCCCGTCACATAGAAATCAAGGTCGCCATCCGAATCGAAATCACCCGCCGCGATTCCCATACTGGCTTGTGCAAGCGAGCGTCCATCAACAGCCAGTCCTGCCGCCGTGGCCGTGTCGTTAAGCGATATCGCGTTGTTTGTTGTAGCGGTTTCGACAGGGTAGTAAGCGTTTCGAGTCATGTCGTTTGCGACATACACTCCCATCCGCCGCGAATCGAGTTTCCCCGCTACGATCCCAAGCCCACGCCCAATCGGTGGAGATCCGATCCACGATTCGGTGACATTTCGTAAACGCCCGTCACCAACCGACTGATACGCTTGGTCAATATCGCCCGCAAAGACCATCGGATGGCATGGCCCTTCGACTCCCGCCGCATTGGTGCACGCGCGCTCGAGCTCCGGTATCGGGACGCAGTACTGGTCAATGATCAAATCAGTTATTGAATCGCCATCGACATCGACAAAAGCAGCAGACGTCGACCATTGTGCAGCTTCCGAATCGCCGAGCCACTGTGAGCAATCTGTAAATGTGCCGTCGCCGTTGTTACGCAACAACTGGTTGCTTCCCAAGTTGCTGACCAACATGTCAGGAAACCCATCTTCGTTGATGTCACCAACGGCAATCCCCTGGCCAAATCGTTTGTCATGAAATCCTGCGCGGTCACCAACACTTTCGAATCGAGCACCGACATTCCGCAGCAGTTGATTCGGCATCGAGTCTAACTTCATCATCGTGCCACCCGCATTAATCACGGCGATGTCAACACTCCCATCCAAATCGAAATCGATCGCGCCTCCACCAGCACCGGTCGATCGAATCAGTGGCGCCAATTTTGGATCGCTGGGATCATTTTTGTTACCGACACCATCGAGTCCCCATTCCGATCCTCGCTCGACGAATTGGATGTGATCATGAGTTGTTCGCTCAGGGATGACCGCCTTGGCGTCTGTCGATGCAACGCTCGCAATCGACGGTTCTGGTAATTTCGAATAGTCAATCAGCAGGGCGGGCGCGTGCTTCGTAATCCATGATTGGTCAGCCTTCAGTGACTGAACGATTTGTTGCCGCAGCACCGCGAGTTCGTCGGTAGGTTGTTTCTCCAACGTCGCCGCGATCGCAGACCACGCTTCGGCTTCCCAGGTTCGTCCTGCATCAAACAGCGTGTGAGCAACTTGAAAGGCCGCGTGTTGGCTGTCCTTGCTGTGACCGGCGAAATCGTTGAACGCATCGCGAATCGCGAGCAAACGCTCGGTGTGTTTCTCGATCGCCTGCAAATCTTTGGGATCGACTTGTGACGCCAACTCCGAGCCACTTGCCTTGAGTTGTCGCGCCGCTTGGCCAAGACGACTCCATGACAACGCACGACTTGGCGCCCGCCGACATGCTTCCCAATAGGCGCGAACACTCGGCGCGAGCTGACCGGAATTTTGAAGATAATCACCAAGTGTCAGCCAATAGTCCGCGTATTGTTTGCTGGCGTTCGGCGCGCTACTCAGCCAGTCCGGGATCGCTTGCCATTGCGACATTCCGACAAGTGCTTGCCCCTTCATCGCGTACGCGGCCGCAAAGTCTGGGTGATGTTTCAGAACGTCATCGAGCACCTCGGCCGCAGATTTGAATTGACGGCGATAGAGGTACAGAAACGCCTCTGACAAACGGACGCGATGATCCTTAGGATTGCGTTGTAGCAACCGTTCGGCCGACTTTTCAGACAGACGCCGCGACGAATTCTCAGTCGTCGTGAGCAGCAACGGCAACGTAAAGTGGCGGTGTGCAATCAGCACTTGTAAGTGCTCAGGGATCTGCTCGCTGCGCTGCACTTCGTTGTAAAAACCGATCAGGATTTGACGATGCGCATCGCGATTGGGAAACCGCTTTAGCGACTGCTCGAGCAACTCGATGGCGGCATAGATTTCACCGACATCCATCAAGCCTCGGATCGCATTTTCAACCCTTGAAGCGGGCTCAAAATCGGCGACACGGGCTGCATCAGCCAACAAGGTTGCGGCATCACGTTTGCGGTCCCGAAAGGCGAGGACTCCGGCAGCCAACGTCATCACCCCCGGGTCATCGGGTGACTCGATCAACGCCTGGTTTGAGTACCTCTCTGCTGATTTCCAATCCTGACGGGCGATGGCTTCCCGCATCTTCGCGTCGGCCGTTCCGTTGACCTGGCTGGCTTGCGTGTCGGACTCAACATCAGCAGCAGGCGTGTATCCGCCACTATCCTTCGCTGTTGGTGCGCATCCCAACACCAACAAGCTAAACAAAAAACACACCTCTGCTGTGGGGATTGAAAAGTTCACTTGAGTGGTATTTGCGGATTATTGAGAGGTCTGAAAAGAACGAAAGCGCACTATCGCGGGATTTTACTGATTAATCAGCCCATTAGCGTGTGATTAACCCCCTAGGTTCCTATATTGAGGGGTAGCGTGCCAGTGTGAGTTAATACCCCCACAGTTTTTATCCGTGGGGGGATTCGTTCGACTTTTTTATCGGGAGACTTGGAATGGTGCGAAGTAAGGGGATGTCCCGTGGTTTCACGCTTGTGGAGCTGCTGGTCGTCATTGCAATTATTGGAATTCTGGTGGGATTACTCCTGCCGGCAGTTCAGGCGGCTCGCGAAGCCGCGCGACGAATGAGTTGCAGTAATAACTTTAAGCAGATCGGGTTGGCGATGCACAACTACCATTCTGCGTACAAGGAACTGCCTCGCCAAAACGGCGGTACTGGCCTGGGTATCCTTGATGGATGCACCCAGTGGTGGGAAGGCTCCACGACCACCAACAACGAAGAACTCAGTGCCTTCGTTGGAATGATGCCGTTTTTGGAGCAGCAAGGACTTTGGGACAATATCGTCCAGCCCGGAACCCGGACACTCGGCGGTGCAGCACTGCCACGAGCTGCTGGTACGTTGGGTCACTGGACATCAATGGGCCCCAACCCGCGTCTGGACCGTAACGGCGAAGAATCGCGTTTGTTCATTCCTTGGTCAACCGAAGTCGCGACTTTGCGCTGCCCCAGTGACCCTGGACAAGGCGCTCCTGCGGGTGGTCGGACGAACTATGCCGTTTGCTTGGGTGACTCGTACAACCAAGTTTGGGACAACGGTATGAAGAACGGTGACTTAACGCCCGGCGACGCTTGGCGTGCGAAGTTCTTTAACGCTTCGGACCGTGGTTTCTTCTCACGTAAGAAATCGACGAAGTTCCGTGACATCCTCGACGGTCTTTCCAACACCGTCGCAGGTGGCGAAATCATCACTGACCTTGGTGACCGTGACAAACGAAGTGCGTTGGCCGCCGTTACACAAAGCTGGGTTGTCGAAAACAACCCAATGTACTGCGTTCAACAGGGCTGGATTGACCAAGAGTCACCTTCGTTCTGGTGCGATGTTAGCTCCACCGGATGTACTCCTCCGACTCGTTACATGGACGGTGCAGCCGGCCGTGGGATGAACTGGGCCTGGGGTGCATTTACCATGACAGCGATGCACACCATTCGTCCGCCCAACAGCGAAATGTGTGAAGCCCACTGGTACGACAACGTCGGCCTGTGTCCACCAAGTAGCCGTCACCAAGGTGGCGTTCACATTCTGATGGGCGATGGTGCTGTTACCTTCATCACCGACTCCATCGATGCCGGTACGCAAACCGAACCCTGCATCGGTTCGCACTCGGAACCGCCACGTAGCCCCGATGAACCTTGGCGAGTCGGTAAGAAGAGTCCCTATGGTGTTTGGGGAGCTCTCGGAAGCTCTCGTGGTAAGGAAACGATCGAAGAATCGTTCAATTAATCACCTCTCAAGATGTGATTCAACACTCGGAAACCCCGTCCGCGATCGCGGACGGGGTTTCTTTTTTGTTAAACTTGAACGCTTCAGTTCTTTCTCTTTCGATAGTGAGACTCGGTTTGAAACGCGTGCTTGGAATTCCGGTCGCTGCGTTGCTGTTGCTTGGCACGTCGATGTCGCTGCACTTTGACGAGTCGACGCAAAGTACCGAGACATCGAAACCAGCGATTGCAATCGCTGATGGAGTTTCAAGCGACACCAAGCCAACCTTTGTTGGACGTGATATCTGCAAAGAATGTCATCAGACGAACTATGACTTGCACGCTCACCATGGTCACAAGTCGACGTTCTACCTGGCCGATGATCCTAAAATTGCCGAGCTGTTCGACGGCAAGACCTACGACGCGGGTGAACCGTACGGAACCTATCACTACCACACTGACGAGGACGGCCTTTACGTTACGCTGCCAGAACGTTTTGGTGACCGTCCTTTCCGCTTGGACTATGCCCTCGGTTCCCCCGAAGGCGCGATCACATTGCTCTCTTTGATTCCCGATCAACAGGGCAACACAATCGCGATCGAGCACCGGGCATCCTGGTTCAATGCCACCCAAAAGCTCGGCCCCACGCCACAGGAAGCTCCCGGCCCGATGCCAGTCCAAGCCGAAGCATTCGGATTGAAACACCAAGGCAACGTGATGCGAAAATGTGTCTACTGCCATACGACCGCCGGGGAAATCGAAAACCAAACCGTCGTCGGACTCGTTGCAAATGTGAACTGCGAGAAATGCCACGGACCGGCCAGTGAACACGTTCGTCTCGCGCGGCAAATGGAGAACCCGCCCAAGTATTCGGTTGGCAAAGCGGACTGGGATGTCGAATCAGAAATTCAACTGTGTGGTGATTGCCACCGACTGCCAATGACGATTTCACGATCCGAGTTGCGTGAATACCCCGACGAACTCGTACGGTTTCAGCCGGTAGGGATTCTACGCAGCCGATGCTACCTGGAATCCGAACGCCAGCTCGGTTGTTCGACTTGCCACAATCCGCATGAATCCGTCGAAACGGTTCCAATGGAACGGCACGTTAAGAAATGCGTCAGCTGCCATTTGGAATCCGAGTCGGATCACGTCGCTTGCCCCGTCTCGCCTAAAACCGGTTGCATTGAATGTCACATGCCGGCAAAACAATTGCCCGGTATTCATCTCGACTTCCACGATCATTGGATTCGAGTTCATGAACCACAGTAAAACCATTCGCCGCTTCCGCGTACGTGTCTTGGTCGCGACCGCATCGTTCGCGCTCTCGTTTAGCGGTTGCACCCAGCCGACCGAACCGTCCTCGTCAAAGGATCAAGCCAAGCTAAACGGTCGGTCTGTGCCGCCCCTTGACGTGGTCGGTCGTCCTGAAAAAGTCAGCATCAACACCCGCCCTTCGGAACGTTCTCCTGCGTTAGCCAAGCCACAACGGGCTGAAGAAGAAACTGATCCCGTCGCATTGCAAGACGCGGCGATCGAAGCATTGGAACGCGGCGATCTGGTCGCCGCGTACGACTCGATTCGACAAGCGAACCGAATCGCTCCAGAAGATCCGCAAACCGTATTCCTGCTCGCTCGCGTTCTCGCCGAACGAAATCGCTTTCCCGAAGCCATTCAGATTTTGGATGAGCTCGCAATGGTGACTCCGGATGCTCGCCTGCCCATTCTTGGCCAGACGGCTGAGTGGATGGTCATCCAAGGCGATTGGGAACAGGCCGAAACTCGCTACCAGTCGTTGCTGACCGCGACGGATGGTAGCCCGATGGTCCATCGCAAACTCGCCGAACTCTATCTGCGTGAAGGGCGTCGAAGTGAAGCGTTCGTCCATCTCCGGTCGCTTTGCCAATACGGGAACGTCGAAGAAGCCGAGTTACGTGCGTTGCTCAACCA
Source organism: Rhodopirellula sp. MGV (assembly GCF_002251265.1). Classification (NCBI taxonomy): domain Bacteria; kingdom Pseudomonadati; phylum Planctomycetota; class Planctomycetia; order Pirellulales; family Pirellulaceae; genus Rhodopirellula; species Rhodopirellula sp. MGV. The sequence goes on along the minus strand of NZ_NPDI01000008.1, from coordinate 31,192 downwards.
AGTTCATCCCTTTACTGGCGAGCTTTCAGAGGATGAACAATCTCCGATCGGCGTACTCGGCATCGCAAGGCATCTGATTGGCCAAGGTGACTGGGTGGGTGCACACGAGGCGTTATCGAAATCGCCCAATGCGAACACACAAATCCAAGGCCTACGTGGACGAGTGGCGGCTCACTTGCCCGACACCAAGACTCTCGCAGATTGGTACAAGGAAAACGAGTCTTTCCAATCCACCATAGAAGACAACACCTCGGACCATTGGTTCGGATTTGGAATGTGGCAGGCCAGCCAAATGGAATGGCGCAAAGCCGCGTACTCGTTTGGCCAGGCTTTGAAACTCGACCCGACTGACGCAGAGGCTTACCAACACTACGCCACGGCATTGAAATCACTGGGGATGGATCGACAGTCGGACATTGCACAACAGCGTTTCGAGTGGCTAGCGAAAACCAAATCCATCGGCTCAACAATGGCGATCAAAGAGCAGCGAAACGATGCTGCCCTGGGTGAACTGGTCGACTGTTTGGATCAATTACGTCGGCCGCTGGAAAGTGTCGCGTGGCAAGCGATTCGAGTAGTCTACGCCCAACAACAAGGAACGTTGTCCGCACAGCAAGCTCGCGAAAAGCTTGAATCAATCCGCCAACAGCGTCAGAAACTGGATCCTTCGGGCAGAGATACGGCGAGTGCGTCGTTCATCTTGTGCGACATTGAACTCGAACAATTCCTTGACGAATCATCGGGCGACGAAACGAGTACTTCGGCTGACGACGGCAGCGAGTGAACGGCCCGTCGTTTTTCGCAATCGTTACAACCGTCAAGCGTCGCGTCGGATCCCCAACAGATTCGATTGCGATCGATGATCAGCAGGTTTCTTTGGCCGATGTCAGCATTGGACCGTGCCGCAGATTGACTCGCACCACACCCGTTGTGCCGAGAGTCTCAAGATTGCGCCCAAGGAATATCGATGCGGACATCCAATGCGACTTCACTAGCGATCGGCGTGCTGACCGCCAGTCTGACCGTGGGATGCGCAGCAACACCGCCAACTGGCCCAGCCACCGACATCAGCCATCAGGTGACTGCCGTTGCGCCAATAGCGCCGGTAGCAAATGGCACTTCCAATGGGACGCTTGTCAGCCAAGTGGACTATGAATCATTCGCCTCGCTCTTGAGCGAAACGGATACAGTACCACCGCACATAGACGCTCCGGGACCATCGCATCTCCCGTCCCTCATCGACGATGCGCTGGCGAATAATCCTCGCTTGGCCAAACTTCAAAGTGAGTACCAAGCGGCGGCAGCCCGTTCGCGATACGTCGACAAGCTTCCCGATCCGGTATTCGGCGTCAACGTATTCGGCAACCCTCTGGAAACGGCGGCGGGCTCGCAACGTGCGAACATGAATGTGGGGCAAGCGATCCCGTGGCTTGCCAAACTTGACGCACAACAACAGCAAGCCTGCTTAGAAGCGATGGCAATCCACGCGGAATTTGAAGCCGCGCGGCTAGCGGTCACGGCACAAGTCGCGACCGGTTGGTACCGCCTGTACGTCATCGACAAACAAATCGAAACCGCTGTCGCCAATCAAGAGTTACTCGAGTCACTGATCGATGTCGCCAACGCGGGTGTCTCAACAGGCACGACAACACAAGGCGATGTCTTGCTCGGTACGCTGGAGCTGTCACAGTTGGAAGAACGCTTGCTCGCTCTGCGTAAACAGCGGACGAGTGTCCAAGCTGAAATGAACCGCTGGATCGGACGTTCGGCGGCGACCGCCGTGGTGACCGATACAACGATTGCTCACAACGATGTCTCTCTCGATGCAGACGCTTTGCTGCAACTCGCGATGTCACATCAACCAGAGATTCAAGCGGCGCAGCTACGTTCGCAGGCAACGCGCTGGGGTGTCGAAGTCGCCCGACTGAGCCGCCGCCCCGAATTCAGGTTATCGGCCAGCTACTTTATGACAGACGACAACCGCCCCGCGTCATCGGTCGTCAATGTGGGCGAAGATCCCTGGGCGATTGGGGTGCAAATGAGTTTGCCTCTGCGGCGAACAAAGTACGATGCGATCGCAAACGAAGCCGGCTGGAAACATCATGCGGCCCACGAGACATTGCAAGGCATCGTCGACCAGTACGACGCAATGATTTTGGAACAGGTCGCTGAAGCTCGACGAGCCTCCGAGACTGCGGCATTGTATGACGCGACGATTCTGCCACAGGCGCGCCAAACTCTGGCCGCCGATCAAGATGCCTACGCCAACTCCAAAGCCGACTTTGACCGAGTTATCCGCGACTACCGAACCTTGCTAACCTTGGAGCTCGGCTACCATCAAGCGATCGGAGAATTGGCTATCGCCAGGGTGAAATTGGAGCAGCTCGCCGGACAGACACTCGGCATCGAATCCTCTGATGCCGAGTGACCGTTGGAGACAACGAACGAAATCCGATGTGGCCGGATTCGAATCTTCGGTGTAGAATTCCAGCTCTCACCTCAAGGAAGACCTGTTTTGTTCGATCTGCTGCGAAAACAAACCGTTTGGCTGACAGTAGCAATGCTGCTGATGCAAGCGGTGTGTCCACGCAACGGAATCGGCTGTGGCTGCCAGTCTGCTTCTGGCTTCCATTGCCAGTCAAACGAGACCGGATGTTGCTGCTGTGCGGGGATGACCTCAAAACCAAGCCCCCAGACAGAGGCAGTTCGCTGCCCACATTGCACAGGCCAGAATGTTGCGAATCAGACCGACGCCGTTCGGCCATTGCAACTTTGCCACTGTGGCGACCATGACACGAGTGTGCCGCCGCAATCAAATCTTCCTGATTCGACGAATACGTCACTACAGGTTTTGCTGGACCTTGTCGTCGCCGCCCATGTTGGTGTGATTTCCGAACCCGTGCTCACATCGGTTCCGAACACGCCTCCATCCTTCTCTTGCGAAACGCTGACCAACCACTACAAGCAGATCGTGCTTGGCGTCTGGCGGACCTAACGTCCGCATTCTTTTCAGTCAGCCTCTCTCTCTATCAACCGCCGGCGTGAATTGCTGCGCGCTCAGCACGTAATCGATCTCATCGAGATCCGTGTTGCGAGGGAAAGGCGTCTTTAGTCCCCACTGTCTCCGAACACTGTCTCCGAACGCTGTCAGCGCTCGGAACCCATTTTTCCTTTTGAAACTTGCGATCCGTTTTAGAAACTTACCCGAGGTAAAAAACATGCGACGAATGACTTCACTTGTTCTCGTGACCGCCGCTGCAATGTTCGCCGGCTGCTCGCCAAAACCGACCCAAGAAACACCGGTCGACGAAGTGGTCGAGGTGACCACCGTTTCGACCGACAACGAATACTGCCCCATGATGGGCGGCAAAGTCACCGAAGACGGCGGGACGGTTCAATGGGGCGATAAGACGATCGGCTTTTGCTGTGACGGTTGCGACGAAGAATGGCAGGCACTCTCCGAAGAAGAGAAGCAAGCCAAGTTCGATGCCGCCCAAGCCAAGAGCGACGCGAAGCATGACGACGAACACGACCATGAAGGTCATGACCATGCGGATCACGCCGAGTAAGACGTGACGTAGCGGTAGGCACCGCTGATGAATCAGGCGACTGGTCGGGAATTCATCCGGCACGGTCCAACGCTGGTTTTCTTGGCCAGTCGCACTTTTTCGAATCCATTCGGCCAAACAAGTTGGCCCTTCGTCCAGCGAACTTGCAATGTCAAACGAATCGCCCACGCCGACGTCTTCAACGGCAGTGCGCCCATCACGGCGTCCGCTGTCATGGTGGCTATCACGCTTCGGACGCGTCGGAATGTTTTTCGCAAGCGGCGTCTTGCTGATTGTCTTACTCGGCCTTGCACAGCGACTGGGCTGGATCCGTAGCGGTCCAGGTGGGCCGGCGAACCCTTCCGCCAATGCCGCACAAGAAACATACACGTGCCCCATGCACCCACAAATTCGCCAGCCTGGCGAAGGACGCTGTCCAATCTGTGGCATGCCTTTGGTACCGGCCGCGTCGTCTGGAGGTGACCTTGATGACTTCGCAATCAAGATCGAACCGGCGCAGCGACGCCTTGCAAATATTCAGACCGAAACGGTCCAGTCACATCCGGTCACGTCAACGATTCGCACGATCGGATCGATCCAGATCGACGAAAGCCGTCAAGCCACGCTGTCGTCCTATATCGACGGCCGAATCGAACGGCTTTTCGCCGACTATACCGGCGTGTTGGTCAACCAGAACGACCACCTAGCTGTCATCTACAGTCCGCAACTCTATGCGGCACAGGTCGAATACCTCGAAGCGAAGAATTCACTCGCCAAGCTTTCCGGTTCGACGCTCGATTCGATCCGCCAAACGCAACAAAAGCTGGTTCAAAATTCTCGTCAACGATTGATTGAATATGGCATGACCCCGGAGCAACTTGCCGAGATCGATCAATCGGGCGAAGCACAATCGCGATTGACCATCTACGCCCCGATCGGTGGAACGGTGATCGAAAAGATGGCCGAAGAAGGCATGTATCTTTCGGCAGGCGAACCGATCTACCGAGTCGCCAACCTGAATACGGTTTGGCTGATGTTGCAGCTCTATCCCGAAGATGCTTCGCGCGTACGCTTTGGCCAACAAGTTAGCGCGGAGTTGAACTCGCTTCCTGGCGTCGCGCTGCAGGGTCGTGTGGCGTTCGTCGACCCAAGCGTCGATCGAAAGAATCGCACCGTGGGCGTGCGTGTCGAATTCCGAAACGATGACGGCAAACTGCGTCCAGGCGACTATGCCGAAGCGACAATCGATGTGCCGATTGGGCCTCAGGGCGAAGTCTATGACGCGGAACTGGCCAACAAATGGATCAGCCCCATGCACCCGCAAATCATTCGCGATGCACCCGGTGAATGTCCGATCTGTGGAATGGCGTTGGTCCCGACATCACGGTACGGCTACAGCGATCGCCCTGTCGACCGAAAGAACTCCTTAACCATCCCGAGGTCGGCGCTCTTGATGGCTGGCGAACACAGCGTCGTGTACGTCGAAACCGAACCCGGCCGCTTCGAAATTCGCAGTGTCAAAGTCGGCCCAATCGTTGACAACAACGTGGTCATTCAAGATGGCGTTCAAGCGGGCGAGCAAGTCGCTACGGCAGGCAACTTTTTGATCGACTCTCAAATGCAACTCGCGGGCAAACCGAGTTTGATCGATCCGACTCGGGCGATTGCCAAACAAGCGATTCGCAACGAGCCGCTGCAATTCGAAAACATCCAAGTCGCGAGCTTCGATGGCCCAACGGGTCAGTCGCTGGAGCAACTCTATCAAGCGTACTTTCGAATCCAATCATCCTTCGCTGAAGATAAAAAGCCGAACGCGGCCAACGTCGAACGGCTTCAATCCAGTACCCAAAAGTTACTCGAGGACTCGTCACTCACTGACGACGTCAAACAGCAACTGGACAACATTGCAAAGAACACCGCCCACCTCCATCACCTTCCGATCGACCAAGCGAGGGTTCAATTTAAAACGATCAGCCACGCCGTCATCCGGCTTGCCACCGAAGCACGTGGCGCTCAAGCAGAACAGCCGTTTTATCAGTTCTTTTGCCCCATGGTCAAACAAGGTGAAGGCGATTGGCTACAAAACAATGACCAATTGCTGAATCCCTACTGGGGCAGCGAGATGCTGCACTGCGGTGAATTGGTTCGCACGATCCCTGCCGACGCTTCGGGGGACCAATAGATGCTGCGAGGACTGATTGCGTTTTGCGTTCGCGAACCCCTGATTACCGGTGTGATCGCCGCGGTATTGATTGGATTTGGTCTCTACGCGACTCGCCATGTTCCAATCGATGCGATCCCCAACGTCGGTGAGAACCAAGTGATCGTCTTCACGGCATGGCCCGGACGATCCCCCAAGGACGTCGAAGATCAAGTGACCTATCCCTTGTCGGTCGCGCTATTAGCGGTACCGCATGCCGAATCCGTGCGTGGCAAAAGCCTGTTCGGATACAGCTTTGTGCAGGTCACATTCAGCGACGACACCGATTTTTATTGGGCCCGTTCACGCGTCGCCGAACAGCTTGGTACCGTCGGTGCGAAACTGCCCGAAGGGGTCGTGCCGACGCTTGGTCCCGATGCGACCGGGTTAGGGCAGGTCTTGTACTACACGCTGACGCCAGCCGAAGGGATGAACCTCGCTGACCTACGCAGCATTCAAGACTTTGTCGTCAAATATGAACTGCAAGCCGTCCCCGGAGTCAGCGAAGTCGCCAGCGTCGGTGGTCACGTGCGTCAGTATCAAATCGAAGTCGATCCGGACAAACTTCGATTTCACAACTTGCCGCTCGATCAATTGGTCGACGCGGTGCAAAAATCCAACTTGGACGTTGGCGCCAAAACCGTCGAATCCGGAGGAATGGAATTCATCATTCGCGGCCGAGGACTACTGGGCGCTGATCAAAGTGTCGAGCAAGCGATCAAAGACATCGAGCAAACGGTTGTCCGCACGAGCGACGGTATTCCGCTTCGGATCGAAGACATCGGCGGCGTCCAGCTTGGCCCCGAGTTCCGTCGTGGCGCGATCGACTTGAACGGGACCGAAGCCGTCGGCGGTGTCGTCGTGATGCGGTTTGGCGAGAATCCCCGTGACGTCATCGAACGGGTCAAGGCGAAGATCAATCAAATTGAACCAAGCTTGAGTGGCGTCAAAATCAATGTCGTCTACGACCGCACGGGGCTGATCAACGAAACGATTGGGACACTGACCGAATCGCTACTCCAAGAAGTCCTGATCACCGCCGCAGTGATCTTGTTCTTTTTGTTGCACTTACGTGCCAGCCTGGTTGTTGCGATCACACTTCCGGTGGCTGTGCTTTTGGCTTTTATCGCCATGCAAATTTCCGGAATCGAAGCGAACCTGATGTCGCTCGCCGGGATCGCGATCGCGATCGGAACGATGGTTGATATGGGGATCATCGTTTCCGAAACGATCTACGACCGACTTGCCGAATGGGAACAGGCCGGTCGTCCAGGTGGCAGCGAGCGTCGCTTGGAACTGATCAACGAATCGGCAAGCGAGGTCGCACCGGCTGTGGTGACCGCGGTGATGACGACCGTGATCAGTTTTCTCCCCGTACTAATGTTGACCGGTCGCGATTACAAACTGTTCGCACCGCTGGCTTGGACGAAATCGTTCGCCTTGATCGCTGCACTCATCGTGGCCGTCACGCTCGTCCCACTGCTCAGCCGCCTTTTGCTTCAAACAAGCAGATGGACTCGGCAACGCAGACTGCTTGGCGCCTTCGGAATGGGATGTGTCTCCACAGCGGTCGCAGGGGGATGGCTGTACTGGTTCGCTGTCGACGGCAACCATTTACTCGCTTTGTTCGCTGTCGCAATCATCAGCAGCATCGCGGGTTACTGGATGCTGGGCGAACGCCTGCGTCCGACCGACCAAAACCCGGTCAGCCAACTCATCTTGCGCGGCTATGCACCCACACTGCGATTCTTTTTATCACGCAAAGGCTTGTTTGCGTTGCTGCCAACTGTGGTTGTGGTGCTGGGGCTTGGTGCCTGGTTCGGCTTGCCGACCGTGCTGCGACCATTCGAGCAATTCGCGTCGAAGCTGGGTGCCGATTTGAACGGCGTCCCAGGCTATGTCGAATTCAAGCACCAGATGACCGGTTTGGAATCCGATGACTGGATCGCCCTCGATGAAGGCAGTTGGTTTTACATGCCAACGCTGTATCCGGCAGCCAGCTTTTCGCAAGCGATGGAGGTGCTGCAGACCCAGGACGCGTTGATCAAAGAAATCCCCGAAGTCGCCAACGTGCTTGGAAAAATCGGGCGAGTGGAATCGGCTCTCGATCCCGCGCCGACCGCGATGATTGAGACCTATGTGATGCTGAAACCTCGCGACCAATGGCGTGATGGAATGACCGGCAAACAGATCTGGGACAAAATCAATGCCGTGGCGACACTGCCGGGCGTCACCCCCGCATCGCCACTACAACCGATCGAAGGCCGCGTTGTGATGTTACAAAGTGGCATCAAAGCGTCGATGGCGATTCGCATTTACGGCGACAGCTTGGAAGGACTCGCCAACGCTTCCCTGGACGTTGCCGCGCAGCTGAAAACAATTCCCCAAGTTGACGCCGCGACGGTGAATCCCGATATCGTCTTGGGAAAACCGTATGTCGAGTTTGACGTCAATCGTGACGCGGCCGCCCGCTATGGGATGTCGACAATGATGGTCAATCAAATTGTCGAAACGGCGCTCGGCGGCTCAAACGTGACACATACGCTCGAAGGCCGCGAACGGTACCCCGTTCGGATCCGCTATGAGCGTCACCTTCGTGAACGACTCGACGAACTGAAGCGTTTGCCGGTGGTCACGCATTCCGGTGAAGTGGTCCCGCTTTCGGTGCTTGCCACCATGAAGACGACTTGGGCCCGGCGTGATCAATAGCGAAGATGCCCGACTGGTCGCGCACGTTTCCTTTTCCCCATCCGGAATGGTCGGCGACTTGGAAACCGTCGCAATGGTCGAGTCAAACTTGCGTGATGCGCAGAACGATGAAAAATTGACACTACCGACCGGCTATGCTTTAAAAGCCGTCGGATCGTTTCAAAATCAAATCGAAGCCAACCGGCGATTGATGTGGGTGATCCCCTTGGTGATCCTAATCAATCTGTTCATCATCTACTTGCAGTTCCGACACCTGCCGATTTCGATCAGCGTGTTTGCGGGAATCCCTGTCGCGTTTGCCGGCGGGATGATTTTGCTGGCGATCAACGCAGTCGAAATCAACACCGCCGTGTGGATCGGATTCATCGCATTGTTTGGCATCGCAGTAGACGACGGTGTCGTGATGGCAACCTATTTGGATCAGGTTTTCTCACGCAAACGCTTGGCCAGTGTCAGTGATATCCGCCAGGCGACCGTCGAAGCGGGGTGCAAACGGATTCGACCGTGTCTGATGACAACCTTCACAACAATTATTGCGTTGATCCCTGTCATTCAATCAACCGGTCGAGGCTCTGATGTCGCCAAGGCGATGGCCTGGCCAGTGATCGGCGGGATGTCGGTCGAGCTTTTGACGCTGTTCGTCGTCCCGGTCTTGTTCGCGGCCTTCAAGGAATTCGAAATGAACCTGGGCCTGCAGGACCGGCACTGGGAAGCATCAGCAGAGAGGGATTGATGCGAGTTCACGGGTAGTTAACCTAGTCTCTTCCAATCCGCGTCACCCTTCGATGGCCTTGATCTGATGTCACGCAAACCACACCTAATCTTGTTGGTGGCGGTTTTACTGTTTGTCGTCTTGCGGTATCCGCTGTTGGAGAATCATCCGGGGATTCAAGACGAACAGTGGTTTGCGATACCGGGGTACACGATGTGGACTGAAGGGGTCCCGAGGATCCCTTATCTTCCTTCGCGGATTCGTTCGTCATTTTTCGAAAATGCTGACGTTTGCATGATGGCGTTGCCACCGGGGTTAGCATTCGCGCAAGCACCGTTCTTTGCAGTGTTCGAACCTGGTTATCCGACAGCACGGTTGCCGGTATTTCTGGCCGCTATCGGCACCATCATCGTCGCCTACCTCCTCGCGAGACTGCTTGGTCTAAAGGAACGCGTGGCGGGGGGCGTCGCAATCTTGATCGCACTCTCACGACCGCTTCTGTTTGCAGGCCTGACATCGCGGCCGGACGCGTTGTGCATCTTTTTCGGCATCTTGTGCTCGTATTGGCTTTCGAAGCAAGTCCTTGGCTTGGCTGATGCGTCTCCTTCGATGCGATCGAAAAACATGGCCGTGTTTTTTGCGGGACTGTTTTGCGGACTTGCCGGATTGTGTCACCCGCTTGCGATCGTCTTCGCAATGCAATCCGGAGTGACGCTGTTGTTTATCGGCGGCGGACCGAAGCGGATTGTGATCGCTCTGTGTCTCTTTGCGTTAGGTGCATTGCTTGGTATCGCTCCTTGGCTGCCGTACGTGCTGACGTATTCGTACGAGTTCAATTCTCAGTTTATGGCCAACGTCTTGGATCGCGCCGGGCCGGGCCTGTTTGCTCGCCTGCTATGGCCCTTTCCGTCGCTAGTTCATCATGCGGGGCTTCTTTTAGCATTGCTTGGACCGGCGCAATTGGCACTGTTGGCGACTGCGATGATCGCTGGAACAATTGCAGTGATCCGGTCACGTTCACTTTCGCATCGCAGCCGCTTGCTCGTCACTTTTTATGCTTGGTCAGGCCTCTACTTCACCGCGACGGCAGCTGGTCGTCACCCGAGTCAGCTTTACTGGTTGTACGCATTTGTGTGGTGCATGATTTTTGGAGCGGTTGGCGTGAACGCCGCGATCGAGTGGATGCGCGAAAAGTATGCGAATCGAACCAAGCAAGCTTTGATGGGGATTGGGATCGCCGCATGCATCGCAGTGATGATGCCTGGCGCGGGATTGCGAACTTGGCTGACTTATGTCACGCACTGGAAAGACGCCCGCTACAACGGGCAAGCGTTTATTGCAGAAGTGCTCAGTGACATCCCGAAGGATGCCGAATGCTGCGTCGATGTGAGCTATGTATTCGATGTTTATCTGAGCGGCCGGCCGACGCGACTTTGTGCCCACCGCCAAGGCATGTGGGGCGACGAAGAAATCGAGTACGACTTTTTATTGATCGCTTGGGAAGGAGCCGATGGCGACTGGGCCAACCAATACGAGGCTCGCTTTGTCAAACGATACGGATCCGACACCTCACCCCAAGAATGCTACGTCGACCTGTTCGTCCCAGCGAATCAATAATACCTAACGCATTGATTCGCTGTTCTGACGCTTCGCATTGCGTTTCAGCTGTGCGTCATAGTTTGCTTGTGCCTGGGCGACGTCTTGGTGCGTTTGGGCGATCGCCAGATTGATTGGGTCAAGCTTCAACAACGCTTCATCGGACTTCGCTTCATAAACGGCGCGCACAAAGTCTTGCCATACCTGACCGCCGATCACCGGCACCAAGAAAGGCGTGTGTTTCTTTCCGTCGCGGTAGAGCGGCCTTGGCATCGGCTGATAGCACAGGCCGTCACCAGAATACATTCGCATCTTGCCGTCGCGGACCGTTCCGTCCGCCGAGGTCGTCGAATAGAGAAACTGTTGCTCGATCGTCGCCATCAAGTCCAGTTCCCACAATTGAGGTTGGCGATAGTCCCAAACGTTTTGTGTTGGGTTTAATTCTTTGATCCGATGCTGGCCATCGAGAAGCTTGCCACCTTCATAGCGAGAGAAATAGTCGAAGCGAGTTTCGGTTGCTGGCTTCATCGACGGGTGATCGGTGAGAAACGACTTGCCGGTCCGCTTCTCGAAATCGAACATCGCGTTTTGAAACTTCCGCATCAGCGTCACGTCGGTTTTGAGTGGCTGATGGGGCCGCAGCAGAATCGCTGGCTTGTTCGATACCGACGCGATAGCCGCTGGAGTTGGTGTGACTTGTTTCGAAGGCGATGCTGCGAACGGCGTGCGATCGACCTTTGCGATCGCCTGCTTTGGTATCGCTGCCAGGGGCTGGTTGCCGCCAGACGCAGTAACACTAGGCACAGCGACACCAGACGCTAGGACGTCGAACTCTGTGACATCAAACGCTGGGGCGACTGGCTTGGGCTGGACGGGCTGACTGAGGAACCACCAACCCGCGCCGACGATCGTGGCAGCAACGAGGACTTTGTAATAGTGTCCGGCGATGTAAGCACCGATCAATCCCGTGACGACACCGGCGAAGATTTTACCGTCGCCTGGCAGCAGCCCCATTCCCCAAAAGCCAGCGGCTAAGAATCCGAAGATTGCAAACATCGGATTGATCGGTGTCGCTGGCGTCGTTTGAACGCGTTTTTTCGACTGACGTTGGCTTTTGGACCTGCCGCTTGAGACCGACTTCTTTCCCGATCGCCGCGATTGAGGCTCATTTCGACGGGGCGAGCCTGCCTGCTGCTCAATGGCTGCCTGCTGCTCGGCCTGCATCATCGCGGCATCGTGGGCTTGCTGCTCCGCGAGCTGACGATTCATCGCATCTTCTTGCATGCGTCGCTGCTCTTCAGCCTGCGACCCGGCGAGGTCGTTGTAGCCATCGACGCTGCTAAATCCGCCGCCGGGATGATTTCCAAAGTCGCTCATCCGTAGTCCTTTTCCAAATGCTATTCGACCGCCAACATCCGACTGATTCCTGCCCTATCTTCGCTAGCCCACCGTACCGAATCCGAGAGTGGCAGAGCTAGTGCTATTGCTGGTCTCCACTCGCCTGGCATCGTCTTGGGCACCTTGAACATGCAAATCCTTCAATTTTTTCGACCAGTGCGTTATGCTGATGGCGTTTTGTTCGAGCCAGCCACGACCACATGCGTCGCATTTGTGGTAAATAGCCAGCCAGTTCTTTTTCCCGATTGGCAATCCGCTGGCATGAGATTGTCAGCCGAACACACTCGCAATCTCCATGAAACGACTTTTCCCATCCCGACGCCGTCGCGTGATTTCCCAAACGGTTCTCTCGCTACTCGCCTGCACAAGCTCCTTTGCCGTTGCAGACGAATTCGAATGGCCGAAATTCCAAAACGCCGGAAATTCCGTGAACGTCAATCTGCCGACCGAATGGTCGCCGACCGAGAACATTGCCTGGACAGCTGACATTGTCGGCTATGGCCAATCGACACCCATCGTCGCTCATCAACAAGTCGTCGTCACATCAACGAGTGGCGAAAACAAAGACAACTACCACATCAGCTCGTTCAGCCTGACCGACGGCAGCCCGAATTGGCAAGTCGATGTGAGCAACCCATCGCCGTTCAAGAATTCGCCCATGGTCAGCCGCGCCGCACCAAGTGCGGTTGCGACCCAAGAGGGTTTCGTCGCATTCTTTGAAGGCGGCGTCTTAGCTGCGGTCTCGCCGGATGGAACGATCCGCTGGGAAAAGAACTTGGTGGAACAGTTCGGTCCGATCGAAGCTCGCCATGGCCTTGCCGCATCGTTGGAAAGCGACGCCAAACGTGTCTTCGTCTGGGTCGAACGAAGTGAGGACCCTTACGTTTTGGCGATTGATCCGGCCACCGGCGAACAACTCTGGAAAGCTCCCGGGGTCGGTTCCGCTTCATGGGCGTCGCCTCGATTGGTTGACGTCGGCGACCGGCAGCACTTGGTGTGCAGTGCCAAGGGCAAAATCGTGGGAATGGATCCAGAATCCGGCAACCAACTTTGGGTGTTCGAAGACGTCATCAACAACACGTCTTGCACCCCGATGCCAGCCGGAAACTCACAATTCCTCGTCGGCGCCTCGGACGGTCGTGGCGAATCGTCGGCCGGTGATGCGGCGTCATCGAACGGGCTGGTGCAAATCCGGCCGCAAGCCGACGGCACGTTCGATGTGAGTTACAAGTGGCAAGCCACGAAAGCAACGTCAACGTTTGGCAGCCCCATCGTCGCCGGCAAAACGGCCGCCATTGTCAATCGCGCCGGTGTGCTCTATCGGTTCGACCTCGAATCCGGCGAAGAAATCTCCGTCGAACGCACCGATGCAGGCGGCATCTGGGCGACACCCTTGGTGGCCGGTAACAACCTTTATCTGTTCGGTTACAAAGGCACGACGTCGGTGATTTCGCTCGAAAACGGCAAAGAGATCGCCGAGAACCGCTGCTGGGAAGCCGCCGCGGAAGACCCTGGCTTTGGTGGCGGAAGCGTTTTGTATGCCGCGACGCCAGCGCCGCCGTACCTGCTGATTCGACGCGGCGATCGCATCTACGCGGTCAAATAACGCGACAGCGTATTAGCTTTTCCAAAAGAAGTCGGTGTGCGTCCCGCCGACCCAGATGCTGTGCTCGGCGGCAAGGTTTAGTTTTTCGAACTCTCCCTTGCCGCGCATCTCGATCACCAAGTCACGCAACATGTCGCCAACGTAGCGATCCCAATCAGCGACTTCGGAACTTTCGGGTTCGATTACTAGTTTCGTTCCGTCGGGCAATGCCAACTTCAGCGACTCGCCCTCATCAATTCGCATCACGGCATCATGCCAATGTTCCAAATCGAGCACATGGTCAGTGCCTTCGATGAACTCCACCGACTCGGCTGATTCGGGGCGTGTATCGAACACCAGATCGACGAAGCCTTCATATTCGATATCGAAAAGCACTGAAATCGCCGTGATCGGGCTGTCAGCTTCACCCGCATCTGGCTGTGGACGTTTGATGTAAGCTTTGATGCGTTGGCGAAGATAACGCTGGACCTTGCCACGATCTGTTTTCAGATTGATCCGCAGAATTTTCGATCGCGTAAAATCCTGCAAAGTCAGCGTCAGACTGTCTGCTTCGCCTTGGCTCAGATAGTATTTGTAGCGCTGGTGTGCTTCGTGTCGCTTCGCTTCATCCCATCCGTCGAACGCCTTACGAAACCTTCGACGCTTTTGGTTTTCCAATTGCTCGAACGCTAGCTCAAACTCGTTCGCCGGTTGATTGGTCCGGAGCATGACCGCCAATCCGGAATCGTGTGCGCTGCTACAAGCCTCGATCAGACATTGCAACGTCCGCACTGCGGACTCCAAATCGGATGGCGTCGAATGATCGGCGTTCAGCCACTGGCTCGCAATCAATTCGACTTCGCCAGCATCGATCTCGGCAAGTTCCCCTTGAAAGGCATGCGGGATCATTGCCAAGGTCCGCGACGGGATCGCATGGTGTTCGGCGAAACGGCCATAAACGTCACGTCGCAGCTGCCACCATGCTTTTCGGTCGTCCAAGATACCGCGCCGAGCTGCGATCACAATGACAATGTCATCGATCGTCAGCGGCAGCGATTCGATCACCTTCAATTCCAACATGTTGTTGGAATCTGCCAAGATCTTGTCGAACTGGTCTGAAGACGCGACGATCAGGTCTGCGTGTGGTTGCATCGTTTCCCGCCTTTGAAGATCGCAACAAAAACTGACTAGCGTGACCGCTCGGCATCGATGATCGCTGCGAGTTCTTCACGCAATGATGCGACGATCTTGGGATGCTCGTCGACCAGATTTTTGGTTTCTCCGAGGTCGTGATCGAGATTGTAAAGCTGGCCTTTGTAAGATTGATTGCGATTTCCGCGCGGGCCGCGATCGCTGAAACCGCCCGATCCGTCACCTTCGATTAACTTCCAAGGGCCGCGTCGGTAAGTCATCAGACCGCGACCGCTTTGCAAGGCAAGCGACTCACGTTTGGGACGATCAGAAGGCTTTCCGGTCAATTCGCTTAAGAAACTGAAACTGTCCGGACCGGCTGCGATGGCCTCGCTTTCAGACGTTGATTGGACGCAGTGATTTGATCCGACGAGTTCATCCATTGTCGCGACAAAGTCGACGAAGCTGACCGTCGCATCGCTACTGGAACCGGGCTTCACGACACCGGGCCAACGAACGACCATCGGCATCCGGTGTCCCGCTTCCCAAGCGTCTGCTTTCATACCTCGCAAACCGCCACAACTGTCGTGGCCGAACGCTCGAGTGTCTTTGTCGTACCAGACCGGCCCGTTGTCACTGGAAAAGATCACCAGCGTGTTTTCTTTCATGCCGGCGTCTTCGAGGGCGCCGAGCACTTTGCCGAACATGTCATCGACCATCGTCATGAAATCGCCGTACAAGCCCGCTTTGGATTGGCCTTCGTACTTTGGTAGCGGCAACCACGGTGTGTGTGGCGAGGGCAGGGCGAGGTACAACATCAAGGGTTGATCATTGCCTTGGTGTGACCGAATGATGTCACAGGCTTCGCTCGTGAACCGGGGTGTCACATCGACCAGATCCAGTTCGGGAGCGATCCCGCCGGCCCGCCAAAACGCACCTTGAATTTCATTCCACTGGCTACCGGTTTGCTGGCTGCCGGATTGGTTGGCTTCGATTGAATCGGTGGGCGGCGTGACCGCGTTCCGGTCGCGGATATAAAAATAAGGCGGGATATCCGTCGAGGCCCGGATGCCAAAAAACGAGTCGAAGCCGCGATCAACGGGTCCGCCAGGCAGGGGGCGATCGTAGCCATTTTCGTCAAAACCGACATGCCATTTCCCGACCATTGCAGTTCGGTATCCGGCATCGCGGAGCAGCGACGGTAACGTGACCTCACCTTCTTGAATCAATGCGTGCTTTGGCCACTGACCTACATTGATGCGGAACGGATATCGCCCCGTCATCAGGCCATAGCGTGACATATGACATAGGGGGCCTGAGGCGTGGGCATCGGTGAAACGCATTCCCTCGGCAGCCAAACGGTCGATGTTCGGCGTCGGGATTTTGCTTTTCGGATTGAAGCAACGGGGATCACCAAAGCCCATGTCGTCGACCAAAACGATCAAAATGTTTGGTAATTTTTCGGCAGCCCCCGCATCGGTGGAGCCGATGGAACTGAACGCTACGGCGATGAAGACGAGGAATGCAGAAAGCGAAGTTGAACGCATCGATCAATTTTTCTGGAAATAGCAGGCCTTGTTCGAAATCGCCCGGCACTGCGGGAAACATCCCCATGGGGCCGTTTAGAATCGAAGAATCTTGGCAGAATTGTACGCTGATCAGGCCAACCGCGTTTGCCCACCTTCAACCAAGTCTGGAAAAGACGCTAAACTTTTCGGT
Source organism: Rhodopirellula sp. MGV (assembly GCF_002251265.1). NCBI lineage: Bacteria > Pseudomonadati > Planctomycetota > Planctomycetia > Pirellulales > Pirellulaceae > Rhodopirellula > Rhodopirellula sp. MGV. Next base: position 14,594 of record NZ_NPDI01000008.1, on the reverse strand, counting down.
CCGATACTTTTACAACCACAAACCCAAGGATGCTCATCATGTCCGCCGAAGAAACTCTGATGGATGCCGAAGAACGAATGGAAAAGGCGATCGCCGTGCTGGGCAACCAGCTTTCCGGAATTCGAACCGGCCGTGCGACCCCGGGTTTGGTTGATTCATTGAAAGTCGAAGCGTACGGGTCTACCTCTCCGCTCAAGCAACTCGCTTCGATCGGTGTTCCCGAACCGCAACAGATCCTGATCCGCCCATACGACGCGGGTACGATCAAAGACATCGAAAAAGCCATCGTAGGTAGCGATCTGGGATTGAATCCCCAAAACGATGGACGCGTCATTCGCTTGAACGTGCCAGCTCTTTCGACCGACGTGCGAAAGAAGATGGTTTCACGAATCAAAGAACTCGCCGAAGATTCCAAGATCTCGATCCGCAACATTCGTCGTGATGCCAACAAGCACGCCGATCAGTTGGAAAAGGACAAAGAGATCTCCGAAGACGATCGCGACAAGTTGAAAGACGAGATCCAAGAACTGACCAAAAAGTACGAAGAGCAAGTCAACGAGTTGTCGAAAGCTCGCGAATCGGAAGTCATGGAAAGCTAGTTCGCTTTCGAATTTCACAATCGTTTCATCCCTTCTTGCAAGGTCAGCGGCAAGGTGACGGCGGATCCACCACAAGGCTCGAGAACGACGCGTATCAATGTGATCGCGGCAATCGCAGGGCCCCTCGGTGCTGCCGCCGTCGGAGCGATTGTGTCAAGCTATGGACACGATTCTGCGGTCGCGATCGCCGCAGCAGTCGTCGTCTGGTGCGCGATTTGGTGGATCACCGAGCCGGTCCCCATCGCGGTGACGTCCTTGCTTCCGCTGGCCATCTTTCCCGCCTCCGGTGTGCTCACATCGGCACAGATCGCTGGTGCTGTCGGACACCAATTGGTCTTGCTGTTCATGGGCGGGCTGATGTTGTCGATGGCGATGGAACGCAGCGGCGCCCATCGTCGTTTGGCCCTGGTGATGGTGCGGACCTTTGGGGGACGGAACGCCGACGGTGCCAATCCACGCCGCGTTGTTTTCGGATTCATGGCCGCCGCGGCAATCTTGAGCATGTGGATTTCGAACGGGGCGACAGCACTGATGATGCTGCCGATCGCATTGGCAGTGGTCGAACGCTCCAACAGTACAACGCTGGCGCCGTGCCTTCTGATGGGCATCGCCTTCGCGGCAAGCGTCGGTGGGACAGGAACACCGATCGGCACGCCACCTAACTTGATCTTCATCGACAACTATAAAAAGATCGGTGGTGCCGAACCTTCGTTTCTTCAATGGGCGGCGTGGACCTGGCCGATCATCGCGTTGATGTTACCGATCCAAGCGATCTGGCTCACACGACGCCTCTCCAGCAAAGAGCGTTTGTCGATGCCATCGGTCGGCGATTGGCGTCCCGAAGAACGACGGACGTTGATCGTGTTCGGCATCACAGCGCTACTGTGGGTCACGCGGACGGCGCCGTTCGGTGGCTGGAGTGAGCTTGTCAATCTTCCGCACGCCCATGACTCCAGCGTCGCCTTGTTCGCCGTCGTGGCCATGCACTTGATCCCCAACGGCAAAGGCGAAACTCTGCTGACCTGGAACGATTCGGTCCGCATTCCCTGGGGAATCCTGCTGCTCTGCGCCGGCGGATTTGCGATCGCGGAAGCTTTTCGCTCGACCGGAATCAGTCTGATGATCGGCAAGCAGCTTTCCGGACTAGGAGACCTACACCCGTTCTGGATTGTCGGCGTCGTCTGTCTGGCGGTTACGTTCTTGACCGAAGTAACGAGCAACACGGCGACCGCGAACTTGCTGTTGCCAATTCTTGCGTTGATTCCTGCGGAGGATCCCAAGTTAATCATGATCCCGGCGACAATCAGCGCCAGCTTTGCGTTCATGATGCCCGCCGCGACCTTCCCCAACGCGATCGTATTCGCGAGCGGCAGGATCCACGTCAAAGAGATGGTCCGAGAGGGCTTTGTGCTCAACCTGATTGGCGTCGTGATCGTCACCGCGATCTGCTTTCTGATTCTGTAGCGATTCAGCGCTCGATTGCAGAAAGCCACTTTGCAAGAAAGCTTGCCACCAAAAACCTTTGCGCAGGAACGCCAAACCACGCACCCGTCCTGCGTCATGACGAGTCGCAAGGCTATACTTTCGTCTGGCGTCGTACGCAGCAGTGAGCGACACGCTGGCCGGCGAACGCAATTTCTCATTTGGTTCACGACGGTTTTTCAACCTTCAAACGGGGTCCGCTTGAACAATGGTCACCGTAAAGCCCAACCTCGAATTTCAGATTCCCAACCCATTTTCGACAAGCTTTATCGCCCCCACACAGGTCCGATACCGCTTCAATCATGGGGTCAGTGGAACGAATCCACAGACCATCGACATGCACCTCGAAGGGCTTTTGGCGACGCTGAAAAAGACGCGTCGAGGCGTCATTTTGGGGCCACATGGAACAGGCAAGTCAACCTTGCTGCATACGTTCCTGCCAAAGTTGCAACAGTGCTATCCGATGGTTGCCTTTGACCAAATCAATAACGATCCGTCGGTCGGCTGGATCGGAAGGGTCAAAGAACGCCTGCGAGCGGGACAACGGATTCTAAAAGAATTAGCCGGACTTCCTCGTGACGGCCTGCTGATTGTCGATGGGTGGGAACAGCTCTACCGTGTCTCTCGGCTCCGGGCAATCAGGGCGGCTGCCGCGAAGAAGCTCACCCTATTGGCGACGTCGCACCAGCGGATGACCGGCTGGACGACGATCCATGAAACCAAAGCAACGCAAAAGATGGTGCAATCGCTCGCCGGTGACTTACTCGAAGACACCCCCTACGAACTCCGCAAGATGGTTGACAGTCACCTAAAGAAATGTAGGGTGACACCGAAAACAAACGTCCGCGATCTGTGGTTTGAGATGTACGATCTGATTGAGGACGCCCAAACCGATCCGGTCAATCAGACCACCCTGCCAAACTCCACAGCAACCGGCCCAAGCACTCGGTCTGACCGCTTGGCCCACTAACGGCGATGCCTCCCGCGATGCGACTCCCAGTCATTCTCGTTCAAAACCCGCCGGCTGCCGGACACGCCGTTGCTGATGCCTTGGTCGCGTCGCTGATCGGATTCCCCGGATTAGACCTAACACTGGTCGAACGCTTTGATTCGATATCCGTCGACTCGACCGATTGGATGACACTGTCCGCGATCACCGTTCCCGCGGCAGTGCTGGACTGGCGCCCGGCCGAAGAGTTGATGTCGGCACTCAACAGCATCGATTTTCCGGGCTATCGATGTGCCCACCGCCTGGATCCCGATCCGCCAACCTCGACGACACCCCATCGTCGACGGCTGTTCCTTTTCGACCTTAATCAACATCGCGATGCGACGAGCATCGTCGCAGAACTTGAGCGGCTGCGCGACTCACTCAGTGTGAAAACCGTTTCAATCGGCGGTTTGTCAGCACCGGGCTCGGCCACCAAAGCATCGACATCTTCAACGGTCGCTCCGACCGCAAATGCGGCGGCCGGAACCGAGCCCAATGCGGCGAATGCTACAGGTCACCGCAAAGCCATTTCGCCGATCAATTTGGGGCACGACCCCAGTGACGATTCACTGGACCAATTGCTCGACCAACTCGACGATCTGGACGTTTAGGGGCCCCCAGCCGCCCCCACTTAAGTCGATTCTCAAACGTATTCGAAGTCGATCGGCGAATCGATATCCGGGTGCAAACTCTGGTGCACCGGACAATGCCGTGCTGCGGTTTCCAGTCGAGTCCGCATTGCGGCGTCGGCGACACGCTCGGCAGGAATCGTCACCACGCATCGCAACGCACCGATGCGACGAACAGGCTTTTGGATCATCTCTTTGGTCACGCTGACCTTTGCACCGCTCAAGTCCAACTCGTGGCGTTCGCTGACCAGACCTAAAATCGTCAACACACAGGTCCCTAGTGCGGTTGCCACCAAGTCGGTTGGCGAAAACGACAAGCCCTGGCCGCCGTTATCAACCGGGGCATCCGTTACGAGCTGTTTACCACTCGGACCGTGGGTCGCTTCGCAGCCAAGTGTGCCGGTATAGACCGCTTGAATTTCAACTGCCACGGGCAATCTCCTCGTCGTTGGCAAGTTCAGTGTCGGCTCGATCGAATAGCCCTCCAGTACTGCGACCGGTTTGCATCGCAACCTCGCCATGGAAAGACCATTGTGAATTGTTCGGGCATCAAACCACAGATATCCGCTGCTCACAATCCACCACCACCAGCGGTGAGCAGATTTGCTGTCCGGAGACCCTTGCACTTGCAATCCGAAAAAGAGACGTCAATCGGAACGAAAAATGCTACTTGTAATAAATAACTGTTTTTTCTGGTGGATTTTTCGAGCATCTGATTAGCGTTAAGTGACGATTACGGTTGTGAACAACGCATTGCGCGTTTTTCGACATCCTGGAGTTTGGAGTCGCAATCCGTCTCGACGCTGCTGCCTGCTCCTGTTATCAATCCGCCCCAAGTTAGTCCCGTTTCTACAGAAACATCCGTTGGCCCGATTCGCTGAGCATTAGCGTCAGGAACTGAATCTCGCCAATTGGGAGAAAGGCCGATGGCTACCACGATCATGCGCGATGGGCGCACCGCCCAAACGATCAACCGAATTGATTCGGTGTTGTCGAATCACCGAGAGCTTGCCCCCTATCGAACGGGCCTCGACATCACACTGGAAGGGTCACGGATCGTCGTCCGTGGTCAATTGCCAACAGCGGCTCTACGACAAGCACTGGTCCCAGCGATTCGCCAAGCTGGCGTGCTCGGACAGGTGTGTAACTGCGTCGAAGTTGCTTAATCGCTGCACCGCGGTTGGCGTTCAGTGACAGGTGCCAGTAACACTTGTCAGTAGGAAGCCAACAGCGACTTGCTGCTGTTATTGAAGCATTCGCCCAACACCTGCGGTGCGGTCTTTGCGTTTGGGATCTCGTGGAGGGTTCATGCCCTCAAACAACTTCTCGAACCGCAAGCCGACGTTCTCGAGTGCTTTACGCTGAATGGTCGGATCGTTCGCCGGGCCGGTAACTTCAACCGTCCACAAGGTATAACGATCAGCCGCCAACGGTCGCAGGATTCGTGTGAACGTGTTGCGTGGTGAAACGCGTGTATTGAACGTCAGATCGATGTTTTTGCGCCGGTCCATCGTGCCACTACCGTGCAGTGCAATCAGACTTCCCCAAAGCTTCAGATTGTTGAACTCCACCTGATCTTCGATCAGCGTGTAGTCGATTTCCGCATTCGTGAACGCTGACTCTTCGTTCGGGGTGATCGATAGCACGTTCAACAACTGTACCAGTACGGGTAGCTGATAGAGGTTCGCATCTTCAATCGTCGCCTTTCCGCGACCTCGCAACAGGTCGCGTGTTCCTAACAGACCTTCCAATGTCATGTTGGCATCAAGGGTACCGGACAGTTCCTGTTCGGCTTGACCAATATCTGCCAAGACGACTGGCACCGACGCCCCAACGAGTGCCAATCGCACATTGAAGCTTGCATCGGACAGCGTCATCGTTCCATCAAGCCCGATCGATCCGTCAAATAGCTTTCCTTCGATTGGTCGTGCGCTCACGTCGCCTGATTGACGAACACCTAAACGCAGATGCTCGTCGCGGATTTGGAAGGGTCCTCGGATCTGAGTGATCTGCAAATCGTTGACATGCATCGAATCGACTCGGACTTCGCCCTGCGCCGAAATTCCTGTCGAGTCCTTGCGCCCACGGATATCGAGTTCCCCGCGGAGCGAGTGGACAGGCCCCACATCGCCAATCCGATTGCCTTCCAATTGAAGCTTCAAATCCCATCCGAACACCGGCTCCGGATGGGTCGCGTCCGACAACAAAGTCTCAGTCAATCCGCTTAGTCCGACAGGGCCACGCAGGTTCAACTCACGTACCGCGGCACGCATTTGTTCTGGCAATGCGGCCGCAAATTCAGCGTCCGGTACAAGCCGACTTCCGTTGTGCACATCCATCGCGAGCAACCACCTGCCATCAGCAATCCGCTTGCAACTTCCGTCTGCGGACACGCTCGATCCGCCATGTTCGGCATGCAGCGAATCGATATACACGCTGCCTTTGTCATACCGAACCATGCCCTGGGTGATGTCCAAACGATAGGGCAACGAACGCGGTTGTAACCGCAAGGTTTCGGCACCGATTTGGTTGTGATCGTACTGCCGCGCGACAACACTGAGGTCAAGCGGTGTGGAGTTGCCACCGCGATGGACATCGATCTTCAACTGATCGAGCATGCCACTGGGGGCCAGATGATCCCAAGCCTCTTGTGATGATTCTGGCAACGCCCGTCGCAACGCCTCATCGAGTGCGATGCTGATCGCATCGAAATGCAATTCCAACACGTTCCCGCCAGCGGGTGCAACCGAATCCAATGCAGCGCGGACTGGGGAAGTGTTGTCTGCAAGTTGGACATCTGGCGTCGAATCTGGAGTCTCCGGCATTCGGTAAACACCGTCACACTGGATCAAACCGCCGTTCGAGTTCGCACCTTGAAAATTGACCATCCGCACATGCTCGTCGACAACACGGATTTGACCGGTAACGTTGTGGAGCGGATACGGAAACAAATCGTAACGCAACGTACCGTCGCTAATTTTCAATTCAAAGTCGCGATGCTTGGTCCCATCGTCGTCCGTCCGAAGCGTCCCGCGAACCAAGTGGACTCCGCCCAACGGATTCAACGAACGAATGAAATGCTCGAGCTTCGAAGTCGATTCGCCTCGCGGTGTCAGCGCATTGAGCAGGTCATTGTTGATCGCAATTGGCCCATCCATCGCCGCGGAAAACACCTTGGGCGAATTCGGCAACGGCTTCATGGGGAAATCGAACAAGCACTGCATCAAACGTCCGCCAACCCGGCCACTCATCAACGAACTCTTCAAGCGTCCGTGTTCCGCAGTGACCGTGCCGCTCAATTGCCGCACCGGATAGGGGAACTTGTCGAAATTAACATCGACACCTTTGCAAAGGATCTCGGCTTCTGTTTCGACTTTGCCGTCTACCAAATCGAATCGGGCTCGCGGGATATCAACGACGCCGCTCGGTTCAAGTTTCTTCCAACCGTCTTTCAATTTTTCCGGAATCACGGCAGCGAAACGCTGGTCCAACACCAAGTCATAGACGGACACATTCATGCCGCCACGAAATTGTGCGATTCCCTGACGGTTAGGATCATTTTTAACTTCGCCGCCAAACACCATCCGAGCTTCGCCCCAATATCCCTGGCAAGCATCGAAACGAACCTCCGCTTGACCGTGTTCGTCGAGCGTGCCGGTGATCATCCCACGAATGCCTTGGACCGGCATCACCGATGTTGGATGCTGGAACGAACCCTCGTGAATCTTGCTCTGTGTTTTTAGCTTTGCGAGTTTCCCGCCTCGAATCCCCGCACTGATTTTCGTGTCAACATTCAGCTTTAGTCCCCGGGCGTGCTCAAGCTGTTGAACCTGATCACGCAGGACTGCGGGCAACTGATCGATCAAACCGCCTTCGATTCGTGCGCCGTTGATGTCACATGTCAGCGTACCGCTCGTCCCAACCATTGACATTTGCAATGCGAATCGATCGGCCAAACTTGACGATCCGATCGCTTGCAACACGGTCGAGCAAACGTCGCCCTCGGCTGCGATCGCCCCCGAGGCCGGATTGACCGCATGCTTCAGCATCACGGCTTTGGAAACATCCAACTGTATTGGACGACTACCTTCGATCTGTGTTTCCAGTGTCAATTGCGCGTTGCGAAGTTCCATTCTTGGACAGATCGCGTCGCTGAACTTTGGTGGTGGCCAAAGTCTCTCGAGTGAGAACTCATCATCGGATTCCATCCATGCGTGACCACGCAGCCCGCTGATCAACACGCGTTCGGTCATCAACGGATTTTGCTGCTCCAGCAATTTGCTGAAATCAGCTTTGGCAAATACGACGACACGATCGATGCGCAACAATTCTCGCGATGGGCCATTGGACAACCCAAGACGCTGGATTGCTTGTTCAATCGCCGGCATCGCCTCGGGGCGGTCGGGCGGAACCCCGAAGCGGACGTCTTCTAGAATCAATCCGATATTCGGTTCAACACGCCCATGACCGATCGTGACATCCAGCCCAGGGTATTGCTCACGCAACATTTTCTGAACGTGGCGGCGGACCTGATTGCCGACCGTCTGTGGGCCGATGAAACGCACCACAAACACAATGGCCGCGATTAGCAATACAGCGACCATCCATCGGGACATCTTTCCCGAGGGCGCAGGCTTAATCGTTTCGGCGTCCTTGCCGCTCACGCGAATACGTCACGTCCGTTTTGGATGACGAGAGGAGTGCGGAATGCTTGCGATCTTGCAATCACCCGCCGGCAACGAGCCACCGTTCATTGCCACCTGAGCCCGCATCTTAATTCCGACTTTAAGCCGCAATCCAGCCCAAAAAACGCCAGAACCGATACAACCAAGGGGACTGCCAAGGACCATTCAGTGCGGTCGAAACCGAAAAAACAGAAAGTGCTAGCAATACAACCGCGAAACGCCTTCCCCAAACTCTCTGGCCCAGCCAATTTGATGGCCCACTGCAAGCAAATAGCCAAAGCGGCGCGAACCAAAGCATCCAGCGAAAACAGACACTGACACCGCCATAATTTCGGTCGATCTCCGGTCGCATCACATAGAACGCCATGCAGACCAAACTGGCCGTTGCAATTGCTGCCAAAAGCAGGCGGTGGTCACGTCGGGCAACCACATCGCTTGATGACGCATGTAGGTTCGCAAACCCCAAACCCGCCAACCCAAGCGGCATCAGCAACCAAATCGGTGTCAACGAAAACAGACCGTAGTGCCCGATCGTCATGTTGACCAAGTAAACCAGTCGTGATGACTCGCCTCGATCGACGCCTTGTCGGCGTCCGTCTACCCAGTAGCTGCCGGGGTAGTCGTACCAATCATCCCAGTACCGAAGCTCGGAATCGCCGCCGGAATTCAATATCAAACCGTACTGGCGATGCTCGTCCACCAAGATCCGTTTGCGACCATCTTGTCGCGAGCCATAACGCTTGACCGATGAAGCAGCCGTTGCCATCCCATGCTCGATCAACAACTGCTTTGTTCCGGCAAGGTCTTGCTGCAACGATCCATCTGCTGTCGCAATCAGGCCCCCGTTCCCGCGGTGCGTGTATGGCGGGCGCAGACTATGGTGCGCCAGCCAGTTGGTTGCAAAGAACGCGATCGCGATCACCACCACACCGATCGTATATCCGATGACAGCTTCGCGTCGAACCAGCACAAACAGCGCGCCAAAGAAAACGGTCATCGAAAGCGCAGGCAGTTCGTTCGCGGCCAAGAAACCGCCGGCAAGGCCCGCCAACAGCCACCACAGAAACCCGAGCTTTTGATCAAGCGAACGGACAAACACGAAGAGCACGACAGCCACCGAAGCGGCAGCTGGCAAGTGGTTGTTCAATGAGATCGTGAACGGAACCATCATGGTTCCCAAGCAGGTCGCGGCCGCCAAAAAGCATTTCGCCCACCAGTGCGGCGTGACGCGATCGATCGCAGCAATTGTCGCAAGCAAGAAGATCGCCAAAGTCGGTACATTGACCAACCACAAAATGATGCGGCCAAGATAAAGCGGCTGATCGCTTAACCACATCCCCATTGTATTGGCGACGCAGTAGTAAACACCGGCATAGATCGTCGGCAACAGCGGCGGCTTGCTGCTGTAGTAATGAAGCTCGCCATCTTCACCGACATGCCGCACCAAATCGATTGTCGCCCAAGGCCTGCGGTTCATCTTCGAACCACGCCGAAAGATATAGTCATCGATTTCGTAGGTGCCGTATTCGACCAGCGACGCAATCGTGCACCAGCGTGATCGGTCGTTTGCACTCAAGAATGCCGTGTCGCCTTCGCGGCTGACCACGACCGCAATACGCCCCGTCGCGATCGCAAGCGTCGCCATGATCAACATGGCGTAGACACTGCGTACCCATTTCGATGATTCGTTGACGTCGCTCATCATGGCGACTCCGTTTCTTCGGCGATGCTGTAAGGTGACTTCGATTGTTCCGCCAACGAAACCACTAGCTCCGATAACAATCCGGCCAAGAACAATTGTGACCCCAGCAGCAACGCCGTGATGCAGTAATAGAACAACGGTGACTTGTGCAGGTGAAAATCATTCATCGATTCGATCTGCCAGGACAAAATCCGATGCCCTGACAGGTACACGATGCCTAGCCCGCCGGTGACAAAAAATAGCATGCCGATCGCACCAATAAAGTGGAACGGGCGTTTGCCGAACGTTGTCAGAAAGAAAATCGACAGGAGGTCCAAGAACCCTTTGGCAAGACGTGAGACGCCGTACTTGCTTTGACCAAATTCACGCGGGTGATGAACCACAGGCACTTCGCCGATACGCCAACCACGTGCCGCGGCAAGCACCGGTACAAATCGGTGGCGTTCGCCGTACAGTGTCACGTCTTTGGTAACCGCTTGGCGATAGGCTTTGAAACCGCAGTTATGGTCGTTCAGCTTGACACCGGTTAATCGGCTGACCAGCCAATTGAACACTTTGCTGGGCATCGTTTTATCGAGTGGGTCGTGACGTTTCTGCTTCCAGCCGCTAACAACGTCGTAGCCTTCGTTCAGCTTGTCGATGAACTTGGGAACCTCCACCGGGTCGTCTTGCAAATCGGCGTCCATGGTAAACACGACGTCCCCCCCGGCACGGGCGAAGCCTGCGGCCAGCGCAGCCGCTTTTCCAAAGTTGCGTCGAAATCGCATTCCACGCACATGCTTGTGCTGCCGTGACAACTCAGCAATTCTCGGCCACGTTTGATCCGTCGAACCGTCGTCGATTAACAAGATGTCATGACGCAGATTCAACGTGCCACAAACATCGTCGATCTTTTCGACGAGCGTCGCCACCGTCGCTTCTTCGTTCATCGTGGGGATCACAAAAGTCGCGGATCCCGGAAAGTCATTCATTAGATTTGTGCTGTCTCGCCAGAGCTTCGTTTTCGGCCCATCTTATCTTGGCGGACTAACCACGGAAACAATGGTTTCAGGGGCAAAGACAAACAGATAGGTGTTTCGGCCATCGACAACCGTAACCGACGCTTTACGTGGCGGTGCGAAGGGCATCCCGTTGCCGCCGAGTGCCGACAGATCCAATTGGTGTTCGCCGGAGGGCAATTCCGCCCGCAGCACTTGGAACTCGCGGGGGAGCATCGACCAGCATCGTGTGTCGGCATGCTCCGTCGCAGCCCAGGCATTGACGGCAGCGAACTGAAAAATCGAAGCCGCGTTCCCGTTCAAACCGATCGCTCCTGAAGCGGTCGAGACGCTCGCCTCTTTGATCGCACGCCTCGCAATCGCACGACCAATGATCCACGGCATCTCGGCATCCAATCGGTCGGTTGCCAACCCGGCGACATCCGTCAGCGGCTGGGTTGCTCCCAAGAAAACGCCATCGCCAATCCCAACACCGATCGCGGCAAGCGAACTCGGCGGCACGTAGACTTTCGGAACTTTGACTTCGGCGATTGTCGGCAACACGATCGTGTCATCGTCTTCCTCGCCGTCCTTTTTCTTTTGATTCAAACTCGCATGCCGGACCAATGTCGACGCGATTTGCAGGGACTGGGTCGTTGTCGGTGCGACAGACTCAACCAGCTGCGGGCCTTCGCCAACAAAGCCGATCACATACAGCACGCCGTGTCCCGGTCGGCTATGAACGCCTTCGCCGACCCGTTGGATGTCTTCCGCGGCAGGCAAAAAGCTCGGCTGAATCGAGCTGACCAGACGGAACGAACGCAGCGCATCGTCGTAGTTTTGATGAGTCGCTTCACGCAGTGTGCCGTGCAGATACGGTGCTAATGCGACGGAGAAGGTACCGGCAAGTTCGTCGGACTTCGCATCATCGGCCAACTCTCGGGAGCGGCTTTGGGCTTGCAAACAATACGCGCTGGCATCACCGCTGCCGGACGCCAGTGAGGTCAGAGCCAACATCGAACGCAGCAATACTTGTTCGTAACCGGCCAACTGAAAATCGCGTTTCGTGTCGTCAGTGGCTAGCGAAGCGGCATCATCCAAGCCGACTCCGCCAACCGAATCGAAGTGATCGCGAAGGTCTCGAAGCTGACTTTCGGCTTCGGCCGGGCGGCCTTGGGCAAGGTTGACGACTGCCAAATCGAGCTGGCTCGCGGAGCGTTGTTTGCGTTTGCCGTCTGCCAACTTTTCCAGCGCGGTCGCGGCAGACTGTAGGTCTCCGCCGCGATAGGCGGCGTGCGCATCGACGAGCTTTGGTCCTGTCGTGCGGCACCCCGCGGTCACCAGGACCAATCCCAGAATCCACCAGGCAACCGTTTGCAGAGACTGTCGCGGGGCGGAACGCGATCGAACGTTATCGCAGATCATCGGGCCAAGCGGCTATCAACCGTCCGCTTGGTCAAATGGGCCGTAATTCCACCATTTGCCGGCACGCGTCTTGGAGTAGCCTTTGCGGATTTTTGCAGACTCTTTCAAAAAGTCACCGGTGTGGACGTTGACCATTTCCAGGGTCAGCAAGTAATCACGCTGGCTGGTTTTATTGCGGTCGGTCGTTCCCGTCGTGATCGTGGCGAACAGCAAGTAATCGACTGGCGAGCCGCTGCGGCCCAACGTCGCAGTGAAGACGTCGCGGTTGGCAGGCAGGAATAGCGAATCGGGACGCAATCGGCATTCGCGAAGTGCGGTTTCGACCACGCGTCGGCTGATCGCGCGATAGGTCCCGTCGTTGATTTGACTGTCGATCTGTTCGTAGAGCTGGTCTTTGAAGTCGCCCAGTTCTTCGGCACTTTTGTTTTCGATGCCGACGAAGCAGATCGTCGCGGGGCCGCTGGATGCCAGAGCTGCGTTGATCGATTGCGGATCGAGCGACATTTCGTCTGACGCTTCGAACGCAACGGGCTGGACGTTGGTCGGGCAGCGCGAGAGCAATTGGGCAACAGACTGCTCAACCAGGGGATTCCAGGTGGCAGCTCCGGCGGCGTGGCTGCCCACCAGATCTTTGTCGTCGTTGGCTAGCAGGTGTCCGTATTGACGGCCGGCGCATCCGCCGATTGCTGTCAAAACCAGCGCAACCGCCAAGCCAGGGAAAAGACTGGCGAATTGTGATTTGACCGGCGATAAGAGCCGGGATTGGCAATCGGTACGTCGATCCATGACGGTTCCTTCCATGAAGTCTGCAAAAACATTCCGATTTTTGACCGTTGCGGCTTGGCCATGGACGTCCGAAACGCTTCCAATGGGCTGCAAAATCTCGTAACGAGCCGAATTTTCGCTTGGGTCTCTTGCCGGAACTGGCTTAGGTATCAAAATGTGCGTCCGTCGGACTAGGTTGATCTTCCTAATTGCGAGCCGGCGACCGAGCCAGCACGGATCGATTCCGGGGTCCACACATTGAGACTGTGTATCGGCTTGGCGACGCGTTTTTATCCACCTGTTGCTGCCGCAAACATCAACTGCTGGGATAACCCCGCAAACGTCTGCGACGACTGATCCATACTGATTTCATACGGCGGCCCGATGGCCGAGAACCACCAACCAAGGTGGTTTGTACAACTCAGACTCCGGTTCCACTCCGGCGACCGGCCACGGAAATTCGCCGCTTTCCCTCCCCATCTATTTGTATTTCCGGTTTTTTGATGAGTGTTGCTCTAGTCGATTCAGTGGCTAACCCAATCGCCCCCATCGCGGATATCGTCACCAGCCCGGGTGCTGCACCCAACTGGCGAACCGGTGGCGTGGTCGCCAATCCGAGTCTCGGGTCCGACATGGATGACGACGACGATGATGATGACGACGACATGGACGACGACGGAGATGGCTTCGACGACGACATGGGTGGCGAGGAAGTCGACGACGAATTCAACGACGGCTTGGACGACGACGACGACCTGGACGATTTCGACGACATCGACGAAGACGATTTCGATGATGATTTCGACGACGACTTCGAAGAAGAACTCAACGACGACTACGAAATCGAAATCGACGACGAAATCAGCGACGAATTCGGCCTCAGCACCAGCAAAGACGAAGAAGAAGAAGAAGACATCGAACTCGACGACTTCGAAGACTTCGACAGCGTTTAAGGTGTCAGGTACCTTTTTAGCAGTCTAGGCAAAATAGCTACTGCACGCTCCCCCGCGAGCCGCCGCATCTCGATCACCGCGTCTGCTCGCATTTGCCCCACGCAAAAACGTTCGACATTCTTCCCGCGGGGCTGCTTTCTCGACACCGACGGATGTGTGACGGTGAGCAAACGCTACAGCAGGCTAACTCCGTCGCCAGATCAGCTTGTTCCAACACACAAAACAGCAAGTTACCTAAAGCGCCCAAAAGGTACCTGACACAATACTGTTCGGCACGGAATTTGCGCAGTCACAATAGGGCAACCAGGGGCTTTGGGCGGAGTTGCGCGTCGAGCGATGACATGACATACTTTGTTGGTGAGACAACCACCTGACACCGCCGACGA